>JAVBPR010000005.1:0-58521 GCA_031549485.1 Eubacteriales bacterium | reverse complement strand
AAAAAAGGGTATCTTTTCATCGATAGGTTTTAATATTTGCGCTATACCGCTTTGCGTCTCGATTAAGCGCTTAATCATATAATCATAAAACAGATGAAATTTTCAAAAGCGGCTCTATAATCTAGGTTAACTGGAGATTTTTTCCAGATGAATGTATATAATCAACATGTTAAAATTGTTTTATAAGCAGTATTTATATTTTTCAGGGGTAAAGCTTCTTTGCCAAAGCAGCTTTTATGGCGGCATAATAATCAGCAATACACGGAAAGGTAAAACATGAAGATATTCAAATTTGTTTTGATAGTTTTGGGGATTTTGTTGTTGCTTAACGCTGTGGTGTTAGCAATTGCAACGGTATATACTGAGGGACTTGTTTTGGTAATAGGCATGGGAGGTTTACTTATTATATATGGCATAACTGCTGAAAAACTTATGCAAATAAAATGGCTTACTGCTATAATTATAACCGGCTTTTCCGCTATTTTGTGCTTTGTGAGTTTTCTTGGTGTTTATGGCGCTATAGATAATACTACATTTACGGAAGATGCAGTCATTGTGTTAGGGCAAGGTTCGAAAGACGGAAAACCCGCACCGCAGGCAGTATACAGACTGGATAAAGCGGTTGAATACAATAAGAAAAACCCAAACGCAATAATCATAGTAAGCGCAGGGAGGGCTGACGCAATTATAATGGAGAAATATTTGGTTCAAAACGGAGTGTTGCAGGAAAAAATAATAAGAGAAGAAAAAGCGACCGATACAGGCGAGAATTTTATTTATTCGAAACAAATATTGGATAATTATTTAAACAAAGACTATAAATCCGTATTTATAACTAATACTTTCCATGTTTACAGAGCGGATAGAATAGCGAAAGTATTAGGAATTGAGGCAAGTCATTTTCATGCGAAAATCGATTGGTATGACGTGACCGCAAGTTACCTGCGTGAATGCGGAGCGATTGTGAGGGAAATTTTACTGGGGCGTATGTTTTAATTATCTCGATTTCAATTGACTACCGCGCCATACAGATACCTATACAAGTGATAAAACAGCCGACCGTTACTTATAATCATTATATTTGAAAAAGAGGTTTGGGATATATATCCCAAACCTCTTTTATTTCATCGCTCCAAAATGGTATTTTTATTTAAAAATAACCGCCGCGCAATCTGCGCGGCGGTTGCTGCGGTGATTTTAGTGCTTAAATATACTTTGCGCGCTCTCCGCCGATATATTTCATGCGGCTTTTGGCGCAGGAAACAGGTGCTTCGCCGATTTTTTTTACCGACAGGCGAAGTGGCACCGCGACAGGTCTGATGTGCATGCCGATTAGCGTTCCGCCGATATCGAGCCCCGCTTTGGCGGTGGCCTTTATATCCTCCAAAACGACCGGGTTTTCAAATTTTTCATATGCGACGGTGGCGAATGCGCCTCCGGCATTTATTACGGGGCGGACGTTTACCGGCGCAAATCCGTATTTTTCTGCCGCCGCGCGCTCAATAACCACCGCGCGGTTGAGGTGTTCGCAACATTGCACGGCAAGATAAATGCCGTGTTTTTTTGCTTGCTCATATATCTCGGAAAAAAGGGTTTCCGCAGTTTCAAGGCTTCCGGCGGTGCCGATTTTATGGCCGGAGATTTCGCTTGTCGAACAGCCGACGATAAAAATATCGCCTTTTTCTATTTCCGATGCCGAAAACAGCTCGGAAAGCAGCTCTTTAATCATTTGAAAACCCTATCCTTTTCTTAAAATTAAATTTATCGAGCGCGCCGGCGACCGCAACGTAAAGAAGGCCGGATGCGACAGACTGAATGACATTGAAGCCCACCGCCGAAAGGGGAGTAATAAAGTTTTTATAAATTATCACCTCGGCAAAATAGTAGCCGCAAAGGGTGATAATCAAAGCAAAAACAAGGGCGAACAGGTTTCGCTTTTGAAGGATTTTTTCGCCCCTGCTTGAAAAAAAGCAGGCTATAACCGCTTTAATTATCACGGTCGGCAAAACGTATATCGGCGCGCCGGCGAAAATATCGGCAAGTCCCCCGCCGACGGCGGCGGCAAGGCAGGCGACTGGCGCGGGAAGTATCGAAGCTGCAAGATAAATAAAAGTATCGCCGATATGTATATACCCCGCGCCGAGGCCGCTGGGGATTTTGATAAATGCGGTGGTGACGATGATTATTGCGGCGAAAAGAGCGCCGAAAACGAAAGTTTTAAGATTTTTGTTCACGTTATTATGTCCTTTTTATAATGTCTTTTATGGCTTCCCCGGCGAGGATAAGCCCCATTGCAGAGGGGACAAAAGAAATACTGCCGGGAGTGCGCTCCCCGGTTTTTACCGGAGATTCTTTTGAGTAAACGCACTTGACGTTTTTAATGTTTTTTCTGCTCAGCTCGGTTCGTATAGTTTTAGCAAGTGGGCAAACCGAGGTTTTGGAAATATCGCAAACTTCGAATTTCGTTGGATCGAGCTTGTTTCCAGCGCCCATCGCGCAAATTATTGGCACACCGGCGGCACTCGCGCTTTCTATCAAAAAGAGCTTGGAGCCGACGCTGTCGATTGCGTCGATAATATAATCGAACTTCGAGAGGTCGATCGAATTGTCGGGGCCAAAAAAAATATTTTGCGTAATAACCTCAGCCTCTGGGTTTATATCCAGTATACGGCTTTTCATAACCTCGGATTTTTGCTTGCCGATGCTGCTTGAAAGCGCGACTATCTGGCGGTTGATATTGGAGGGAGCGACGGTGTCGTTATCCACAAGAGTGATTTTGCCGACGCCGCAGCGCGCGATAGCCTCGGCGGCAAAACCGCCGACGCCGCCGACACCGAAAACGGCGACATGCGAATTTTTAAGTTTCAAAAGCGCTTCCTCGCCGATAAGCATGGCGGTTCTCGACAAATCCAAAAAAATCACTCCCAATATATAAAAATTTATCAGAAATTGCGGCTAAATTCAATTGTAAATAGCAATTAACTGTAATAAAATGATTTTGAGGTGAAAATAATGATTGTTTTTTACTATTCAAGGACAGGCTCGTGCAAAGAACTTGCGGAAAAAATAGCGGCGAAAAAAGGCTGCGATGCGGTCAGAATTGAGGACGGCGGAAAATTCAAAGGAATTCTCGGTTTTGTTAAAGGGGGGTATTATTCGCTTTCGGATAAAACGGTGGATATATCGCTTTCAAAAGATGTTTCTTTTGACGAGCAGGAAAAAATTCTGCTTATAACGCCGCTTTGGGCAGGATTTGCGGCAGCGCCGGCAAGCGCTTTTTTAAAGAAATACAGGGAAAAGATAAAAGAAGCCGACATAATTATTTCAAGCGGAAGCGGAATAGAGGACAAGGCTTTTGAGCGCCTTCCGCAGATTGTCAACAAGATAGGGTACAAAGCGGCGGTAAAAGGGAAAAATTACGACGCCGTTCTCGCGGAATACTAAAGCACGGCATTTCCTCCGCGGTTTTGCGGCAAAGCGAAATGTACTTTAATGCATAAAGATAATAGCGCCGGGCTGCGAAAAGCGGCCCGGCGTCATTCATATTAAATATCCGATATGAACTAAAGCGGTTTTTTCAGCGTTTCTTTCGGCTCTTCCTTTATCTCGTCCTTTTTAAAGAATTCGATAACGCCGGTTATCAAAATCAATATTGCAAAAGCGGTTTTAAGAATTTTTGAATCCACGTTTGTCGCAAAAAAACCGGCAACGGCGGCAACCGCCGCGCCCGGAATTCCGGCGGAAAGGGCAACGCGCCAGTCAACGCGTTTCTTAATAATATGAATAACAAGCGCGGTTGCGGCGGTCGGCAAAAAATAAAGCAGATTTATTCCCTGCGCCATAATCTGTTCTACCCCGAAAAAGCTCACCAGAACTATTATAAGAAGGCTGCCGCCGCCGACGCCCATGCCGCTTATCGCGCCGAGGGCAAGGCCCAAAATAATCATTATTATCGGACTATCCAAAAAACAACATCCTAACCGCGGAAAAAACGAGAAAAACCGCAAATATTTTTCGCAAGGCCGCTTTCGGGATTTTTCCAAGCAAGAGCCCGCCTATTATGCCGCCGGCGGCGCCGCCTATCATATAGAATTTTGCGTCGTTAAATGAAACGGCGCCCTTTGAAAGATAGACGATGCCGGTTGCTATGCTCATCATGACCGCGATAGCAATGGCGGTCGCGTGCGAAACCTTGATTTCGATTTTTACGAAGCGCTTAAGAAGGGGAACAATAATCAGGCCGCCGCCGCCGCCGAAAAATCCGTTTACAATTCCGGCGGAAACTCCCGTTCCTGCGCTTTTAAGGCTTTTTGCCGTCTTTTTTTCCATATGATTCCCCCTTTGTAATAATTAGTATCTCAGGATAATCAATTTTTATCATTGTTTGCAAAAATTTTCTGTATCTTTTTAGGGGACATATGCTATACTAATATTAGCCCATACAGTTGCGGGGATTTGTTAAAACCTACACCTATATAAGGGAGCATTCTTTTCCGATTTCGGGTATGCAGACCTCCTCTTTTTAGAGATGTTGGGAGCACGATGATTCGGAGGTCGCACCCACCTGCACTAACTGCAGGTTTATTAACGCCCCCGCGGAAATGGGCACATCTATAAAATAATGCAGAGCGGTTTTTCGCTCTGCTTATTTTTACCCGTTGACACGAACATATGTTCGGTGATAGAATGAAGGCAAAGATAAAGAACGATTTGTTACGGGAAAAATCCGCGCCGCATTTGTGCGATAGGGGGCGTAAAATGGAGATTTATACCAAACTGAAAATTCTTGCGGACGGCGCGAAATATGACGCCGCCTGCACAAGCAGCGGCGGCGACCGCGGAGGAAAAATGGGACAGCTCGGCAGCACGCTCGCTGCCGGATGCTGCCACAGCTTTTCGGCGGACGGACGGTGCGTCACCCTTCTCAAGGTTTTGATGAGCAACGCCTGCGTTTATGACTGCGCGTATTGCGTCAACCGCAGGAGCAACGACGGTCCACGCGCCACCTTTGAGCCGGAGGAGCTCGCAAGGCTCACGATAGAGTTCTATCGCCGAAATTATATTGAGGGGCTTTTTTTAAGCAGCGGTGTGGTAAAAAACCCCGATTATACCACCGAACTGATGATTTCCGCGCTTTCGCTTATTCGAAACAAATATAAGTTTAACGGATATATCCATGTCAAGGCTATCCCCGGCGCTTCGCCGCTTTTGATAGAGCGGATAGGCTGCCTTGCCGACAGGATAAGCGTGAATATCGAGCTTCCGTCGAGCGAAGGGCTTCGCGCCCTTGCGCCGGATAAGCCGAAAGAGGCTATTTTGAAGCCGATGGGCATGATAAGCGGCAGGATAAAGGAAAACAAAAAAGAGATGGTGGTGTATAAATCCGCGGCTCGCTTCGCCCCGGCGGGGCAGAGCACCCAGATGATAATCGGCGCGACAAACGACAGCGATTACAAGATTTTGCACCTTTCCGAAAACCTATACAAAAAATATTCGCTTAAAAGGGTTTTTTACTCGGCGTATATTCCGGTTGCCGATAATCCCGCGCTGCCCTCGGTCACCACAAAACCGCCGCTACTGCGCGAGCACCGCATATATCAGGCGGATTGGCTACTCCGCTATTACGGATTCGAGGCGTCCGAGATTTTAGAGCGCGAGGATCAAAATTTTAACCTTATGATAGATCCGAAATGCAACTGGGCGCTAAATCACTTGGAACTGTTTCCGATTGAGATAAATACCGCGTCAAAAGAGGAGCTTTTGCGTATTCCGGGGGTGGGACCGACCTCGGTTTTCCGGATTTTGGCGGCGCGCCGCGCGGGAAAGCTCGACTTTGCGGGACTGCGCAGGATAGGGGTTGTGCTAAAGCGCGCGCAGTATTTTATAACCTGCGGAGGGAAGATGCTCGAAGGGCTGATAATAAACGAAAATACAGTTTTGCGCGGACTTGTCGCGGATAACAAAAGGGATATGCTGCCATCGCATTTCGAGCAGCTCTCGCTTTTTGACCATGCGCTTGATTCCGCAGAGATAAATAAAATGCTTATCACCGAGGTGGCGGTATGAATTTTGCGTATATTTACGACGGGAGCTTTGAGGGCGCGCTTTGCTGCGTGTTCGAGGCTTACGAAAAAAAGGAAACGCCGATAGCGATTGTCAGCGTTTTTGATGAGCAACAGCAGATTTTCGCGCTTAAAGAGATAACGACCGACAAGGTGAAGGCGCGGCGGGTGCTTTCCGGGCTTGCAAAAAAGGTATGCACGGCGGCGGTTTCGGCGGTGCATCACCTTTTCCTGACCTGCGAGCCGGAAAAAGAACTTCTGATGATTTCATATATCCGCATGGCTTTCAAGGTCGGGCGCAAGATAGAGTTTATGGTGGCGGACCCGCTGGTGGCACGGGTTAATAAAGCGATCCAGCACCTCGGCGGCGAGGCGCATCTTTATACCGGATTTGTGCGGTTTTCGAATATAAACGGCGTTCTTGTCGCGCAGATAGAGCCGAAAAATTATGTGCTTCCGATTCTCGCGCCGCATTTTTGCGTGCGATTTAACGCGGAAAGGTTTTTGATACACGACAAAACCCATGGGCAGGCGCTTGTTTATCAAAACCGACGGCACGAGATTTTTCCGCTTTCGCAGCTCGAGCTTGCAACACCGGACGAAACCGAAAAAGATTATCGCGGACTTTGGAAAATGTTTTTTGAAACGATAGCGATAGAAGAGCGGAAAAACCCGGTTTGCCAACGGGGGCATATGCCGAAGCGCTATTGGAATATGCTGACCGAAATGGATCCTGCAAACGATTACGGCAAGATAAAAGAGGTCGGCAAAAGCAGAGAGCAAAAAGTGTTGTCCTAAAATAGCGCAAAAAAGCCGCGGGAAATTAATTTCCCACGGCTTTTATATTGGGTAGATCGGTTACATTAATCGGCGAAAACATCTGATCAGGAGACACTTCAAAATAGCCGCAAATTTTTAATAGATGCTTCGCAGAACATCTATTTGTCAAAATCGCGTTTTCTATGTTTCGCAACATGTAAGCCGAAACGCCGCAGGCGAGGCTAAGCTGTTTTAGGGAAAGCCCCGCCCTCTCTCTTAGAAATTTTAAATTCTCGCCAAGCTGAATAATTTCGTTATCTGCTTTCATAAATTCCTCCTAAAATATGAGATTTGAATCTTATTCGTTCATCGTTTGATGAACGAATAAACAAATTGTATATCAAATGATGTACGCTGTCAAATAGGAGGACAAAATAATGTATAAAAGAATTAAAGATTTAAGAGAAGATGCTGATTTATCACAAAGGGAAATTTCGGAACGACTTGAAATGCACAAGACAACTTATCATAATTACGAAATTGGGAAAAGAGAAATTCCTCTTGATATTGCAATCAAAATCGCTAAATTCCATAAAGTGAGTCTTGATTATCTGGCAGGTTTGAAAAATACAAAATAAATTAAAAAAGCCGTGGTTTACCCACGGCTTTTTGTTTTAGTTGAAGCGGTTTTGCGGCGTCGCCTCTATTCCGGCGAAGCCGCCGCCGCGGAATCGGAAATCATTTTGTCGACCTCTCCTGCGGCGATCATATCCTTGAATTTAAAAAGAGAAAGCGAAATTAAAACCATCGCCGCGCCGGTGATGATAAGCTGCAATTCGATACTCATATAATCGGCAAGCGGACCGAAAACAAGCATCGAAAGCGGCATCGCGGAAGAGCCGACAATGCCGACAAGGCCGAAGATACGGCCGAGCAGGTCGGGCGGCACGCGAAGCTGCAGAAGCGTGGTGGTGCCGGTGTTGACAAAAGGCATCGAAAACCCCATCGGGAGCATAACGCCGAGATAAAACAGAAAATTCGGGGAAAAGCCCATCAAAAAAGTGGTAAAACCAAAGGCAACGCACGCGAGGATGACCATGCGGACCTGATTTTTGATTTTTTTTGAAAAAACGCCGACCAAAATTCCGCCGAGAATGCTTCCGGCAGAGAAGACCATTTCATGGACGACAAGCCGCCAGGGTTCTTCGCCGAAACTTCGCGCGACCATAAGCGGGGTGAGGAAAACGACCGGCCCGAAAAGCAAAGCGATAAAAACATAGAAAAGCAAAAACTGAAAAAGCCATTTTGTTTTTATGAGATATTTAAATCCGGCCGACATATCCGCAAAAAAGTGGGGCAGCTCGTGGGCGGGCGGAATCTCCCGCTTTGGCGCTTTCAAAATAAGCAGCATAAAAGTTCCGGCAAGGGCGGTTACGACATCAACCCAAAATATCGGTGAAAGCCCCATAGCGGCGTAAAGCCCACCCGCCGCGGCAGGGGCAAGAAGCATGATAACGCTTTGCAAACTCGCATTTATGCCGTTTACGCGCATCAGTTTATCCGGCGGCACGATTTCGGGCAAAAACGCGCTGACCGCCGGAGTTTGAATGCCGGTACCGAGCGAGCGTATCGCCGAAATAACGAATAAAAGCCAAAGCCCTGTCTGTCCGAAAGAAATTAAAATGGCGAGCAAAGCGGTGAAAAAAGCTATCATGATATCGGCGAAAATAATGATTTTTCTGCGGTCAAATCGGTCGGCGATAACGCCGGAAAACAGCGAGATTATAAGCTGAGGCAGAAATGCACATATTATCGATATGGTCATTATCGTGCCGCTTTTTGTCGTCAGGGTGATGTGCCAGTTTATCGCGTACTGCACCAAAGCAGAGCCGAAAAGGGTTATCGTCTGTCCCGCAAGAAAAAGAAAAGCATTTCTTTGCCATGCCGCGTTATTCTGAATTCCCAAAAACAATGCCCTCCTTTTTCAAGTTAGTAAAATTAACTCATTTTAACATATTTTTTGAAAAAGTCTATCTCCGCAAAAGCGTCGGCAAGCAAATACTCTTTTTAAACCCCCGCCGAAGGGGAAAATCCGATTGCGGCAATACTTATTTTGTGATACAATAATCAGAAATATTTTTATTACGGGGTTTTAAAAATGAAAGAACTTGAAAAAGTTTATAATCCTGCGGAATATGAGGATAAAATTTATAAAAAATGGGAAGATGGCGGATATTTCAAGGCGGAGCCAAACAAAGAAAAAGAGCCGTTTTGCATCGTTATCCCTCCTCCCAACGTCACCGGGCAGCTCCATATGGGGCACGCACTTGACAACACTTTGCAGGATATTCTTATAAGATATAAGCGCATGAAAGGTTTTGAAGCACTTTGGCTTCCGGGAACCGACCATGCCGGCATCGCCACGCAGATAAAGGTTGAGGAAACGCTTCGGAAAGAAGAGGGAAAAACCCGCTATGACCTCGGCCGTGATGAATTTTTAAAACGCGTTTGGGAGTGGAAAGAGCAATACGGCGGACGGATTGTGCAGCAGCTTAAAAAGCTCGGAAGCTCGTGCGACTGGAGCAAGCAGCGCTTCACGATGGATGAAGGGTGCTCCGAAGCTGTTAAAGAAACATTTATAAACCTCTATAATAAAGGTCTTATTTACCGGGGCTTCCGCATTATAAACTGGTGCCCCGACTGCCAGACGGCGCTTTCGGACGCCGAGGTTGAATACAGCGAGCAGGAGGGCAACCTCTGGCATATCAAGTATCCGCTTGAGGGAAGCGAGGACTATATCGTCGTCGCGACGACAAGACCGGAAACCATGCTCGGAGACACCGGCGTCGCAATAGCGCCGGACGATGAGAGATACACTCACTTGATAGGAAAAAACGTTATTCTCCCGCTCGTCGGCCGCAAAATCCCGGTTTTCACCGATGAATATGTCGAAAAAGAGTTCGGAACCGGCTGTGTCAAGGTCACGCCCTGCCATGATCCGAACGACTTCGAGATGGGAACCCGTCACGGTCTTGAGCAGATTTTGGTCATCGGCGACGAGGGCGAAATAACATTCGACGGTCCGTATAAAGGCCTTGACCGCTACGCCGCGCGCAAAAAAATCCTTGAGGATTTAGAGGCGCAGGGGTATCTAATTAAAACCGAAAAGCATATGCATAATGTCGGCGGATGCTACCGCTGCGGCACAAATGTCGAGCCGCTCGCCTCAAAGCAGTGGTTTGTCAAAATGAAGCCGCTCGCGGAAGACGCGATAAAAGTTGTTCAAAACGGGGAAGTCCGCTTTGTGCCGGACAGATTTTCGAAAATATATCTCGGCTGGATGGAAAATGTGCGCGATTGGTGCATATCCCGCCAGCTCTGGTGGGGGCATAGAATCCCTGTTTATTACTGCGATGACTGCGGTCATATGCATGTTTCCAAAACCGATATAACAAAATGCGAAAAGTGCGGAAGCGCGAATATCAAGCAGGACGAAGACGTTTTGGACACCTGGTTTTCCTCCGCGCTTTGGCCGTTTTCAACCCTCGGCTGGCCGAAAAAAACCGAGTTTCTCGATTATTTTTATCCCACCAGCACCCTTGTTACGGGCTATGACATCATCTTTTTCTGGGTTGCGAGAATGATTTTTTCGGGCATGGCGCACATGAAAGAAATTCCGTTCAAAGACGTTTTGATTCACGGTCTTGTCCGCGATTCGCAGGGGCGGAAGATGTCAAAATCACTCGGCAACGGAATCGATCCGCTCGAGATAATCGAGCAGTACGGCGCCGATGCGCTCCGCTTCACCCTTGCAACAGGCAATGCGCCCGGAAACGATATGCGCTTTTCGACCGAAAAGGTTGAGGCCGCGCGTAATTTCGCAAATAAAATTTGGAACGCATCGCGCTTCGTTCTTATGAATCTTGACGAGGATATTTCTGCCGCGGCACCTGAAGCGCCGGAGATTTCGGACAAATGGATTTTAAGCAAGTTAAACAGAATTTCGAAAGAAGTAAGCGAAAATCTTGATAAATACGAAATAGGAATAGCGCTTGCAAAGCTCTATGACTTTATTTGGAGCGATTTTTGCGATTGGTATATCGAGCTTGTAAAGCCGCGCCTTTTTGACGAAACAGAGGACGGCGCGAAGTCGAAAAAGACGGCGAAGCAAACGCTTTGTTTTGTTCTTTCGAACATATTAAAGCTCATGCATCCGTTCATGCCGTTTATTACAGAGGAAATTTACCTTGCCCTGCCGCACGAAAGCGAGTCGGTTATAATTGCAAAATACCCCGAATATTCGGCGGCGCTTGATTTTTCGAAAGAAGAGCAGGATATGGAAAAAATCATGGCTCTTATCAAGGCGATTCGAAACCGCCGCGCCGAAATGGGGGTTCCTCCCTCGAAAAAAGCGTCGGTTTACATCGATACAAAAGAGGCGGATTTATTTGACGGAGGCGCCGCGTTTATCATAAAACTCGCGTCTGCGTCCGAAGTATATATAAACAAAAGCTATGACGGCAAAAAAGCGATCGGCATAGTGACTCCCGCTGCATCCTGCAAAATTCCGATGGGCGAGCTTGTCGATATCGCCGCCGAAATCGCGCGCCAGGAAGCCGAGCTTAAAAAGATTGCGGCGGAAATCGAGAGGGTGGATGCCCGCCTTTCAAACGAAGGCTTTATGGCGAAAGCTCCGCAGAATGTAATTGACGAACTCAGAGAAAAACGCGAAAAATTCCTGCAGCAAAAAGAGAATTTGGAAGCGGGAATTGCGGAATTTAAAAATGACCTATAATGAAGCCATTTCAAAAATTCACGGCACCGAAAAGTTCGGCAGTAAGCTCGGGCTTTCGAGGATGACCGCGCTTATGACGGCGCTCGAAAATCCGCAGGACAAACTTCGCTTTGTGCATATCGCGGGGACTAACGGCAAGGGTAGCGTTTCTGCGATGACCGCCGCGGCAGCCGCGGCGTCCGGCAAAAAATGCGGACTTTATATCTCGCCGTATGTTTGCGAGTTTCGCGAACGCATATCAATAAACGGCGAAATGATAAGCAAGGGCAGGCTGGCGGAGATTGCCGAAAAGGTTTTTTCGGAGGTGGAAAAGCTCGGCGGCGATGATCCGATAACCGAGTTTGAAATAGTTACCGCGATAGGATTTTGCTATTTTGCCGAAGAAAATTGCGATATTGTCGTGCTCGAAACAGGTCTTGGCGGACGCTTTGACGCGACGAATATAATTAAAGCGCCTGAGGTTGCGGCGATAACATCGATAGATTTTGATCACACCGAAATTCTCGGCGATACCATAGCGAAAATCGCTTTTGAAAAATGCGGAATAATCAAAGAGGGCTGCGGCGCGGTCGTTTCTTATCCTAAACAAGCCAATGAGGCGAGCGACCTGATTATCGGCACCGCGTTCGAAAAAGGCGCGCCGATAGTCTTCCCCGATTTAAGCGAGCTTTCGATAATAGACGAAACTCTTTCGAGAAGCGAAATTTCCTATTTCGGCGAAAAGATATTTGTCCCGTTTATCGGGCGGCACCAAATTTATAACGCCATAACGGCGGCAGAAATTCTGCGCCGCCTGAAAATCCCGCTAAAGGGAATTGAAGATGCAAAAATGCCCGCGCGGATAGAAATCCTCTCAAAAGAGCCGCTTGTTATCCTCGACGGCGGTCATAATCTTTCGGGGGTTCAGTATCTTGCCGAGGCGATGAAAAAGCATCTTTGCGGCAAAAAAATCACCGCGGTCATGGGAATGCTTCGCGATAAGGATTATAAAAGATGTATCGCCGAAATCGCGTCGCTTTGCGATGCTTTTTATGCGGCGGAGCCGGACAGCCCGCGAAAACTTTTGTCAAACGAGGCGGCGGCGGTCGCGGCAAATTATTGTAAAAAAGTTTTTTGCGAAAAGGATGTCGTGTCGGCAATAAAGAAAGCAAGGGAACAAACCCCGGAAGTGCTGCTGATTTGCGGCTCGCTTTACATGGCGGGCGCCGCGCGAAATTATATTTTGGAAAACGAATAATTCGACAAAAATCGATAATGATATAACCGTACTATTTTAAGTAGTACGGTTATTTTTTTGCGGACAAGCCTAAAAATAAAGAAGGAATGAAAAAATGAAAGTAAAAATGCAAAGACAAGGGCAAGAGGTAAGTGTCGCGCTGCAAGGCGAGCTTGACCACCACAACGCGGTCCAGCTCAGGGAAGCTGTCGATGCGGAGCTGCTATCTTCTCCTGTTACAAAACTGAGCCTTGATTTTTCGGGGGTTGATTTTTGTGACAGTTCTGCTTTCGGGTTTGCGATGGGGCGATACAAAATTGTCGCGGGAAAAGGCGGAAAAGTTGAGATAAACGGCGCAAAAGGGCAGGTTTTGAAAATGTTTAAGCTGTCCGGCGCGGGCAAGTATATAAATATCAACGAAGTAGGAGAAAAATAATGAATGTAATAAATGAAATGAAGCTCACCTTCCTCTCGAAGTCGAGCAACGAAAGTTTTGCAAGGGTGGTTGCCGCGGCGTTTGTCTCTCAGCTCGATCCGACGATAGACAAGCTGGCGGATATCAAAACCGCGGTTTCGGAGGCGGTCACAAATTCGATTGTCCACGCCTACCGCAATTGTTGCGGAAAAATACATATGAATATAAAAATCACGTCGGATTACCGCGTGATAATAGTTATAAAAGATAGCGGCTGCGGGATAGATGACCTTTCGCAGGCGCTTGAGCCGTGCTTTACCACCGCGCCGCAGGAGGAGCGAAGCGGCATGGGATTTACCGTTATGGAAGCCTTTATGGATAAGGTTAGCGTAAAATCGTCGCCCGGACGGGGAACGCGGGTGACGATGGAGATACGCCTTCTTCCGCGGGCGGCAAAATGACAAGCTGCCTCGACATCTTTGATAAAATAAACAGCGGCGACAAAGAGGCGAAAGAAAATTTCGCGAAGGAGAATTTCGGCCTTGTCCATATGGCGGCAAAAAGATTTGCCGGCAGAGGAGCGGAATACGAGGACCTTTTTCAAATCGGGTGCGTGGGACTGATAAAAGCCATCGAAAAATTTAAGCCCGAAACGGGGTTTGCGTTTTCAACATATGCGGTTCCGCTGATTTTCGGCGAGCTAAAAAGATTTTTTCGCGATACCGGCGCTATCAAAGTTTCGCGGAAAATAAGGGAAAACGCGATAAAAATTGCGGCGGTCACCGCGCGGCTTCAAGTCGAACTTCAGAGAGAGCCGACGATAAGCGAGCTTTCGGCGGCATCCGAACTTTCGGAGGAGGATATCGCCCTCGCCCTTTCGGCCTCGCGGCCAGTTCTTTCGCTTTCCTCGCCGACCGAGGACGGCGAAGCGGAATTATTAAAGATTGTAGGCGCGGATAGCAGCGGCGAAATATGCGAGAGAATTTCGCTTAAAATCGCGATAACAAAACTGGAGCGCAGGGAAAAAGATGTCCTGGTTCTGCGCTATTTCAAAGGTAAAACGCAGCAGGAAACGGCGGAAAAACTTTGCGTTTCCCAGGTGCAAATTTCGCGAATCGAAAAAAAGATAAAAGAAAAACTGAAAAAATATTTGGAATAAATAATAAAAAGAACACCGGAATCGGTGTTCTTTTTATTGTTTGAGAAGCTTTCTTGCTTTGACTAAATTTTTTCGCGCTATAAAGAATTGCGCATAAAAGCATACCTCTTTAAGGGCTATCATTAAAGGGATAAAATTTATGATTCGCCGCTAAAGTTATCAAGCGCGAAATCTATACATTGCAATATAAGTTCATTGCGGCTGATGTCAAATTGTGATGCTATTTTGTCAATCTGTTTAAGCCTGTCAAATTTTATGCGTATCGAAATAATTCCGCTTTCAGCGGGTTTTTTTTCTTGCCTTCGTGGTTTAAATTTAATCATTTGAATACCTCCCTATTTTTCACAATTCTATTGTCATACATCAGAGGCCCTAATTAATATATTTTAAATTTGTATTACAGACTTGTATTTCATAAATGCTTAGTGTAAACTTGTATTACAAACATGTAGTTTCGGCGCAAAATTATTCAAACAAAGCAAAAGGGAAAGTGAATTTTCATCATATTTTGTCAAAAGATTATAAATTTATAAATAAATATGAAGAAATGCAAATAAATGTAAAAAAGGGAAATTTTCCTCCCCGTGATACCGATATGATTTTTATATGTTTGGAGTTATTGTTTTATTTATATAGTTACGATTGTTCAACAAATTAACATATAAGCATAACAAATAATTAACAGAGAGGTATGAACATGAAAAAACTTACAGCAATTACCCTGGCAATCATTATGATGATTTCATTGTTACCCATATCCGCATTGGCGGCATCATTTACGGACATGCCGGAAAACCATTGGGCATCTGAGGCAGTATCATGGTGCTCAGATAAAGGTTATGTTTTGGGCGCTGATTCGCAATTTAGGCCTGACGATTTTATAACAAGAGCGGATGTTGCGGTTGTGCTGCAGAGGATACTTTCTGAACCTAAAACCACGACAATGCCGTTTACCGACGTAGCGCAAGGCGAATATTACTATGATTCTGTCGCCGCACTTGCCGCTGCCGGAATTATTGCCGGAACGTCAGAAACAACATTTCATCCGAAAAACGATATAACTCGCGAAGCGGTTGCGGTATTACTCGCACGCGCCTTCGAGAAGAAAGCTGAAAATAATAATAGCTACGCTTCTTTTTCTGATTCGGCATCAATTTCCGTATGGGCAAGAGAAGCTATTTCGGCGCTTGTCGAAGACGGAACATTCCAAGGTTATCCTGATAATACTATTCGTCCCGGGAATTTCATCACTCGTGCCGAATTTTGCAAGATAGCACACAGAATTCTTACAGATGAACAAGAGCCGGAAGATCCTGTAAACGAAACCACTATCACTGTTTCAAAATCTCCTGAGACCACAACCGATTCAAAAGTTACTATTACCGTAATCGCCACCGATGATGATGGGATTAAATATATTGGCTGGCGTCCAACCGGCGCGAGCGATACATATGAATCGAATTCAGGATTTACAGATATTACGTCTTCCGGGAAATTCACAGTATCCTCTAATGGATTTTATGCTGTATGCGCAGTAGATTCTTTGGGAAATTTCAGCTTCAAAATAATTGAAGTTACTAACATTAAAACTTCAAGTTCAGGCAGCAGCGGAAGTGGAGGAACTACCACAAATTACAATGTTACTTTTAACACCGGCGGCGGTTCTGCAGTACCGACACAAACGGTGGCGGCAAACAGAACAGCGACAAGACCGACCGATCCGACACTTGCAAAGGCATATTTTATCAACTGGTACTCTGATGTCGCGATGACAAATGTTTTCAATTTTTCAACACAGATTACGTCTAATATTACACTTTACGCTAAATGGGATTATGATAATTATGCACTTTCAACGACTTATGCCAACGCAACGCTTAATACTGCTGTGCCTTATGAAACTAATATTACCCTTAAAGGCGGCGCGACTTCATACGCCCATGCGGATGCAATGATTAAATTTGCATTAACTGCTCCGACCGGTGCCGATTTTGATGATTTTACGCTTGAATACTATGACGGTGCTGCTTTTGTGCCGGTCACGATTAACTCCACAACAGGCATCGGATATTACGGCGGTACCGGTCTTTCGATAGGAAAAACATATGACGTGACTACCAGAATTCGGGCAACGGCCGCAATCGAAGGCAGCTGGAGAGTTACCGCTTCGGTAGTAAGCAAAACAAATGATTCCAAAATATATTCTGCGGCAAATCTCGTTTATAATTTCCCGGTTGAAGATATAAACAATTATCTTCTTTCGACTGATTATCAGGGCGAAGACTTAGATCAAGGCGTCGCGTTCCTGACAACGGTCAGTTTAGCCGGTCAAATAGATTCAACACCGCAAACCGATGCGGTAGTTAAATTGGCTGTTGTTGCTCCGACAGGAAAAGATATTTCGGATTTAGAAATTGCATATTTTAATGGCATAGATTATGAGAATATTCCAGTAGATGCTTTATCAGGCATAGGCTATTTTGGAACGAGCGGTTTTGCCGTTAACAGTGCCTATAACGCAACGACTCCGATTAAAGTTACAGCAACCGCCGGGGGCGATTGGAGAGTCACTGTCTCTTTAATATCGAAAAATGATAACGCCAAAATATATTCTGATGCAGATCTTGTTTTCGATTTTACTGTTCCGATCATTCCGGTTACTTTCGTAGACGGAGCCACAACGCTTTCGACGCAGCAGTTAGATTATGGCGATTTGGCGACAGCGCCGGCTGATCCGCTCAAATCAGGACAGATTTTTGAGGGCTGGTACACAGACGATACTTTTGCGACAGCATTTGACTTCACGACTCCGATTAATGCGCCGACAACTGTCTATGCAAAGTTCACAGCATATGTAGACGGCACAGATTTTGGAAGGTCTCCTAACGGCAACGGCTACACCGTGGGCTTCCAGCTAAATATGGCGGCGCTTGCATATGAAGATATAACTTCTATGACGGTCAAGATTTACGACGGCAACACACAGATTTCAGAAGTAACATCTTCTTTGGCGAAAAATCAAATCGCAACATACAAAGCGGCTGACAATTCTGACGGACTGGACGGAAAGTTAACAATAACAACTCGCACGGCGTCTTTCCTCGCAGCAAACGGCGTTCCGCAAGTTGGCGGAGTTTATGAAAACAATTATCTTACAAACAAAGTTCCTTGCCCTGAAGAATACGGCAATAACGGCGCGGCGTCCGCAAAACAGGCAACCGCGGCGGTGCTTGAAATTACGCTCATCGACGGCACGGTTTTCATAGTGAACTATGATTTAGCACAGGGAGGACTTGCGTCTACTCTTAATGTGACTTTTGTTGACGGAGCAGCGATACTTTCGACACAGCAAGTAGCATACGGCGCTTTGGCAACAAAGCCTGCAGATCCTGTTAAAACCGGATGCATATTCGACAGCTGGTACACAGACGATACATATACCACCGAATTTGACTTCACCGCTCCGATAATCACAGCGACAACTATCCATGCCAAATTCATAACATATGTAGACGGAACCGATTTTGGTAGAGCGCCAAACGGCAACGGCTACACCGTAGGCTTCCAGCTAAATATGGCGGCGCTTGCGTATGAAGATATAACTTCTATGACGGTCAAACTTTTTGACGGCAACACACAGATTTCGGAAGTAACATCTTCTTTGGCGAAAAATCAAATTGCGTCATACAAAGCGGCTGACAATTCTGACGGACTGGACGGAAGGCTAACAATAACAACCCGCACGGCTTCTTTCCTCGCTGCAAATAGCGTTCCTCAAGTTGGCGGAGTTTATGAAAACAATTATCTTACAAACACAACTCCTTGCCCCGAAGAATACGGCAATAACGGCGCGGCGTCCGCAAAACAGGCAACCGCGGCGGTGCTTGAAATTGCGCTCGACGACGGCACGGTGTTTACAGTAAATTATGACTTCGTACAAGGAGGCCCTGTGTCTACTCTCGATGCAACCTTTGTTGACGGAGCAACAACGCTTTTGACGCAACAGATTGCATACGGAGCTTTGGCAACAAAGCCTGCAGATCCCGTTAAAGACGGAAGCATATTTGACGGCTGGTACACAGACGATTCCTATACAACTGAATTTGATTTCACAGCTCCGATTATTACAGCTACGACTGTTTTTGCAAAATTCACAACATTCGTAAATGGCACCGATTTTGGCAGGTCGCCAAACGGCAACGGTTATACCGTAGGTTTTCAACTTAATATGGCGGCGCTTGCATATGAAGATATCAGTTCTATGACTGTCAAGATCTACGACGGCAACGCACAGATTTCGGAAGTAACATCTTCTTTGGCGAAAAATCAAATCGCAACATACAAAGCGGCTGACAATTCTGACGGACTGGACGGAAGGCTAACAATAACAACCCGCACGGCTTCTTTCCTCGTTGCAAATAGCGTTCCTCAAGTTGGCGGAGTTTATGAAAACAATTATCTTACAAACACAACTCCTTGCCCCGAAGAATACGGGGACAATGGCGCGGCGTCCGCAGAACAGGCAACCGCGGCGGTGCTTGAAATAGTACTAACAGACGGAACATCCGTCACAGTAAACTATGCTTTCTAATTCGATTTATTGACCTATTTCGGTGGGGAACACAAAGCCCGGCATTATCATAATGCCGGGCTTTGTTGTATAAAAAGCTATTTATTTTACAGAGAAAAGTTTCTCGACCGCTTCTTCCTCGGTCGCCGTGAAGAAGATGTTATTTCCTTTATTGCTCTCGTAAATGAAATCTTTAAGCGGTTTGCTTGTATAAACCGAAAAATCGCCGAAAATCGCAAGGCGCGAATGGTAGTTCACAAATTTCTGCAAAACCTCTCCCGCAAGGCCGGAAGAAAGGATGAAAAACTCCTCGGGAAGCGCCGATTTCGATATGGCGATCCGGTCGCACATGTCCGCGATTTTTATATCCATCAGTAGTTGCAGCGCGTCCGCGGGAGTTATTATAACGGGAGTGTCGCTGCGGATTACCGCGACAGCCGCGCCGTCTTTTTTGATAATTTTCTTTTTCATTTTTTCTCCGATTAAAAAATATTTGTCGGGGCCGGATATGGCTTTTGTACGGCTAAGATATACCGAAAAAGACTCGTATTTGTCGTCAAAATGCCGAGAAAGTTAACTTGGGTTCTCGTTTCCCGACAGTTTATTTGCCGCCTAAAAGCCGCAAGTAAAAATATGGATTCACGTTTTCGAAAGTTTATTTGCCGCCGCGATTTTTATCAAGGTAGCTTTGCAAAATGACGACCGCTGATGCGGCGTCGATTGCGTCTTTGCGCTTTTTGCCGCGCGTGTTTGTCGCGTTTAGGTGCTGTGCCGCGGCCATGGTTGAAAGCCGCTCGTCGGCCATTTCGGTTACAAAGCCCATTTTTGAGAGCGTTTCGGCGAGTTTGCGGCATTTTTTTGCGCGGTCACCTTCGCTTCCATCCATATTTTTGGGAAGGCCGACAATGATTTTCTCCGCGCCGTTTGCTTTCGCCGCTTCCGCTATTTTTGCTGACGCCGATTTAAGCCCTTCGGCTTTTATAGTGCCTTGAGGGGAGGCGAGAAATTCGGAAATATCGCTCACCGCAAGGCCGCTGCGGACATCGCCGTAGTCCACCGCGAGGATTTTCATATATTGCCCTCCAAAAGCTCGTTTGCGAGAATGCTGTTTCGGTGCGCTTTTTTCGAGAGCTCCGCGGCTTTTTCGGCAAGCGCCGCGCGGTCCTCCGAAAATGCAGAATTTACGGCGGTGCAAAGACCGTCCTTGTCAATACTTTCGCAGTAAAAATATTTTGTAATTCCGAGGTAATTCAGAAATCCGTCAATCTTCGGATCGTAAACAAGCCCGACCGCGGGAACCGCCGCGCCTACACCGAAAATAAGCGAGTGGAGCCGCATTCCGATGACAATATCGGCCTTGCCGATAAGCTCCATTTTATCCGCGAAATTTTCGGATGTGTCGATTTCATAAGGAACGCGCAAAAGTTTTGCAACACCTTCGCACCGCGCGGTGTCGGCGGCTTTTTGAAGCGGCACGAAAAGAATTTTTCGCCCGCCGGCGGTCTCGTTTAAAACAAAAGCGAGTTTATCGTTAAATTCCGCATCGATTTTGGAAAAATCTCTTATTGAAACGGCGATATATCCGCCGTTTTCATATTTCTGACCGCTATAAAGGGTGAGGACCTCATCGGCGGTAAGCTCAATTTTCGGCGAAGTTACAGAAAGCTCGGAAAGAAGGTCTTTCGAGCGCTCCTCCCGAAGGGTGATTACGTCGGTTTTATTGAGCATTTTCGCCGTTCGCTTGCGGTTTTTCGCGCCCGAAACGGGACCGATGCCGTTTGCGTAAAGCATAGTTCCGAGCCCTTTGGATTTCGCGATTTTCAAAAGAGTTAGATAATATATAAGGCTTTTGGTGCTTGTCGCGTCCTGAATCAGGTTCCCGCCGCCGAAAAGAAGCACGCGGGAATGCGAAATTGCTTTATTAATGGCGAAGAAAGAAAAGCGCGCGGCATAATAAATACCGTCTTTTTCGGGCTTGTCTTCTTTGGTTAAAACGCAGATACGGACATCGGGATTCTGCGCGCGAAGATTATTGATGCAGGCGTAAAGCATAGCGTCGTCGCCCGAATTATTGAACCCGTAATACCCGCAAAGCAGGTAGTCATATTTTTTCCTGCCGTCATACTGAACCGCTTTGTAAACATCGAGCGCGTCGGATGCCATCCTGTCGGCGCTGTAATCCGAGATAATAAGATCGCGGCAGATCCGCCCGTTTTCGGCGTACTGTTCGGCGCTCATCGAAAGCGCGGAAATCACATCTTTCGCAAGGGTTTCATCGCTCGGATAGGGAATATCGCGGCAGGTGAAGTTTGTCGCGATACACTGCGGAAGTTTTTCGGGAAGATAAAGCCCCAGATACCCTTGATTGCCCGCCAAAACGGTCGGCTTGCCGCAGGACATCGCCTCGAGGGCGGCGCGGGAAACGCCGACAAAAATATCGCACAGCGCACAAAACCTGAAAATATCGCTCCGCCCGCCAGTCACGGTTATGTATTTTTCGCCGAGGTTTTGATTTACGGCGTCCGCCTTTGCTTTTATCTCCTCAAGGGCGTCGCCGCCGCCGACGATGACGATATGGGTGTCGGGGTGAGCTTTGTAAATTTCTTCCGCCGCCGAAATAAGGCGGAAAGACGCCGCGCAGGCATTGTGGTCCATGCGGCTGACATTTAGTATAACCCGCTTGCCGCCCGGTAGCGAGAGCTCTTCCGCAAGCCCGCCGCAGTCCGCGTTGGGGCTGAATTTTTCGGTGGCTATGCCGTTTATAGTCACGCTGATTTTATCGGGGCTAAGCATGTAATTGTCGATAAGATATTTTTTCAAATCCTCTGAAACCGCGATTTGGCGGCTTCCCCAGCGGCTCATAAAGCCGAGCGCGCCCGAGGTTTTGAAGTTAAAATGGGCGGTGGTGACAAAGGGGATATGATAAAGCGAGGCGACTATGCTGCAAATAAAATTCGGGATTCGCGCGTGACCGTGGATGACGTCGGGCCGAAAACGGCGGACGGCGCGGCGCATCGCAAAAAAAGATTTCAGCATGGCCGCCGCGCTTCGTTTTTGCATAGGCGCGTCAAAATGCGGTATGCCGTGGGCGGCGAGCTCGTCGACATAAACGCCGCCGCTGCTGATGCAGGCGACCTTGCAACCCTTGTCCGCAAGGCTTTTTGACAGCTCGACAATATGAGTTTCGGCTCCGCCGAGGCCAAGGCCCATAGTCGCCATTAAAACTTTCAAATTATTCAAAGCATGATACCTCGTGATTATGATAATAATAAATTTAACTTGCTTTATTATATCTTTTGGAAGGAATTATTTCAAATTTTTATTTTTTTCTTGACCTTTGGGTTTATCTTGTGTTAAACTACTTCTACCTCGCTTGTAGGTGCTTTTTTTTGTGCGCCTATCTTTGAGGGAGAAAATTTATTTTCGAAATACTTAGGAGGATTTTTCTATGAGAGTAAAAATCACGCTCGCATGCACCGATTGCAAGCAAAGAAATTACGACACAATGAAAAACAAAAAGAACGACCCTGAACGTCTTGAGATGAGCAAATACTGCAAGTTCTGCAAGAAACACACCGTTCATAAAGAAACAAAATAGGAGGACGATATGGCAGAGAACGTTAAGGGCGAGAAAAAACCGAATCCCTTTGGCAAGTTTTTCCGCGAGCTTCGCGCCGAATTCAAGAAAATCGTTTGGCCGAGCAAAAAAACAGTTATAAGCCAGTCGGCGGTTGTTTTGGTTGCCGTTATTGCGATGGGGCTTATCGTTGCGGGCTTTGATTTTGTTTTAATTAAGGGAGTTCAATGGTTTATCGGTTTATTTTAATAGAAAGGCTAAGGTGCCGTTTTTATGGCTGAAACAGCAAAATGGTATGTGGTTCACACATATTCGGGCTATGAGAACAAGGTTAAAACAAGCCTTGAGAAAACTGTTGAAAACCGCAGAATGCACGACATGATTGTCGATATCAAAGTTCCCACCGAAATCGTAAAAGAAATTAAAGAAGATTCGGTAAAAGAAGTGGAACGCAAGATTTTTCCGGGATATGTCCTTGTCAAAATGGTAATGACGCCCGAAACCCGGTATATTGTCAGAAATGTCCGCGGATGCACCGGCTTTGTCGGTCCGGAGAGCGAACCTGTTCCGCTTTCGGAAGAGGATATCGCGAGAATGGGCGTCGAGACAAAAATTATCGAGGTAAGCTACGCGGTCGGCGACAGCGTAAGGATTTCGGACGGACTGCTTGAAGGCAACATCGGCGTGGTCGAGGAAATCAGCCTTGATAAAAACAAGGTAAAGGTCATTGTCACCATGTTCGGCAGAGAAACCCCGGTAGAGCTCGATTTAGAGCAGGTAGAAGTTTTAGATTAATTTTTGCGGGATGCCGCAATTATTGATGCGGATTTTAATATCCGCCCTGTGGGAGAAGCGAAATTCTAAGCGCTTCGCAAAGCACCACGTTTATAGGAGGTTAAATTTATGGCTCAGAAGGTAGTCGGCTTTATTAAGCTGCAAATACCGGCCGGAAAAGCTACTCCGGCACCGCCTGTCGGACCGGCGCTCGGTCAGCACGGCGTTAACATCATGGAATTTACAAAACAGTTCAACGAAAAAACAAAAGACAACATCGGATATCTTATCCCTGTCGTCATCACCGTTTATGCGGACCGCTCATTTTCGTTTATCACGAAAACTCCGCCTGCGGCCGGCCTTATCTTAAAGGCTATCGGTCTTGAAAGCGGCTCGGGCGTTCCGAACAAAACAAAGGTCGGAACAATTACAAAAGACCAACTCAGAAAAGTTGCTGAAACAAAAATGGCTGACTTAAATGCGGCCGATATAGATGCGGCAATGAGCATGATTGCGGGAACTGCCAGAAGCATGGGAATCACCGTTGCCGAATAATACGGCAAAATATTTGCCGAAATACGGCTATTTTAAGTGGGAGGAGCTTTAAGGCTCCGTATAACCACGAAATGGAGGAAGATTATGAAAAGAGGAAAGAAATACCAAGACAGCGCCAAGCTTATAGAGCGCGGAAGACTTTACGAGCCGGCCGAGGCGATGGATCTTGTTACCCAAACAGGAAAAGCTAAATTCGACGAAACTGTCGAAATTCACGTAAGACTCGGCGTCGACTCCCGCCATGCGGATCAGCAGGTCCGCGGCGTTGTCGTTCTGCCGCACGGAACAGGTAAAACCGTTCGCGTTTGCGTATTCGCAAAAGACGAAAAAATCGACGAGGCGAAAGCCGCAGGCGCGGATTATGTCGGCAACGACGATCTTGTCGCGAAAATCACAAACGAAAACTGGTTTGATTTTGACGTTGTTGTCACAACTCCCGATATGATGGGTGTTGTCGGACGGCTCGCTAAAATCCTCGGACCGAAAGGCCTTATGCCGAACCCGAAAGCCGGAACGGTTACAACCGACATCGCAAAAGCGATTGCCGATATCAAAGCGGGTAAAATCGAATACCGCCTTGACAAAACAAATATTATCCACTGCCCGATGGGCAAAGTCAGCTTCGGAAAAGAGAAGCTCTCGGATAACTTCGACACACTTTTAAGCGCGATTATCAAAGCGAAACCGTCTGCCGCTAAAGGCCAGTACATCAAAAGCTGCGTTGTCACATCGACAATGGGCCCCGGCGTTAAGGTAAACGTTGCAAAACTTATGGCGTAAACCCTTGACATAATGCGGCGCTATGCTGTATACTGTCAAAGTTGAATTTAATATTTCCCAAGACAGCAGGTTGCTTGCAAAAGCGTAAATCCCGCCGAGGAAGAGTTTTAAACATAGCTTTATTATGCTCTTTTGCTGTTTTGCGAAAGAGCATTTTATTTTTAAAGGTAGGTGAAAAAATTGCCAAGTGAAAAGATTTTAGAGCAGAAAAAATCGCAGGTTGCCGGCCTTGTCGACAAACTTAAAAACGCTAAAGCAGGCGTTTTGGTTGAGTATAAGGGAATTAACGTTGCCGATGATACAGCCCTCCGCGCCAAGATGCGCGCCGCGGGAATTGACTATTCGGTTATCAAAAATACCCTGACAAAGCTTGCGGCCAAGGAAGCCGGTCTTGACGGGCTTGATGATGTTTTCTTCGGAACAACATCGCTCGCTGTTAGCACCGATGATATTCTCTCTCCGGCGAAGCAGGTCTTTGATTTTGCGAAATCGCATGATTTCTTCAAAATTAAATGCGGATTTGTAGAGGGGAAAGTTATCACCGCGGATGAGGTAAAAGCTCTTGCTCTTATCCCGTCGAAAGAAGTTCTTCTCGCGCAGCTTCTCGGACTTCTTACATGCAACATCAGAGGTCTTGCAATCGCTCTCAAAGCTATTGCGGACAAAGGCGAAGCGGCATAACCCCAGCCGCATAAAAATTTTTAAAAATTATAATTTTGGAGGATAAATCAAATGGCTGATATTAAAAAAATGATAGACGATATCAAAGCACTTACCGTTTTGGAGCTTTCTGAGCTCGTAAAAGCAATCGAAGAAGAATTCGGTGTTTCCGCTGCCGCTATGGCTGTTGCAGCTCCGGCTGCCGGTGCTGGCGCTGGCGAAGCTGCTGAAGCAAAAAGCGACTACGAAGTTATTCTCGCTAGCGCAGGCGCTTCGAAAATCAACGTTATCAAAGTTGTTCGCGAAATCACAGGCCTTGGCCTCAAAGAAGCGAAAGACCTTGTTGACGCCGCTCCGAAAAGCCTTAAAGAAGGCGTTTCCGAAGATGAAGCAAACAGCATCAAAGCGAAGCTTGAAGAAGCAGGCGCTACTGTTGAGCTCAAGTAAATTAATTTTACTTAACAAAACCCCCGCGCATTATGCGCGGGGGTTTTTATGTTTATTTTCTTTTTATAAATAGCTGACTATAAAGCGCCGCCGAAAAATATTTTGCCAAAGCGGATGATATTCCGGATTATTTTTTTACAATAAACGCCGACAAATCATATTCATAATATGCGTCCGAATACGCAATTTCGGGGGTGTTGCTTTCTTCCATTACGGGAACGCTTCCGATAATTATATCCAAAAAGAAAATATCGATTTTATTTGATAAAAGCGCGATATATTTTGCGTCGTTATGGAGTGAAACAATCTCAAAGTTGACGTTTAATTTTTTGGAAAGCAGCGACAATACTTCCAGGCTGTAACCGGCGGGGCTCCCGTCCGCCGCCGTATAGTCAAGCGGCGCGAAATCTCCCGAAATGCCGACGTAAACGGTTTTCGCGCCCGGAATTCCGTCGAATTTCGTGCCCGCTTGTTGCGTGTCAGAGCTCAAATTTGTGACATATTTTTCCTTCAAAGCGTCTAAAGTTCCGTTTGCTTTAAGTTCGGCGAGCGCCGCATTGATTTCGTCGCCGAGAGCGGTATCGGTTTTCCGATATGCCATATGAACCGAGTGCGGGAGCTTTTTAATCCCGTCGTTTACATAGGATAAATCAGGATTTTTGTCTACAATATATTTTGCGGTAAATTCGGTGGTATATACAGTGTCGATCTGGTCGCTTTTCAGCGCGCTGATTGCCGCGCCGAAAGTATCAAAATATTTATAGTCTTTAAAGCTAATGCCATAGACTTCTTTAATAGTTGCCTTGACCTGTTCGATGGGAACGGTGCCGACCACGCTGCCGGCGTTTGTTTCGTTTAGCTGGGTTGTTGACGTTATTTTCGCGCCTGCACCGTTACTGCACCCGTTTATTGCAAGAGATAATGCCAAAATTAAAATGGCAGAAAAAATTATTTTTTTCATATTAACCTCCAAAAAATTTATATACTAAGTATAGCACATATAAAATATAAACAATATATTTCATTTGCAAGATTTAAACATTTAGGTAAAGATAACAAAACCCCCGCGTAGTATTGCGCAGGGGTTTTTGCTATTTATTTAGTTTTATTTCGCCGTTTTTCTTCTCGTACTCATCAATGCATTTTTGCGCGAGATATTCAATTTGTGCGTTAAATGAGCGGTGATTTACCATTGCGATGAATTTAATTTTCATCAGCATATCGTCATACATTCTTACGCCTGTTTGAGTTTTAAAAGTTGCCATAATTATAGTCCCTCAATAATTATTTTAGTAATTCGTTTGGCTCGATATTCATTGCCTGTGCAATAATTTTAATTTCTAAATCAGAAACTGCCCGATGTTGCCCTTCTAATCTTGCGAAACTCGTTAGGCTGATATCAAGGCCTAAAATCTGCAGTTTTGCGATAAAGTCCTTTTATTTGATTTTATTTTTCTTTCTGTAGATTAGAATTTTATTGGCAATAAAATTTTTGTCGCCGATTTTAATATTTCGGAGTTACACATTAATCTTGTTCAATGTTTGGATCATAACTAAATAACTCGGCAGGTGTAATTTCTAAAACCGAACATATGTTATCAATAGTTTTAAATCTTATGGAACTTGTTTTATTGGCAGCCATTTTACAAAAATTATCATAGTCAGTGCTGATTTGCTTGCTAAGCCAATAGCGAGTTTTGCCACGATCTTTTAGAAGTTTATCAATATTTAATGTTATCATATATACCACCTTTCGACTGTATACCATGTATAAATAGTATTTTAATAAGACTATTGAAGTGTATTGGTATAGATGGTATACTGCTTACAAACGGTGTATAGAGGAGAAAGTTATGTATAACAATCGAATAGTACTTTGTGAATCAATATTCTGCGTTTATAATCAAAAGGGAATGTGCGAAATCGGTTATGTGATAGCGGTTGGGGAAGATAATCAATGCGCGAATTTTTGCCCCGTAAAAATACCCTATAAGTTTTTAGAGGAGGAAAAAGCGAAATGCCGCGAAGCAATAGAGAACGAAATGTTTTTTTAAAAGTAAAAACGGGATAACGGCAGTGACGCTATACTCGATAAAATTTAATTTTTCTTTACGCATTCCCATTTTTTGTTTATAATAGATTAAAAGAAGGGGGTGCGCATATGGGCAACATCTGGCATGAAATAAATCCGGAAAGGATTTCGGCGGAGGATTTTGTCGCGGTTATAGAAATTGAAAAGGGCAGCAAAAAGAAATACGAACTTGATAAAGAAACGGGATTTCTTATGCTTGACAGGATTCTTTATACCTCGACTCACTATCCCGCAAATTACGGATTTATTCCGCGGACATATGCGGATGACCTCGATCCGCTCGACGTTCTTGTCCTTTGCAGCGAGCCTATCGAGCCGATGACTCTTGTGCGCTGCTATCCTATCGGGGTTATTTCGATGATAGATACCGGCAAGCCGGATGAAAAGATAATCGCAATTCCTTTTTCGGATCCTACATATAACACTTATATGGATATTTCCGAGCTTCGGCCGCACATGTTTGAGGAAATGCGCCATTTCTTCAGCGTTTACAAAGCACTTGAAAATAAAGAAACCGCGGTAAACGAAGTCAGCGGAAGAGCGTGCGCGGTCGATATTATTAACAAATCGATAGATAACTATGATGAACTTTTTTGCAAATAATTTTTAGATACAAGAAGAACCGGTTTCGTTTTGAAACCGGTTCTTCTTGTTTATCAGGGTAAAGGCAAACAAGCTAAAAAATAGCGAGCAAAACAAGAATAAGTAAAACGCCCGGCAGCCCGAGAAGCGCCGCCGCGCCGACCGTAAAGGCATTGAGCGGCATCGCGAAAAAACCGGTGCCGAATTTGTTTAAAAGCAGCAGAGCGGCAATTCCTAAAATGGCGTTTAGCAAAAACAGCAATAGTTTTTTCATATCATAAAACCCCCAGCCTGAAAGTAAATGACGGATCAAGCGGAACGCCTTCTTTCAGAGCCTCCCTGTAAAGAAACCGATAGCGGCAAAGAAGCGATTTCTGCTCGTATATGCAGCTCTCCAAAAGGTCCTCGTCGGCGCAGTTGTTATACTGGTTTTCAAGCACCAAAAGCCGCTCTCTTATGTTTTTGAGCTCCGTAGTAACATCGTTCATTTTATCTTCATCCTTTGCATGACAACTTGTCTACTTCTATTATTATTAAGTATTGGAAAAATTATGCATAAAGTGCGCGGAATTTTTAAAATTGCTTGCTAATAATCCTATAAATATTTATAATGATAATGATTAACCACAAGATATGGCGTTAAGGAGAAGCGGATGAGCGCGAAGAAACAGAATTACGGAAACGAGAGTATCACATCTCTTAAAGGGGCGGACCGTGTTCGCCTTCGCCCCGCCGTTATTTTCGGAAGCGACGGAGCAGAGGGCTGCGAGCATTCGTTTTTTGAGATATTATCAAATTCCATCGACGAGGCGAGGGAAGGGCACGGCGACAAAATCATCGTCACCCGGTTTTCCGACGGAAGCCTGTCGGTAGAGGATTTCGGACGCGGCGTTCCGGTCGATTACAACACAAAAGAAGAGCGGTATAATTGGGAACTTGTTTATTGCGAGCTATATGCCGGCGGAAAATACAACAATATAAGCGGGGAAAACTATGAATATTCTTTGGGGCTAAACGGGCTCGGCGCCTGCGCCACGCAGTATTCAAGCCAGTATATGGATGTCGAAGTCCTGCGCGACGGCAAAAAATACTCTCTGCATTTTGAAAAAGGGGAGAATGTCGGCGGGCTTAAATCCGAAGAATGGGCGAAAAAACAAACCGGCACAAAAACCGTTTGGAAGCCGGACAGGGACGTTTTTACCGACATAAATATCCCGAAAGAATATTTCGAGGATATTTTAAAAAAACAGGCGGTTGTAAACAGCGGCCTGCGTTTTATATTTAAAAATCAAACGGGTTCTTCTTTTGAAACCGAGGAATTTTTCTATCAAAATGGCGTTGAGGACTACATTAAAGAAACGGCGGACGACAAAAATTTCACCTCGGTGCAAAGTTTTTCCTGCGAACGGCGGGGCAAAGACAGGGAGGATAAGCCCGAATATAAAGTGAAGATGCACTTTGTCTTTTGCTTTTCAAACAGCAACAACACTTTGCAGTATTATCACAATTCAAGTTTTCTGGAGCACGGCGGAAGCCCCGACAAAGCGGTGAAACTCGCTTTTGTCGCGGGGATTGACGCTTATCTCAAAAGCATCGGAAAATATAATAAAAACGAAAGCAAGATAACTTTCGGCGATATCGCCGAAAGCCTGATCCTTATTTCAAACAGCTTTTCCACACAGACTTCTTACGAAAACCAAACTAAAAAAGCGATAAACAACAAATTTATCGCCGAGAGCATGACCGAATTTTTAAAACACAGCTTAGAAGTTTATTTTATCGAAAATAAACTTGAAGCGGACAAAATTGCAGAGCAGATTCTAATAAATAAGCGCGCCCGAGAGCGCGCCGAAACAACGAGAATAAATGTCAAGGGGAGCCTCACCGGGAAAATTGACATCAGCAGCAGAATTCAAAAATTTGTAGATTGCCGCTCGAAGAAAATCGAGGATCGCGAGCTGTTTATAGTTGAGGGCGATTCCGCTCTCGGCGCTTGCAAACAGGCGCGAAACGCTGAATTTCAGGCGATAATCCCGGTTCGCGGAAAAATTCTGAACTGTCTTAAAGCCGATCTTGATAAAATATTTAAAAACGAAATTATCATAGACCTTTTGAAGGTTCTCGGTTGCGGCGTCGAGATAAAAACAAAAAACAAGGACGTAAACGCCTTTGACCTTTCAAAACTCCGCTGGAGCAAGGTTATTATCTGCACCGATGCCGACGTCGACGGATTTCAGATAAGAACGCTTATTCTCGCTATGCTTTACCGCCTTGTTCCGTCCTTGATAGAACACCGGAAAGTATACATTGCCGAAACGCCGCTATACGAGATTCAGACAAAAAAGAAGACCTATTTTGCGTTTGACGACAACGAAAAAGCGGATATTTTAAGCAAAATTAAGGATGAGAAATTTACCATTCTACGCTCGAAAGGGCTTGGCGAAAACGAGCCCGAAATGCTCTCGCTGACGACCATGAATCCCGACAGCCGCCGCCTCGTCGCGATTACGCCCGAGGAAGCAAAGGCGACCGAGGAGATGTTTGACCTGATGCTCGGCGATAATTTGCAGGGGCGAAAAGATTTTATCGCCGAATACGGCTCGCAGTATGTCGAGCTCGCCGATTTATCCTAAAGATTTTTGTGGAGATAAAAATGAAGAAAAACGAATTTCCGCAGCCGATAACCGAGACAATCGAAAAAAACTTTATGCCATACGCCATGAGCGTTATTATGAGCCGCGCGATTCCCGAAATCGACGGTTTTAAGCCGTCGCACCGAAAACTGCTTTTCACTATGTATAAAATGGGGCTATTAAACGGAGCGAAAACAAAAAGCGCAAATGTCGTCGGGCAGACGATGAAGCTCAACCCCCACGGCGATTCGGCGATTTACGAAACGCTTGTCCGCCTCGCGCGCGGAAACGAATCGCTGCTTTATCCGCTGGTCGACAGCAAGGGGAATTTCGGCAAGGTTTATTCGCGCGATATGGCATATGCCGCAGCGCGATATACCGAATGCAAGCTCGACTCGATATGTGCCGAGGTCTTTAAGGAGATAGAAAAAGACACGGTCGATTTTATGCCGAACTACGACAACACGATGGACGAGCCGGTTCTTCTGCCGGTCGCGTTTCCGAATATTCTTGTCAACCCGAACCAGGGAATAGCGGTCGGAATGGCGAGCAATATCTGCTCTTTTAACCTTTCCGAAGTCTGCGATACGGCGATAGAGCTTATTAAAAACCCAAATCATAATGTTATCGAAACCCTTATTGCGCCGGACTTTTCGACAGGCGGATATATCGTCCTTTCGCAGGATGAAATGAACGCGATTTACGAGAGCGGAAGAGGCAGCTTTAAGGTCCGCTCGAAATACAGTTACGACAAAAAAGAAAAATGCATCGAAATAAGGGAAATCCCTTATACGACGACGATAGAAGCGATTATCGACAAAATAGTTGAGCTTGTTAAGGGCGGCAAAATTCGCGAGATTTCGGATGTCCGCGACGAAAGCGATATAGACGGTCTCAAAATTGCCATCGATATTAAAAGCGGAACCGAGCCCGAAGCGCTTATGGCAAAACTCTATAAGCAAACACCGCTTGAAGACAGCTTTGCCTGCAATTTCAATCTGCTTATCGCCGGCGTGCCGCGCGTTTGCGGCGTCCGCGAGATTTTCGAGGAATGGACGGCGTTCCGCACCGAGTGCATTCGCCGCCGCGTAGTTTTTGATATAAACAAGAAAAAAGAGCGGCTCCATCTCCTTAAAGGGCTCAAAGCGATTTTGCTGGATATCGACAAGGCGATTGCGATAATTAAAAACACCGAAGATGAAAAAGAAGTTGTTCCGAATCTTATGATAGGGTTTGGAATCGACGAAATTCAGGGCGAGTATATCGCGGAGATAAAGCTCCGCGCGCTCAACCGCGAAAATGTGCTGAAAAAAATTGCCGAAATCGACAGCCTCATAGCCGAGATAGAAGATTTAACCGACCTTCGCGATAACCAAAAACGGCTTAAAAAATATATCATCGACGAGCTTTCGGCGGTAAAGAAAAAATACGGCGCGCCGAGAAAAAGCGATATCATTTACAGCGATGAAATCACGGTTTATGAGCCGACCGAGCATATTGAGGATTATCCCGTAACGGCGTTTATCACAAAACAGGGATATTTTAAGAAAATTACGCCGCTTTCGCTTCGCGGGAACAGCGAGCAGAAGCTAAAAGAGGACGACGCGGTAATAAGCGAGATAGAATGCACGAATAAAAGCGAAATTCTCGTTTTTACCGATAAACAGCAATGCTATAAAGCAAAACTCTATGATTTTGAGGATACCAAAGCCTCGCTTCTCGGCGACTTTCTCGGGACGAAACTCTCGTTCGAGCAGGGCGAGAATTTTGTCGGCGCGGTGATAACGACCGATTACAAAGGCTTCGTTCTCTTTTTCTACGAAGACGGAAAATGTGCAAAGGTCGATATCGAGTCGTACGCGACAAAACAAAACAGGAAGAAGCTCACCTCGGCGTTTTCGGGGAAAAGCCCGCTTGTCGCGATAAAATATATCACCGAAGAGCGCGAGTTTGTGCTGACTTCAACAAACGGAAAAATTCTTATCGCCTCCTCCGCGATGATGAACGCGAAGACGACGCGGTCGACAGCAGGCGTTGCGGTAATGACGCAGAGGGCGAAAAATAAACTTTACAGCGTCGCGCTTTTTGAGGAAAATGATTTTGCAAATCCGAATAAATACAGGACAAAAAATATCCCTGCGGCGGGCAGCGCGCTTTCGGAGGACGATAAGATTTTGCAAGACGAGCAGCTCAGCTTGATATAGCCGGATTTTTGGGAAAGGGGCGGAAATTTTGAAGAAAATTGTTGTTATTGACGGGCAGGGCGGCAAAATCGGGGCTATGACAATCGACCGCCTCAAGAAGAACGCCGCTTCGGGCGAAATTTACGGTATAGGGACAAACAGTATTGCAACATCGGCGATGATTAAAGCGGGCGCGGATTACGGCGCCACAGGCGAAAATCCGGTGGTCGTAAACGCAGGTGACGCGGATATTATTATAGGACCTATAGGAATTATTTCGGCAAACTCGCTGCTCGGCGAAATCACCCCTGCCATGGCGGCGGCGATAGGCGCAAGCAAAGCAAAAAAAATTCTCCTGCCTGTCAACAAATGCAATATTAAAATTGCCGGCGCGTCCGAAAAACCGATTGCTGACCTGATTGCAGAGGCGGCGAAAGCAGCGGTCGAGGATTGACTTTTCGGGAGAAATTTTGCATAATATAAAAAAGCGGTCAAGAAGACCGCATTGCAAAGTTCCGAAAAATCTAAAAACAAACAAAGTATAATAAAAGCTAAGAAGGCTTTTTGTCCGCATTGTAGCGGCGGCCTTTTTGGCTTTATTTTTTTGAAAGAGAGTGACATCCGATGAAACTGAAAAATTTACTTATTACAGCGATGTTTATCGCGCTCGGCGTTATTTTGCCGGTACTTTTGCATCTTGTTTTCCCACAGGCGGTATCGCGCGCGCTTCTGCCTATGCATATCCCTGTGCTTATTTGCGGGCTTTGCCTCGGTCCGGTTTATGGGCTTGCCTGCGGTGCGATAACCCCGGTTTTATCCGCGCTTATAACCTCGATGCCCCCGATGGCAATGGTGCCGCCGATGCTTTGCGAACTGGCAATCTATGGGCTTGCGGCTGGGTTGCTTATAAAAATTATCCGCACAAAATCCACCTACGTTAATATTTTACTCTCGCTTCTCGGCGCAATGCTCGCGGGAAGGGTTGTATATGGAATTCTCAGCGCGCTTATTTTTCAGGCGGGAGAATACTCTTTTGGGATTTGGATAAGTTCGCTTTTTGCCACAGCCCTGCCCGGAATTGTTCTTCAAATACTTTTAGTTCCGATTATTGTGCTGGCGCTTCGAAACACAAAGCTCATAAAAATATAAGAAGGCAAAGACGTTGCGTAAGGGCGTGCCGACCTCGGCACGCCGCTTTTAATAAAGATAATCCCACGAGCGGAGCGCCGAGCCATACATACTATTTTCATATAGGGAGCGCCGAAGTCGTCGCTTCCTGCCAAGATCAAAAAATTAAAAGGCGGGGCAAAATGCCCCGCCTTTTAATTTTACTTAAATATTATACAAGTCTTTTAATGATTTCCTCACGGTCGCCCGGAAGATAATCTATCGGCGCTATTTCGATCATCGTATAGCAACCGGGCGCGATTTTTGCGGCAGCGCGCGCGGACGAAACGAGAATCTGCGCGGTCAGCGCGGGGTTATTTATGCTCATCTCAAACGAAAAATTCTGATTGTGGGTTTTGCCCGAAACGCCTTTTCTCGTGAGATTTACGCCGTGCCCCATATCTTTTAATGCGTCGACCGACGGGACGGCGAAAACATGAGTGTCGTCGTGCGCGAAATAGTCGTCGCTCAAAATCACTTTTTCGACCGCTTTAAAATCCGCGCCGTTTTCAAGCTCGATATAAACCATTCTGCGGTGAACCGAAGTTCCGCAGGGAATGGTCATCGAAAGCGCGTCTTTGACGCCTGCAATGCTTTTTGCGGCGACCGAGTGCCCCATGCTCATCCCGGGGCCGAAATTGGTATAGGTTATACCGTTTGGTGCCATCGCTTCCATAAGCGCACGGATAACCGAATCGCTGCCCGGATCCCAACCGGCTGAAATAATAGCCGCTTTGCCGCTTTTTTTAGCGATGGGATCAAGTTTTTCGCGAAGCGCCGCTATCTCGGTATGTATATCGAAGCTGTCGACGGTGCAAATACCTTTTTCAAGCAGTGACGCCGCAAGCTCGGGAACCGCGCGGCTGGGGGCGCACAAAATCGCGACCTCCACGCCCGGAAGCTCGTCAATATTCCGGACAATTTTAACGTCGCCGAGGCAGCCGGGTTCCAAACTGCTGCTGATTATTCCGCAAAGCTCGATATCGCTGCTTTCCAAAATCGCATCATAGACAAATTTTCCGATGTTTCCAAATCCATAAATTGCTGTTTTTACCATAAAGGACCTCCTTGTTTTACAATAAAAATTATATAACGTAGTGAATATAATTACAAGTTGTGATAGACTAATAAAAAATAAAGGAGAAAATACTATGACTGTAAGACCTTATTTTAATTTTAAAAATGAATGCGCGCAGGCGATTGAACTTTACAAAAGAGCCTTCAACACCGATGTTATGCAGATTATGTATTTTAAAGATATTCCAAATTGTCCGCCGGGAGCAGAGCAAAATATCATGCAGGCAACACTTAAAATGGGCGATACCTATATACGCATGTCGGATTGCCTCCGCGATATCTCGTGCGATGTCTGCGAGCGCAGCGCGATTGCGTTTGAATGCACTGTAGAAGAAGCGGAAAATGCTTTTGCCGTTTTGTCCGAAGAGGGGAATGTGGGTATTCCGCTTTGCGAAACCTTTTTCAGCCCGCGCCACGGGGTTGTGTTTGATAAATTCGGCATCATGTGGAATATCGTAGCGCAGAAATAATTTTCAAATAAAAAAGGCTTTCCGAAATTTCGGAAAGCCTTTTTGTTATTTTATTATGTGTTCGAAAAGAATCTTTGCGCCGATGAGTATCAGGACAACGCCGCCTATAAGCTCCGCCTTGTCTTTCAGCACCGGACCGAGCTTTTTGCCGAGCAGAACCCCGACAAGCGAAAGGATAAAAGCAATTATTCCGATAATCGTGCACGCGCTCCAGATGTTTACGCTGAGAATAGCAAAACTTATTCCGACCGCAAGCGCGTCGATACTTGTGGCGACAGCCAGCAGCAAAAGCCGCTTGTTGCCGAAAAGCTCGGCGTCGGAAATTTTTGCCGCCTCGTCCTTTTCGCCTTTGAAATAAGAATATACCATGCGCCCGCCGATAAATCCGAGCAGCGCAAAAGCAATCCAGTGGTCGAACGATTCTATGTAGCTCCTAACGGTTGAGCCGAGAAACCAACCGATAAGAGGCATGATAAACTGAAAAACCCCGCAGAAAATTCCGGTTTTAATAGCATCGCGTTTGCGAAGATTGGTAGCGAGCATGCCGGTCGCCGCCGAAACGGCAAAGGCATCCATAGCAAGAGCAAGCGCGGTAAGAATAATTTCAAAAAGCCGCATTTATAATTCCTTTCGAAGTGAGGTCATTGGAGTCTTATAGAGTATGCGGGAAAACCAAAGAAAATTACTTTCTAAACAGATATCCGATACCTTTTACAACTTCGACAATCGGAATTATCAAGAGCGCGATTCCGAAGGCTTCGAGGAAGTTTGCAAGTGAAAGCGGTACGAGGCTGAAAACAGTGTTGAGCCCCGGGATATAAATAACGCCGAGGGTAAGGATAAATGAAAGAACGGTAGCGCCTATTAAGAATTTGTTTTGATGTTTAAGCGCAAAGATTGATTTCGTCCTGCTTCGCATGTTTATGGCGTGGAAAACTTCGCAAAGCGAGAGGGTTAAAAAAGCCATTGTCATGCCGGTTATCTTGTCGATAACATCGCTTCCGTCAACTCGGCTGCCGATAAAGTAAGACCAAAGGGTAAGACCGGCGATTATAATACCTTGATAGATAACCTGGAAACCGAGCCCGCCCGAGAAAACGCCTTCTTTTGATTTGCGCGGCGGTTTTTGCATGATATCGGGTTCCGCAGGTTCCATGCCGAGCGCCATCGCGGGGAAGGTATCGGTAACAAGATTGATCCAAAGGATGTGAATCGGCGCAAATAGATGCCATTTCAAAAGTGTGGCGATAAAAATCGAAACAACTTCGGAGAGATTAGATGCAAGAAGAAACTGGATAGCTTTTCTGATGTTGTCGTAGATTCTGCGCCCCTCTTCAACCGCGCAAACGATTGTGGCGAAATTGTCGTCGGCGAGAACCATGTCGGCGACGTTTTTGGTAACGTCGGTACCTGTGATGCCCATTCCAACACCGATGTCCGCGCTTTTGATAGCGGGTGCGTCGTTTACGCCGTCGCCGGTCATCGCGGTGATTTTGCCGAGCTTTTTCCAGGTCGTAACTATCCGGACCTTATGCTCCGGCTGAACTCTGGCGTAAACCGAGATTGATTTAATGCGTTTTTCAAATTCCGCATCCGAAAGCTCGGAAAGCTCGGCGCCTGTGACCGCTTCGCTTTCGTCTTTGATAATGCCGAGCTCTTTGGCGATGGCGACCGCGGTGTCCTTATGGTCGCCGGTTATCATAATCGCGCGGATACCCGCTGCTTTGCATTTTACAATCGCCGCCGAAACTTCGGGGCGAACAGGATCGATCATGCCGGTAAGCCCGACGAAAACAAGGTCGTTTTCAAGCGCTTCAGGCGATTCGTCCTGCGGCTGTGCAGAATATTCTTTGTAAGCGGCGGCGAGAACGCGAAGCGCTTTATCCGCCATTTTTTTGTTCTCGGCGATAATGCCTGCCTTATCTTCTTCGGTAATCGGAACCGCCTTGCCGTCCTTTAAAATGCTTGTGCATTTTTTGAGAACTTCGTCGGGCGCGCCTTTTGTATAGGCGGTAAATTTATCGCCGTCTGCGTGGACGGTGGTCATCATTTTGCGAACAGAGTCAAACGGCGCTTCGCCGACGCGCTCGAGGGCGGCGACATTATAGCCCTGAGCGAAAACGACAAGCGCGACTTCGGTAGGATCGCCGACCATTGCGCCGTCTGTCGCAACCTGAACATCGGTGCAAAGCCGCATCGCGGTGGCGAGCTTTTCTTTTTCGCCGTATGTTTCGACAACGGTCATTTTATTCTGTGTTAATGTGCCTGTTTTGTCCGAGCAGATTATCTCGGTACAGCCAAGGGTTTCAACAGCGGTAAGACGGCGGATAATCGCATTTTTTGCCGACATTTTGGTAACGCCGATTGAAAGAAGAACGGTGACGACGACGACAAGGCCTTCGGGGATAGCGGCAACAGCGAGGCTGACCGCGCCGAGAAGCGATTCAAGCACATTTGCGCCGGTAAATCCCTGACCGTCCTGGAAAATATTGAAAAAGAAGATAAATACGCATATGCCGAGAACAGCGATACTGAGGAATTTGCTGAGCCCTGCGAGAGTTTGCTGCAAAGGGGTTTTTTCCTCGTCGGTTGCGGCGAGAATTTCCGCAATTTTGCCAAGCTCGGTTTCCATTCCTACCGCAACGACAACGCCGGCTCCGCGCCCGTAAGAAACGTTTGTGCCCATATATGCCATATTTGTGCGGTCGCCGAGGGGGATATCTTTTTCTCCGCCTTCGATAGCCTCGGTGGATTTTTCGACCGGAACCGATTCTCCAGTAAGCGCGGCTTCTTCGATTTTAAGGCTCGCCGCTTCGAAAAGCCTAAGGTCGGCAGGAACCGCGTCTCCGGCTTCCAAAAGAACGATGTCGCCGACAACGAGATCTTCCGATTTTATTTTTATAACTTCGCCGTCTCTGCGAACTCTGGTCATCGGAGCCGACATCTTCTGAAGCGCTTCGATGGCTTTTTCCGCCTTGCTCTCCTGAACGATTCCGAGAATAGCATTGAGAACGACAACAACCATGATGATTACGGTGTCGGCTATTTCGCCGCTGAAAGCGGAAATAACGGCCGCCGCCAAAAGAACCAGGACCATAGGATCTTTAATCTGATCCCAAATCCGGGAAATCATCGATTTTTTCTTTCCCTCCGCGAGCTTGTTTTTGCCGTTTTCGGCAAGCCTTTTTTCGGCTTCGCTTGAGGATAGTCCGGCTTTGCTGCCGCCGACGCCGGTAAAAACAGCGTCCGGGCTTTCAAGATAATGTTTCAAAAATATGTCCTCCCTTATTACTTTGATAAAAATTATATTTTAAAACCGGGAATTTGTAAATATTTTCCGTGTCACATTTACACGACATTTACCTCGCATTAATAATATATTAATATTTCAAAGTTGCAATAAGTAATTTCGTAATATAGAATGAATAATTATTCGAAAGGTGTGAAGAGATGAAAACCGATTTGCAAAAAATTCCCGGTGTCGGGAAAAATATCGAGCGGCATCTTCTTAATATCGGATATGACAGCATAGAATCGCTTAAAGGGCAAAACCCCGGAGGAGATGTATCTGAAAGATGCTCTTTTCAGAGGATATAAAGAGGACAGATGTCTGTTATATGTTTACCGTCTTGCGGTTTATTATGCCGAAAATGAAAATCGCGATCCCGAAAAACTTAAATGGTGGAATTGGAAAGATAAATGAAATTAAGAGATATTAAAATCCCGAATTATACTTTGGGCGAAGAAATTATGAACGCGATAACTCACGGCGTGGGAGCGGCGCTTTCGATTGCCGCGCTTGCTGTCGGCGTTGTTGTGGCGGTGCATTATTCGGATGTATGGGGCGTTGTCAGCATGTCGATCTTCGGCGCTATGCTGGTGCTGTTATATACTATGTCCACAATATATCACAGCCTTTCGCCCCGGCTAATGGGAAAAAGGGTTTTCAGAATTATCGACCACTGCTCGATTTTTCTTTTGATTGCGGGAACATATACACCTTACGCGCTTGTCACGCTGAGACATGCAGGCGGATGGTGGCTTTTCGGCATCGTCTGGGGAATGGCGGTTGTCGGAATAATTTTAAACGCGGTAAATTTAAAAAAATTCTCGAAGATTTCGACAGTTTGCTATCTTGTTATGGGCTGGGCGGTTGTCTTTAACCTTAAAAATCTGCTTTTAAATCTATCAAAGCTCGGCGTAATTCTTCTGTTTGCCGGCGGAATTTTTTATACTATAGGCGCGGTAATATATGTCGTGGGCAAAAAGAGCGGGAAAAAATATATGCATTCGGTTTGGCACTTTTTCACCCTCGCCGGAAGCGGGCTGCATTATTTTTCGATTATCCTCTCGGTTTTAATGAAAAAATAAAAAAGCCTTTCTCGCTTGGAGAAAGGCTTTTTTTTCATAAAACATCAGTGAGTGCCGAAAGGATTATCGGAAGTCTGCGCTCTTTCTGCATGGCTCTGAACCGGTCCGTTTTGTTCCGCGCCGAACGGGGGAGTGCCGAAATTGTTTTCTCTCGGCGGCGCCGGCATACCGTCATATTCGCGGTCGGCTCTTTTAAGGAGCGCGGAGGCGGTGAACCACCCGGCACAAACGGCAAAAACGAGAATAAGAATCGCCAAAAGAATAACTGCGCCGTCTGCTTTTTTCTTGCCTTTACCGCCGAAAAGCGCGCCGGTAATCCGCGAAAAAGCGCTCGGAAGATTTCTCGCCGCATTTACGGTGTTGCGGATTTGAGCATAAGTATTATATGCGGCGGTCATGCCGCTGCCGAATGTTCTGCGATTCCAAAATCTGACCGCGCTGTTATACCAAATGATAAGTCCTGTGGGTATAATCGAAGTGGCAACAAGAACATAGGTAAGGTCGGAGGAAAGCGAAACGACATCGGGAATGCTGATTGATTGCAAATCCGGGAAAAGCGAAATAATATAAGGCGCAACCATAAGCAAAAGTATGCTGTAAACCATTGTAAAGCCGATGATAGCCATGATATATCCGGCGACGGCAAGCAGCCTGATCTGTCCGCCGATCGCCTTGGATTCCGACCACATCCGTCCGACCGTGACGGCGTTGTGCCATGATATAGCAAAATTAATAATAAGTAAAAGGGCAAAAAGCGCCAAAGCCATAAAATGTAACCTCCGAAAAATATTAATTTATTGTAACATTTTTATATTTTACAGGCAATAAGGCGGCCAAAAAATTGACGAAACAAGAGCATTTCTGATAAAATTTTATCAGAGCAGTTTATATTAATAATAGGATAAAGTTAGAAAGAGCAGGGTATAAAAATGCCGCTACGAAAAACGCTCGGCGAGGTGGATTCGCCGTATATCATATCGCTTTTGCGCCTTTTTGAAACGCAGAGCAAGGAAACGCTCACAAATTTTGCGGTAGGTTATGTGGAAAAAAATATTTTGCCGATATATGAAAAAGAATTTCCCGGCGATATGCGGCCGCAGGGCGCGCTTATCGCGGCAAGAGACTGGCTTGCAGGAAAAATAAAACTTCCCGAGGCTAAGAAATATATTTTGGCGGCTCATGCCGCAGCAAGAGAAGCAGAAGGGCACCCGGCAGCGCAGGCGGCGGCGAGAGCGGCAGGCCAGGCGGCGTCCGCAATTCACTCGGCAAGGCACAGCATAGGAATAGCTTTTTACGGCGCGGCGGCGATTGCTTATGACCGAATAGGAATTTCGGCGAAACCGAAAGAATATGAAAAAATCGCGGAGGAAGAGTGCGCAAAAATAGGAAAAGCGCTGCGCGAGGTTTCGGTAAAAAACGAAAAAAATCCGGCGAAAATAAAATGGCGCGGAGAAAGCCGCGGTTAAAATGTCGTAGCGGCGACCGAAAACCGCAATTTGCGACTTGATATTTTATATAATAAAAGTGAATATAATCAAAATTATGAGCGGAGGGGTTAAAATTGGCAAAGAGAATTGTTTTAAATGAGACAAGCTATCACGGCGCCGGCGCGATAGGCGAAATCGCAAACGAGATAAGGAGCAGGCATTTTAAAAAATGCCTTGTTTGCACCGATGCGGACCTTTTGAAATTCGGGGTTACAGCAAAGGTTACAAAAATCCTCGACGATGCTGGAATTGCATATGAGATATTCAGCGAGATAAAGCCGAATCCCACCGTTGATAATATCAAAGCGGGGGTTGCGGCGTTTTCAAAAGCGGCGGCGGATTGTATTGTCGCGGTCGGCGGCGGCTCATCGATAGATGCTGCAAAAGCGATTGCGATTATCACTGAAAATCCGGAGTTTTCCGATGTTGTTTCGCTCGAGGGTGTCGCGCCCACAAAAAATCGCTGTGTTCCGATAATTGCCGTGCCGACAACGGCGGGAACAGCGGCCGAAGTTACGATAAACTATGTTATAACCGACGAGGACAAAAACCGCAAAATGGTTTGCGTGGACGTTCACGATATCCCGGTTGTGGCGGTCGTTGATCCCGATATGATGGCGACAATGCCGAAAGGGCTTGCGGCGGCGACAGGAATGGACGCGCTGACTCACGCTATCGAAGGATATATCACAAACGGCGCGTGGGAAATAAGCGATATGTTTCATCTTCGGGCGATAGAAATCATTTCAAAATCGCTTCGTGCGGCGGTCGCCGGGGACTCTGCCGGCAGAGAGAATATGGCGCTCGGGCAGTATATCGCCGGAATGGGATTTTCGAATGTCGGACTTGGAATAGTGCATTCGATGGCGCATCCGCTCGGCGCGCTGTACGACACACCTCACGGAATCGCAAACGCGATAATACTTCCGACCGTAATGGAATATAACGCGCCCGAAACCGGTGAGAAATATAAAGATATCGCAAAAGCGATGGGGGTAAAAAACACCGAAAGCCTTTCGGCGGAGGAGGCGAGAGCGGCGGCGATTGAGGCAGTAAAACAGCTTTCGGTGGATGTCGGCATTCCGCAAAGTCTGAAAGAAATCGTAAAAGAGGAGGACTTGGATTTCCTCTCGCAATCCGCTTATGACGATGCGTGCCGCCCCGGAAATCCGAGAGAAACCTCGGTGGCGGAGATAAAAGAACTATATAAATCCTTAATGTAACAAATAGCTCGCAAGCCGCATGCTTGCGGGCTTTTTTGTTGCTCGGATTGGCCAAAAATGGTAAAATTATATTATAAATTAGCATTTCTTTTTCTTTTATGGGGGGATAAAATGAAAAAAATATGCAGGATAAAAGGGAAAAAAGGTTTTACGCTTGTCGAAATAGGAATCATAATTGTAATTCTTGCAATTTTGGCAGCGCTTATCTTTCCCGGATTTTTGAAATATATTGATAGGCAAAGGGTGGAATCCTGCGCAACAAATCGTGCCACCCTTGTTAAAAGTTTTGAATTTTTCAGTCAGATGAAAAACGGGGCGACTCTGACCGAAGAAATCGCGGCGTATACACATATAAAATGTCCGAGCGGAGGGACATACACCGCCTCGGCAGATGACAAAGAGGTTATCTGCAGCATTCACGGCTCGGATTCCGGAACGCCGGATCCGGATGATCCCGACGACGAAGATGATCCCGACGATACCGGAGATGAGCCGGAACTTCCGGATGGAACGATAATCGAAGTCACCGGGGATTGGGGAGCTCTTCTTGCGCAGGCATCAGCATCGAGCGGACATATTTCATTCAATACGTCGGGAGACAATGTATATTCGGACAGCAGCGGCATTTATATCTTCGCCACCGATTCGTATACGCTCTATAAATCCGACGGCGACAGCAAGATAACTATTGAAGAATTTGCCACGCGCAGATCCGCGAATATTATAAGAATTCGAACAGATTTGCGGGCGCTTACCGAAGCGGATTGGGCTGGTCCTTACGGTCCGTGGAAAGCCGAAGCGTTTCCTGTGCAGGGGAGAGTTTATTCCTATGGCGGAAGTTTGTACGCTTTTATGAATGCATCGGGCAATATAAACGCTTCGACAAATCCAAATTGGGGCGGCTGGCTGAAAATGTTTTAAACCAGCCATTCCGCCGCAAGTATATATTTTTGTTCATAGTATCTCTTTTTTATAAGCCCTGCCGCAAATTTGCGACAGGGCTTGTTTTTAATAAAAAATTATGGATAATTATATTCATAAAAGGAACAAAGAGATAAATTTTTCGTCTAAATGTTATTAGACCAAAGTATTTTACAAAAGGGGATATACTATGAAAAGACTGGCAGCGGTTTTTTTGATTCTCATACTGACATTTTCGTTTACATACACAAACGCAGCGTTCTCCGATGATACCATTGCAACTCCGGAAGAGGTAAATGCGGTGTCGCTTTTAAAGAAACTCGGCATCGTCGGAGGTTATCCGGGCGATACTTTCGGTTATAAAAAAGAAATATCAAGAGCTGAGTTCTTAAAAATTCTTTTTCTTTTAAACGGCAAGACCGAAAAGGATTTGCCGGAGGACGGCGCGGAAAAATTCTCCGATGTGACTGAAAAAGAATGGTATTATAAATATGTTATCTGGGCGGCGGAGAGCGGAATAATCGGCGGCTACCCCGACGGCACTTTTAAAGGGGATAACAAAATAACATTCGCGGAAGCCGCGAAAATGTTTTTAGTTACGCTGGGGTTCGGCAAAAATGAGTTTACATATCCTGAAGGATTTATAAATAAAGCGCTTGAGATAAAGCTTTTTAGTAATGTGAGCGAAGTGACGGCGATAGGAAGCAACACAAAAGCTTTGCGCGGCAAAATTGCGCAGATGTCGGAAAATTTCCTTTTTATTTGCGAAGTTCCGACATATGAAAAAGAGACGCCCGCTGAAAAATATTTTGCTATAAAAAAAGAAGTTGCGGTTATAACCGGAACAAGCACTGCGGCGCCGGGAAATGCAGAGCCTACTATAACCGAAAACGGAGTAGTATCGTTGAAATCAGGGGAAACTGAAAAGCAGAAAAAAACAAATTTAAACTGCGATAGACTACTCGGACATCGAGTTAATATTTGGTGTCTCGGCGAAGAACTTGTTGCGGTAACCGACGATACCGATTTTACTATTTCGCAGACATACGATGAAATGCAAGCTGCAAGCGGGCCGGTGGGTGCGCGTATGCAGAGAAGCGATATATACGCGTATTCACAGGGTGAAGATATTGAATTATATCGCGCAAAAAGAGATGAAAAAGGCGAGGCAATAACAAAAGAAGCCTTGCTTAACAATTCTTCAAAATATCCAAGAAACTTTGTCGATTATTATTTTTGGGAAGCGGGGAAAAACGGAACAGGCAGTGACGGCAACAGCAACTGGATAATAAACGGCGGCGCGGGCGACAGCGGTTTTGGAAGCGTTGCGCTGTATCCGTGGAATCAACAAGGTCTGCCGTTTACACAGTCGATGCATGCGGTATTTACCTTTATAGATTATGATGTTGACGGGAAAATTTCGGATGTTGACCGCACTAAAGAAGCGTGGGACATGGTTATCGTAAACTTTGAAATGCCGGGAGAGATTACAGCGATAGATACTGATTCGGTAACCGTTGCAAATCTTAATGACGGAAAATCCATTCCTTTCAGCCAAATAAAAAATTCTGATAATCTTAAAAGCGCGGAACCGGGCGACCGGGTGAGTGTCGAAGTTACAAGCGCGGTTTACGGGAATCAAATTATTGATATTTACGATATGACAATGTGTACAAAGTATATTACTCACATGGGCACAGGGGGCAGAGGGTATTTCATTTATGAGCCTGGAAAAGAGCCAAAAGAGTATTTTGCAAGCAGATTTTTTGAGAGTGTGCAAATGGAATTTAACGCGGAATGGACTTACAAGGTCTATATCGATAGCAGTTTCATCGTTTACATGGAGCGAGTAAATTAATAATAGATATATTTTGTAATAAATCGAAATTCGAAAATCATATAAATAAAGCGCCGCCGTCATTATGACAGCGGCGCTCTGTATTTCAAATTAGTTTATTTATCAATCATGCCGAATGCCTTGGCCATATTGGCAAGCACCGTTGCGGCCTGCGCCCTTGTTGTTACCCCCTTTGGATCAAAGGTGGTTTCGGAGGTGCCAAGCATAATTTTCAGTTTTACAACCGTTTGTACGTCGTTTTCATATTCGGCGCCTATTTTTCCGGCATCCTCGTATTTTGAGTTAAGATCAATATATTCCATCGTCATGATAATCTGCTGATAAACTGCCGCGTTTGCGATTATGCTCGCCATTTCTTCCCGGGTAATCGGTTGATCCGGCTTAAAGGCTCCATCCGGGAAGCCTTGCAGCAACCCGCAATGTTTTGCTTTCATAATTTCATTATAATACCACGCGCCAGCGGAGACATCTGTATAACCGGTTACGCCGGACAAATCTCCCGATTCCGGAAGTCCCAAAAGATTTACAGCCATCTGAACAAACTCAGCGCGTGTAACTTCTTTTTCCGGTGCGTATTCGTTATTGCCAATACCATAGACAAGCCCCTTTGCTCCGGCAAGCAGGATATTGCCGGCATACCATTTTTCGTCCGAAACATCGGCAAATCTAACCGGATTATTAACCGTGACATATAAGCTGTTGGTTTTGCTTTGAATATATACATACCATGCGCCGTCTATCTGTTTTGATATTGCCGGGACAAATCCCCAAGTTCTTGCTGCTTCGTTATATCGGAATGCGCCCCAATATGCCGGCATTTGGGCAAGCGTTTTGGGCATTGGGATTATTCGCGTAAGTGCCGTGTCGAACACGGTAATTTCCTTTATTATCTTTCCGTCAAGGTTGCGAACAAGCTCGACTTTAAAATCAACAATCCCGCCTAAAATATTTGCAAGCGGCTGGCTTGATTTTAGCGAAGTCATCGCATTTTCGTCTTTTGACATATCCGTGATGGTAATTTTCAAGCTTGCATCATCGGCTGAAAGCCCGTTGTTTTTCAATATTTCTGCCATTCCCGTGATTATTTCCGCCATAGAAACGGGAACTTGATAGCCCCCGTAAGGGGAAACGATTTCAATGAAGAAGTTTTCGTTTTTGTTTTCCAAAACAGCGAGTGCATGAAGCGGCAGGTATGCATAGGCAGTGCCGTTTTCAGGCGAGATTGTTATTGCGCATAGTGGCGCTGTCGCATCGATTTTGGAAACATCAAGTGCGGTGCCGCCCGGAGTGCCGATAACATTATTATCGATCACCGGCGTTGTCGGACGGTAAGGAGGGGAATATGAGCCGCCGCCGTTATAATTGAATTTCGCATATATAGAGTGCGCTGCCGTGACGTTTGTGAAAGTATAAGTGCTTGAGGGCGCTACAATAGCTCCGTCAACGATTAATTCTGAAATATAATAGTTGGCAGAAGGGGTGATAGAAAACACCTGGTTTTCGTGTTCTGTAACAGCAACTGCGCCGGACGGACTTATGCTTCCGCCGGCATCTGCCGTCGCCGTGATAATATGCGTCTGCGCCGTGCCCGTCGCGGGGAAAACGGCGGTTATAACGCCGCTATTTGCGCTGTTTGTCGCTGTCGCGCCAGCTACTGTGAAGAAATTTGCCGTAATGCCGGTCAGGGTATAGCCTGTCGCCGGGGTGAGAGTGATAGTTGCGGTATATACGGTATTCGCGGCAAAGGTGCCCGAAACCGCCGGGCTCCATATTACCGTTCCGGTAAACTGTGATGTCGACGTGACAGCGCTTGCCGGCGATGCGCCGCATGCCGGAGCGGTAACGCCGGAAATTACTGCGGTATCAATGACCGCTGGCGATAATGTGGCCGTAAGTGCGATATCTCCTGTCGGCGCTGACGGCGGGGTATAGGTGGTGCCTGCCATCGCAGCATCACCGAATGAACCGACATTTCCGGTCGCCGACCATGCTACTATATCGGTCGGTCTATTTTTTGCTACTAAGACATTGACCGCGCTGTTTGAATATACCGTGATACTTGCCGCGCCATCCACAGTGGCAGTACCGCCGCCTGCGCCGGTTGCGCTGGCTGTCAGCTTTACGCCGATTTGGATATATGCGCTTTTGATTGGCGTTCCGGTCAGGTTGCCGTTACCAACAGGCGTCGTTTCTATGCAGATATATTTGCCAAAATCCGCTGCGGCCGGCGTATAGTTAAGCGCTGCCGCACCTGAGATTTCTGCGGCATTTAATCCGGCGGCATCATCTGCGCGGTACCATTTGTAGGTGTGTGTTCCTTCGATTCCGCCGTCGTTTGCGGTATATGTGCCTTTTGCCGCGGTGATTTGATTTCCTACGCTGTATGGAGCCGCGCTGTATGTTGCGGCTGTGATAGTTTGCGGAATAGCTCTGTGAATGGCGACGGTTTTTGATGTCGGGGTAAACAAAAATCCTGTCTGATTAATTATTGTGATCTGAACATTTTCGCCTTCTGCAACAGTGATATTGCTGATAGCCAGCGTTCGCGTATTTCCTGTTCCGGACAGAGCTCCTTTTGTTGCGCCTGTTACCGTAATATTGCTTGCGTTAATTGTTCCGGGTTCCGCGCTAAAAGTAAATGTAAGCTCGGTAGTTTCGGATGTATTCGCCGTTCCGTTTGCGGTCAAGGCGTTCCAGGCAATTCCGATATTGCCGCTACCCAAGACTGCGTTTCCGGTTATTGTTCCGTTATTATTTATAAGGTTGTTATTAGTTAGCGTGCCGGTATTCGCGATTGTGCTGTTGTTGGTGATTGTTCCGGTATTTGTTAACGTCCCGGTATTAGTAATTACCCCGTTATTTGTGACCGCGTCCGCAGCTGTGAAAGTTCCGCTATTTGTAAGCGTTTGGCTGGGATCTATTTTTAAAATTCCGTCTGCTATGATAAGGGTGCCGGCATTAGTGAAATTCCCTAAAGTGGCTGCGCCAAGAGGATTATCTTCACCTCCGGCGCTTATTGTCACTTTTCCCCCTGCGCCTATGCTGATTGATCCAAGGGTACTATTTCCGCTGCCGGAGCCTATTGCCGTTCCGGCGCCGAATTTATTGGCAGTAACCTCGCCGCCTGTAAATGAAATGGTAACACATTGGCCGTTGTAGCCTCCTCCGATGGCTGCGCCTAATACGCTGCCCAGCGCTGTAACTATACCGCCACTTATGCTTATATTTCCGCTTGCGCCTAAGCGCCCGCCGCCGATACCCGCGCTTGCCGTGCCGGCGTTTGCGGTGACAGTACCTCCGCTGATTTCGATAGTGCCGCCTGCGTTATTATTGCCGCCGCCGATACCTGCGCCATATGTGCCGCCGTTTGCGGTGATATTGCCTCCTTTGATTTTAACGGTGCCGCAAACGGTGTTATTGCCGCCTATGCCCGCGCTTGATCCGCCACCTTGAACTTCGACACTGCCGTTTCCGTCGATTTCCAAGGTGGTTCCGGCCGGAACCTGAATTCCTGCGCAATTATTTCCGCTCGCTAATCTGTTAACACCGTCAAGCGTCAGTGACACATTTGTATTGCCTTCAAGTTTGAAAGCACAAGTATTTTCCGCAGAAACAAGAATATTTACTCCCGAAAGCGTAATATTGCCGGTGTAATCTGTTGGGACAGTTATGGTATTGGCGGTACTTGTGTTCAGGTCGTTCTGGGAAATAATATAATCAAATCCATTTACAACAGTAAGTGAGCCTTGCGTGTCGATTCTCCAGTTAATTGCATTTGTCGTCGGGGGGAAGACTGCGGTAATAACTCCGCTGTTTTCGCTATTGGTCGCTGTCGCGCCAGCTACGGTGAAGAAATTCGCCGCAACGCCGTTAAGGGTGTAGCCTGCCTCCGGCGCGAGGGTGATGGTCGCGGTGTAAGCAGTATTTATCGCGAACGCGCCGACTACCGCAGGACTCCATGTAACCGTTCCGGTAAACTGGGGTGTAGGTGTGATGGTATTTACCGGCGTATCGCTGGATGACAGTGCGGTAACGCCCGAGATTGTTGCGATATCAATAATTGCCAGCGACAATGTGGCCGTAAGCTCGATATCTCCTGTCGGAACTGCCGGCGGAGAATAGGTGGTGCTTGCCGCGGAAGCGTCTCCGAACGAACCGATACCTCCCGCCGCCGACCATGCTATCGTGTCGCTTGATCTGTTTTTCGTTACAACTATAGCAGCACCGCTTGTGCTATATACAACAGCGCTTGCCGCGCCGGCCACCGTGGCGGTACCGCCGCCCGCGCCGATTACGCTGGCAATCAGTTTTACGCCTATCTGAATATATGCGCTTTTAACCGGCGCTCCCGCAAAGCTACCGTCGCCAACAGGAGTCGTTTCTATGCAGATATACTTGCCAAAATCAGCCGTAGTCGGCGTATAAGTAAGCGCCTCCGCACCTGAGATTTCCGCGGCATTCAATCCTGCCGAATCATCCGCGCGAAACCATTTGTAGGTGTGTGTTCCTTCGATTCCGCCGTCGTTTGCGGTATATGTTCCTTTTGTTGCGGTGATCTGATTTCCTATGCTATACGGAGCCGCGCTGTATGTTGCGGCTGTGATAGTTTGCGAAGAAACCTTGTGAACTGCAACGGTTTTTGTTGTTGGGGTAAATAAATATCCCGCTGGATTTGTGATGTCAACTTGCACATTTTCGCCTTCCGCCACAGTGATATTGCTGATAGCCAGCGTTCGCGTATTTCCTGTTCCGGACAGAGCTCCTTTTGTTGCGCCTGTTACCATAATATTGCTTGCGCTAAGTGTTCCGGGAGCCGCGCCGAAAGTAAGTGTAAGTTCGGTTGTCTCAACTGTATCCGCCGTGCCGTTTGCAGTTAAGGCGCTCCAGGCGATTCCAATATTGCCGCTGCCGGAAAGTGCGTTTCCGGTAATTGTTCCGCTATTATTAATAGTGCCATTATTAGTAATCGTGCCATTATTAGTAATTGTGCCGGTGTTGGTAATTATCCCGTTATTGGTAACCGTGTCCGCGGTTGTGAATGTTCCGCTGTTAGTTAATGTTTGGCCTGGATCGATTTTTAAAATTCCGTCCGCTATTGTAAGAATGCCGGCATTAGTGACATTCCCTAAAGTGTTTGCGCCAAGAGGATTGTCAAGACCGCTTGCGCTGATTGTCACTTTTCCTGCTGCGCCTATGCTGATTGTTCCGTGAACGGTATTCGAAGCACCGGAGCCTATTGCAGTCCCGCCTCCAAACTTATTGGCAAAAACTTCTCCGCCTGTAATTGATATCGTGTCACAGTGCCTAAAGTTACCGCCGCCGATAGCTGCGCCTGTAGAGCTGCCTAATGCTGTGACGGTTCCTCCGCTGATATTTATAGTGCCGCTTGAACCGCCACGGCCTCCACCGATGCCCGCGCCGCCGTCTCCGCCGTTTGCGCTCACCGTTCCGCCACTGATATTTATATTGCCGCCGCTTACATCTTTACAAGAGCCGATGCCTGCACCGGAGGAACCGCCCCAAGCCTCCAGGCTACCGTTTCCGCTGATTGACACAGTGGCTCCGGCCACAACCTGAAGCCCCGCGCAGTTCTCGCCGCTTCTTAACATATTAGTGCCGACAAGCGTCAGCGTCACATTTGCGTCGCCGTCAAGTCTGAACGCACATTCGTTTCTCGTAGAAACAGATATATTTACGCCCGAAAGAGTAATATTGCCCGAGAAACCGGATGGAACGATTATGTTATTTGCTGTACTGGTAGTCGAGTCAGTCTGTGTAATTAAATAATCATTCCCGTTTGCAACTGTTAGCGAGCCGGTTGAAATATCGTGATTTAGTGTAGCCGCCCGCGCGCTTACAGGTGAAAGCCAAATTCCGCCAAGAGCCAGCGTAAACGCAATAATAAAAGATACAATTTTTTTTACTACTTGAGTCATAAATAGTTCCTCCAATAAAAATCATTTTCAACTATTCCAAATCGGGGCAAATACTTTTTGAGGATTTTACGCTTTTTTAAAACATGCCAAAATAATGGATTCATTGCTAAAATATAGAAATATATATTATTAGTTTATTAAAAATGCGTTTTTACAAAAAGTGAGCGTGGGGGGTATTTTGAAAATATTTTTCTGGAAAGGTTGGATTTTTTGGAGTAGAATTGAATTATAAACGGGAGGATTGAATATGGAGAGTGTCGGACAAATTTCCTCAATAGAAAGAACAGAACTCATGAGGCTGCTTGACCAGCTGCAAGCCCGGCGAATTACTTATATTCACGCGCCTGCGGGCTACGGAAAGAGTTTTTCAACCCGCCTATGGCTTGAACGGCGGGGGTGTCCATGCGCGTGGATTTCGATGACCGAGGCATCAGGCCAGCGGCCCGCCGATTTTTGCGAGCGGCTTGCGATAGCACTTTTTTCGCTCCAACCTGGAAATACCGAGCTAAAGAGAACTCTTTCACAAAAATCCTTTGCATCCGCGCCATTTGAGTTCGCAGGAAGAGCGCTCAAAGCATTTAATGCGTATTTGCAAAAATCTGGTATTTCGGAGCAAAACAGTGTACTTATAATAGACGATTTGCATTTGATTACAAGCTCGGACATATTGAAACGTTTGCCGGAGATAATTGCCGAGCTGCCGGAATGCGTAACGCTGTTTCTGCTCTCTCGGGCGGAGCCGCCGGACAGTTTTTCGGAGCTTGTTGTAAAAAATAAACTTGCAATGGTTGATGTAAACAGTCTTACCTTTTCGGTGGAAGAGATCAAAGCGCTGTTTACCGCTCATGGTCAGCGCATTACTTCGGAGCAAGCCGGGGAAATTCTTGCCGCAACCGGCGGCTGGGCGATCGGGTTAAATGCGATGTTGCTTTCAGGAAATCAATCCACGGGCAAAAAGCTTCTGAGCCGTTATCTTGAAACATTTATAAGGGAGCAGGTTTGGGAAAATTGGGATGAAGCGCGTCGGAAATTTCTGCTTTGCGTATCGGTGGCAGATGAGCTGACACCGGATTTTTGCGAAGCTATGACCGGACGAAAGGACAGCGCGAAAATACTTGAAACTCTTGTCAGGGAAAATGCTTTTATAAGCGCGGATGAAAACGGAGTATACCGATTTCATCATTTATTTCGAGATTTTTTGTATAGTCAAATCATGCGTGAAAACAGCGTGATGTTGAAAGAACTATATCAAAAAGCGGGAGATTGGTTCTTCGCGCGCGGAGATAACTATCGTGCAGTTGAATATTATATAAAATGCGGAGATAAGCGCGGCGTTACAAAGGGTTTAAAACTAATGTATGACTATAATTCTCCGTATGCCTCTATTGAGGACACTCTTTCAATTATTCGCTTGTCGGTGGACGGTTCTATTGTGGAAGAATATTCGTTTCTTTTAGAGGTGCAGGCATGGGCCGCGTTTGCGGAGGGTGATATTGATGCTTTGACGGCTACGATTGACCTTTATTATCAAAAATTTCCGAAAATCGTTCTGCAAAACCCGAAGTCGGCGCAAACTTTTTTTCTTATTCGGCTTATGGATCCGCGGATAAAAGTTGTGGATTACATGAAAGGCATAAAAAATATCCCGATGAAAAAAGCGCTGACGCAAAAAGCATTTATGCCGTCGGTATCGCATAATATGCCTTTGTTTCACCGTTCAAATCGAGATTTTTCGGAATTTTTAATAGATATAGAAAATAGCTTTGCGCTTTTCAGAAAGACTATCGGCGTGTTTTTTCATGAGGAATTTGATTTAATTGAATTATGCCTGCGCGCAGGTTTCGCGTATGAGAACGGGAATCTCTCAGCGGCATATGAACTGGCGCTATCGGCCGGTATTATGATCAAAGACGGATTTGCGCCTGAACTGAAATTCTGTGCGATGATGATTCTTGCGAATATATTAGATGCGCAGGGAAATCGCATGGATATGCAAAAGGTATTAGACGGCGCGGCTGAGATGATCGAGCGCGACCAAGCGTTTTATTTAACCGCAAATTTCCGGGCATTCGAATACCGAATTCGGCTATCAGACGGCGATGCCGAAGCGGCAAAAGATTGGTTAAAACGCTATGCCGATTCGCCATACTGCAACTTGTCATTTTATAAATCGTATCAACATTTCACAACTGCGCGGGCGTATATTGTCACCGGGGAATATAATACGGCCATTCTATTTTTAAAAAAGCTTCTTTGCTTATGCGAGGGATACAGCCGGACGCTTGATATTATAGAAGCTAATATTTTGCTCGCAATCGCTTATTGGAAAAAGGGGCGAGGGATGCAAAACGAAGCGTTTAAGCCGCTTGAAAAAGCAATTATTTCGGCACAGGAATTTGGTTTTACACAAATTTTCGAAAACGAAGGTCCGGAACTTGTGAATATGCTTCATAGGCTGCAAAAGCGTGTATCTCAGAAAGATTATAACGGCGAATTTACCGGTTCAATGCTCAAGACGATATATATTTCGGCACTTTCAAGAGCGAAAGTTTCGCGCGGACTGACCGGCGGCAGGGCCCCTGAAAACTTAAAATTTACCGACCAGCAAAAGGCGGTAATGCGGCATCTCTGCGATGGTTTGGCGCAAAAAATGATAGCCGAAAAAATGGGGCTCAAACCCTCGGCGGTTAAGTCGCATATGATTTTGATTTACAAAAAGTTGGATGTCACAAGCGGGGTGGACGCAATGATGAAAATCCGGGAGCTCGGCCTTCTTGATGTAAAATGACATTTTAGCTAAAAAGAGCTCTGCAAAGTTTTGCAGAGCTCTTTGTTTATTCTATTTCAAAACCAAATTTAAAGCTCGCATCAAAATGCAAAACTATGGGACTGTTTAGCTTGTCATCTAAGTAAAGGCCTTCTTTTCGGCCGCGAAAAACAGTTTGCGACCAAAGAGTTGAATAAAAGCAGGTGATGTTATAACCGTCACGAAGGCCGTTGCTGTAATTTTCCTCTCCGTATTGGCTATTGGCGCGGTTAGCGCCTAAACGATCATACATTCTGTATATTCCTCGGCCGTCCTTTTTTCCGTCCCTAAAATATCCTAAATAACTTTCCCAATGCGCCCCGGCTGCATCATATACAACGCCGGGGTCATAGTGGATTTTTCCGATTCCGTTTGGAACGCCACCCGCAACTTCCCCGATATAAGTTACATCGGTAGGGAGACATCCGTAAAGACTGAGAGGGTAATCTTTGATTATCACTTCGCTTTTTTCGGCTTTTTCATATGCTTCGTCAAGCGATTTCTGCAAAACATTTATAGAGGCTATTTTATTATCCTTATCCCATTCCAAGTATCCGTAAACCGATAAATCGGCGAGCTTGATGAGGGTGTACCCGTTTATGTTATAAGCGACTACTTCACTTCCGGCGATATAGGTTTTGATATTTGTTTTATATACATCAAAAAGTTTAACCCCGGTTTTTATATCGGTTTTTAAAATATTTATCTGCTCTTTTGATAGAATCGTTTGTGCAGGAATATTGTTCGAGGTTATGCTGAGCGTTCTTGCTTTCGCTTCCCAAACCACATCAAAACCGTAGCTCCGTAAATCTTCCGCGACAACATAGGTTTCGTTATTAACATTAAAAGAGTAAATAGGCTGCATGTTAACAAGGCAACCTATGTCGGTTGAAAGCACTTTTTCTTTGGCGAGCGCGGCGGACGCGCCGAGCGGGATTATTGTAAGAAGCATAATGAGCAACAAGATAACACACAGCGCTTTTTTCATAACAAAACCCTCCAAAAAAGTAAAAATAGCAAATCTAATATATTAGACGAAAAGTTCGGAATATTTGTTTCTTTTATTTTATCACAAAATGTATTTTAATTAAAACAGCCTCGGTTGGCGGTGGAATCTATTTTGTGATAAAATAAAATCAAAGCTGCGTAATTAGGGATGGCCTCAAAATGAAAAACCGCATTATATTTTACAAACGCGACACGCCGGGATTAAATTGGCATAAATATATTTAGTTGCCGCGGGAAGAAAACTTGTTTTTGAAAGATGATAAGGTTAAAAGAGGGTGTATATTGTGTCAAAAAACATCGATATCTTAAAAATTATTCGCGATACTATTCCGGACTTGATTTTTTACAAGGACAAAAACAGTGTCTATACCGGCTGCAATCCCGCTTTTGAAAAATTTGCCGGCTGCTATGAAGCTGATTTGATAGGCAAAACAGACGCTGAAATTTTTAAAATTGACGCTGAAATGGCTGAGCTTTTTTTAGAAGCGGACAGACGAGTGATGGAAAGCAATAAAACGGAAGCTATCGAAGAGCTGATAACATATCCCGACGGCACAACAAAACATATGGAAACGATTAAAACGCCGCTAACCATAAACGGCGAAATTGTTGGGCTTTTGGGAATAGCAAGAGATATCAGTGCGAAGAAGGACCAGGAACTTGCGGCAAAAGAAGCGGAGGAGCGAACACGTATTATGCTCGACGCTACGCCTCTTTGCGCCAATTTCTTTGATACAGATTTAAACATTATTGATTGCAACACAGAGTCGGTGAGATTATTTGGATTGACCGACAAACAGGAATATATCCGAAACTTTCAAAAACTATCGCCCGAATTTCAGCCCTCCGGTCTTTCTTCTGCTGAAATGGGCACAAAATATGTCGCGGAGGCGTTTGCCAAAGGCTATCTAAAATTTGAGTGGACCCATCAAAAAATAAACGGTGAACTTATTCCTTCTGAAGTTACTTTGGTAAGAGTGCAGCGCAAAGATGATTATATTGTGGTTGGATACATAAGGGATTTGAGGACCGAGCTAACAGCCCGCGCCGAGACTATGGAGGCCGAAGAAAGAACCAGGCAGATGCTTGATGCAAGCCCACTGGCATGTGATATTTGGAACGATAAATTAGAAAAAATTGATTGCAACGAAGCCGCCGTAAAACTGTTTCAATGCGCTTCCAAACAGGAATACTGCGATAAGTTTTTTGAGCTTTCCGACCCTGTGCAGCCCTCGGGCCGGACTGCCGAAGAAATGGCTAAGGAATATATTAATGCTGCCATTGAAAAGGGAGAAGTCAGTTTTCCTTGGCAGCACCGTACACTCACCGGCGAGCCGCTTCCCTGCGAAGTAACTTTGAAAAAGGAAAATTATAAAAACAGCTTTAGAATCATAGGGTATGTCCGTGACATGCGCGCCGAATTATCAGCAAAAGAGGCAGCGCGCGAAGCAGATGAACGTAATCAGGCGATGATTGATGCGGTTCCTGTAAGCATTGCGCTTTGGAATGATAAAATTGATTTGTTGTCCTGCAATAAATGTTTGATGGATTTATATGATGTGGATCCCAGAACAGCACCAAAAGATTTGGTTCAAAGCTTATTCCCTGAATATCAGGCTGACGGAACGCCATCTGCTGAGTTCCTTCAAAATTTGGTTAACGATGCCATAACAAGCGGGAAATCAGTCCGGGAATGCTTGACGCAGTCTTTGAGCGGCAAAGTATATTCTGTTGAAATGACGGTTATAAAAGTTGATTATAACGATACTTACCGGCTATTTTCGTTTGTCAGGGATTTGACCGAATATAAAGCAATGCTTGCCGAAATCAAGAAAAATGAAGAAGAATTAAAGGAAGCAAAAATCATTGCTGAAAACAGTGCTGCGGCTAAAAGCACCTTTTTGGCAAATATGAGCCATGAAATACGAACTCCGATGAACGCAATCATAGGTATGACAAAAATCGGGAAAAATTCAAAAGACCCGGCTAAAATGATGTATTGCCTTGATAAGATAAACGATGCTTCGCAGCATCTGCTTGCTTTGATAAATGACATTTTGGATATGTCTAAAATTGACGCAAACAAGCTGGAGATACACCCCGAATCATTTAACTTTGAAAAAATGCTTGAAAATATCGTCAATGTTATTACGGTCAAATCGGAAGAAAAGAAAATCAATCTGTTTGTAAATATGGAACCGTCCCTACCGGATTATTTGATCGGCGATGAATTAAGGCTTTCGCAGGTAATTACCAATTTGTTGTCCAATGCCGTGAAGTTTACACCTGATCACGGCAATGTTACGCTCAATATTCAAAAGGGGGAAATTGACAAGGGCGGTTTTACCCTGCATTTCGAGGTAATTGATACCGGCATAGGTATCAGCGAAGAAAATATAAAGAAGCTGTTTCAATCATTTGAGCAGGCTGAATCAGGCATTACCCGCAAATTCGGGGGAACCGGTCTTGGGCTGGCAATTTCAAAAAAAATCGTCGAGCTTATGGGCGGTTCGGTTACCTTAACCAGCGAACTTGGAAAAGGCAGCTGTTTTTCTTTTGACGTAAAACTGCAAGAGGACAAAAACGCTGTCTCTAAAAATATTTTTGATAAATCGGTTTATCATTCTGTGCGCGTTTTGGTAATCGATGATGATTCTACGGTCCTTGATTATTTTAAGAAAATCATGAATAGTTTTGGCATTTTTTGTGATTTGGTAAGCAGCGGCGCCGAGGCTGTTGAAGCTGTAAGAAATTCGCTGCAAAATAAAACCCCGTACAATATTATATTTGTAGACTACCTGATGGAGGGCATGGACGGAATCGAAACTACGCGCAAAATCAGGCTTTTAGCGGATGATAGCGTTAATGTGATTATGATTTCCATATCGGATTGGACGCTGATTGAAAAGGAAGCCGGCGAGGCAGGCATAGTTAGGTT
>JAVBPR010000018.1:0-64022 GCA_031549485.1 Eubacteriales bacterium | reverse complement strand
TAAAGAAAAGCATAAGCGACCTTTCGGAGCTATATCCCGCGGTGCGGAGTCTTTCGGTTGTGCCGGTGGGGCTTACGAAATTCAGGGAAGGGCTTTTTGAGCTTTCTCCGTTTGAAAAGGAAGACGCCGCGGAAGTCCTTGACATAATTGACTCCTTTGCAGACACTTTCAGGAAAGACAAAAATGTTGGGTTCGTTTACGCCGGGGACGAGTTTTATCTGAAAGCGGAAAGAGAAATGCCGAAAAGCGAAAAATACGACGATTATCCCCAGCTTGAAAACGGCATTGGGATGAGCGCGCTTTTCGAGGAAGAGTTTGAAGCGGTACTAAAAACGGTTCCGGAAAGCGATGAAAAAATTTCCTGCGCTATCGCGACCGGGGAAGCGGCCGCGCCGCTTATAAAAGGGCTTGTAGACAAGCTAAAGGAAAAATATAAAAATCTCGACTGCGAAATTTACGCGATAAAAAATAACTTTTTCGGCGAGAAAATTACCGTTTCGGGGCTGATAACTGGAACCGATCTTATAAAGGGGCTGAAAGGCAAAAAGTTAAAGCGGCTGCTTATCCCCGAAAATATGCTTCGCGCGGGCGGCGATATGTTTTTGGATGATTTAACCCCCGCCGAAATCGAAGAAAAACTTCAGACAAAACTATGCGTCGTGCCGGTAGACGGCGGCGCGCTTATCGATACTATCTTGGAACAGGAGGAGTAAATATGGCAAAACCGGTTGTTGCGATTGTCGGCAGACCGAATGTCGGTAAATCGACGCTTTTTAATAAACTTGCGGGAAAACGCATATCCATCGTGCTTGACACGCCGGGTGTTACAAGGGACAGGATTTACGCCGACTGCGACTGGAACGGCAGGGATTTCACCTTGATTGACACGGGCGGAATCGAGCCGAAGACAAACGATGTGATATTGTCGCAAATGCGAATTCAGGCAGAGCTTGCAATAGAGACGGCCGATGTCGTCGTTTTCGTTGTTGATATGGCCACAGGCATGACCGCGACCGACGAATCGGTCGCAAAAATGTTGCAAAAATCCAAGAAAAAGATAATTCTTTGCGTAAATAAGGCGGACGGGGTAGGGGCTACCCCTGCCGAAGTTTACGAGTTTTATAACCTCGGGCTGGGCGATCCTTTTGCAGTTTCGGCTGTCCACGGCCTCGGCACAGGCGAGCTTCTCGACGAAATTGTTTTAAATCTTCCGCCGAAAACCGAGGAAGAGGAATCGGACGGCCCGATTAAGGTCGCGGTTATCGGAAAACCGAACGCGGGCAAAAGCTCGCTCATCAATAAACTTCTCGGCGAAGAACGTGTTATCGTTTCGGAAATCGCGGGAACGACAAGAGATGCCGTCGACCAGTACTATAAAAACGATACCGGTGAATATATATTTATAGACACCGCGGGAATAAGGAAAAAAAGCAAGGTCGACGAGGCTATCGAAAGATACAGCGTTATCCGCGCTTACCTCGCGGTCGACAGGGCGGATGTCTGCATTTTGCTTATCGATGCCGAGCAGGGGGTTACCGAACAGGACACAAAAATCGCGGGATACGCCCACGACAAAGGCAAAGCGTCGATAATCGCGGTCAATAAATGGGATCTTATTGAAAAAGAAACCGGAACGACCGAAGAATACGCCGAAAAAGTTCGGACCGACCTATCGTATATGACCTATGCTCCGCTTGTTTTCATCAGCGCGAAAACCGGCCAGCGGACCGATAAATTATTTGATATGATACGATTTGTAAACGCTCAAAACAGCATGAGGATAACGACAGGAAAGCTAAACGAAGTCCTTTCGGAGGCGACGGCGAGGGTTCAGCCGCCGACCGACAGGGGAAAACGGCTTAAAGTGCTGTTTATGACTCAGGTTTCGGTAAAACCGCCGACCTTCGTTGTGTTTTGCAATAAAAGCGAGCTGTTTCACTTTTCATACCGCCGTTATATTGAAAATCAGATAAGAGCGGTTTTCGGCCTCGAGGGAACTCCGATAAGAATGATAATCCGCGAAAGAGAAGGGGAAAAATAAAAATGCAATACAGGTTTTTGACAGGCCCCGTGCTTTCTTCGGGAGGAGCGTTTTGGCTTGTTGCTGTTGCCGCTTTTGCATATCTGCTCGGCAGCATTAGCTTTTCGATAATTTTTACCAAAAAATTTCGCAATGTCGACGTTCGCGACGTCGGCTCGGGAAATGCAGGCACTACCAACGCGCTTCGCGCGGGCGGCGTCAAAATTGCGGTTGCGACGCTTGTCTGTGATATTTTAAAAGGCACGATTGCGGTAATTATCGGCGGATTGTTCGGCGGCGGAACCGGGATGCTTTTGTCGGCGGTAATGGTGCTTATCGGGCATTGTTATCCCGTTTTCTTCGGGTTTAAGGGCGGCAAAGCGGTCGCGACGACAATCGGCATTTTCGCGATTTTGGATATAAGAATTATCCTCCTGTCACTTGTAGTTTTCTTCGCCGCCGCGATTATCACAAGATTTGTGTCGCTCGGCTCGGTTTTGATGGCAATTACCCTTGTCGTGCTGTCAATAATCTTTGGTTACGACGTCGGATTTATCGCCGCGGCGGCATTTTCGGCATTTATCGTGATAATTCGTCATTATGAAAATATTGTCCGGCTATTTAAGGGGCAGGAAAAAAAGATAAGTTTCAAAAAACAAAAATAAAGAGAAGCCCGATTGGGCTTCTCTTTTTTTGGCAAAATAAAAACGGCAGCTTTTGCTGCCGTTTTACTTTTAAAATTCAACTTATACCGCGCGGGTGACTTTATTTGCACGAAGGCATCTGGTGCAAGCGTGAATTCTTTTGGTCTGACCGCCCACGACAGCTTTGACTCTCTTAACGTTAGGAGACCAGGTTCTGTTGGTTCTTCTGTGCGAGTGTGAAACAGCGATACCAAAGCTAAGGCTTTTGCCGCAAACATCACATTTTGCCATACCGAACACCTCCTCAATTAGTTGATTTCGAAACTAAAAATCATTTTATCAAAGTAGCCCCAAAAATGCAAGATTTTTTTTATTTATTTTATTTGCATAGGCAATATAAAAACTATATAATAGTCAATATATAGACTTTAGGAGGCGGGTATGACCGAAGAATATTTTGTTCCTCTATCCTTGCTTATCGAAAGATTTGAGCTTGAAACAATATATATGCCGGAGGGCGGCGAGCGGCGAAAGCTGTTTAATGCCGATATAAACCGCCCGGCGCTCCAGTTTATCGATTTTTTTGATTATTTTGATCCGGCGAGGCTTCAGGTTGTCGGAAAGGTTGAAATGACCTTTCTCGAATGCCTTTCGCCCGAGCAGCGGCTGCATGCCTTTGACCAGCTTTTTTCAAAGGACATCCCCGCACTCGTTATTACAAGAAGCATTGCGGTTTTCGACGAGATTGTCGAAAGCGCGAAAAAATACGGTATTCCGGTTTTTCGGACCGACAGCGGCACATCGAACTTCCTTGCGTCGATTATCAGCTTGCTAAGCGTTGAGCTTGCGCCGAGAGTCACAAGGCACGGTGTGCTTGTCGAGGTCTACGGCGAGGGGATTTTGCTTCTCGGCGAAAGCGGCGTCGGTAAAAGCGAGACGGCGGTTGAGCTTGTGAAGAGGGGACACCGCCTTGTCGCCGATGACGCGGTCGAAATTAAAAGGGTATCAGATAAAACGCTTGTCGGCGAATCGCCTGAAATAATCCGCCACTTTATCGAGCTTCGCGGTATCGGGGTTGTCGACGTCCGCCGCATATTCGGTATGGGCTCGGTTAAAGAAACCGAAAAAATCGACCTTGTCGTTCAGCTTGAAGAATGGGATGATAAAAAGCCGTATGACCGTTTCGGGCTTGAAGTTCAGACCTTTGAGCTTCTCGGGCTCGCGGTCGATTCGCTCACAATCCCGGTAAAGCCCGGGCGAAACCTCGCTATAATCGTCGAGGTCGCCGCTATGAATAACCGTCAGAAAAAGATGGGCTTCAACGCGGCGCAAGAGCTTTCGGACAGACTGACAAGCAAATTTAATTTTGAATAATTTTAGGTGAATAGTTTTGAAGATTTTAACAGACACGCATACGCACACTATAGCAACGGGACACGCTTACAGCACCCTGCTTGAAAATATCGGATACGCAAAAAAAAGAGGGCTCGAGCTTATCGCGGTGACCGACCACGCGCCAGCAATGCCGGACGCTTGCCATATTTTTAACTTTATGAACATCGGCACGTTGCCGAGGGTGATAGAAGATATTATCGTTCTCCGCGGGGTGGAGCTGAATATCATCGACCACGATGGGACTCTCGATATCGAGGAAAAATATTTTTCCCGCCTTGACTGGGTTATCGCTTCGGCACACGAATTCTGTGTGCGCCCGGGCACTATAGAAGACCATAACCGCATGTGGGAGGCGGTTGCCAAATTAAATTCGGTCGACGTTATCGGTCACTGCGGCGACGAGCGGTATAAGTTCGATTACGAGAAAATATTGCCGGTCTTTGTGGCATATAATAAACTTGTTGAAATAAACGCGCATTCTTTCTCTTTCCGCCCGGGCTCAAAAGATAATTGCAAGGAAATTATAAAAATTCTGAAAAAACTCGGCGGCAAAATTGTTGTTAGTTCAGATGCGCATTTTGCGACGCAGGTGGGAGATTTCGACTCCGCGCTCGAAGCGCTTGCCGAGGCGGATTTTCCCGAAGAACTTATCGTAAACCGAAACGCCGAAAGCGTTTTGAAATTTTTGAAAGATAAAAAGGGCTTGGAAATTTAATGGTTGATATTTGTTTCGCACTCGAAAAATTAGGAATCAAATTTAAAAAAGCGGAGCCGATGTCTAAGCACACGAGCTTTAAAATCGGCGGCCCCGCCGATTATTATGTTGCGCCGCGCACGATGAAAGAAATGATGACGGTTTTAATAACCGCGCGCAAACTTAATCTGGATTTTTACATAATAGGCAACGGAAGCAACGTCCTTTTCAAAGACGAGGGTTTTAAAGGGCTTGTTATCGACACGTCTTTGCATGATGAGTTTTCGTTTGGCTTAGACGGAGAGATAACAGCGCACGCGGGCACAAACCTTACAAAGCTCGCCCTCTGCGCTAAAAATAACGGTTTTACCGGCCTTGAATTTGCGTACGGTATTCCGGGCACGGTCGGCGGCGCGATAGTTATGAACGCCGGAGCGTACGGCGGCGAGATGAAAGACGTTTGTAAAGAAACATATTTTATTACAAAAGAAGGGGAAGCCGAAATCGTTAAGGGAGAAGCACACGAGTTTTGCTACAGAGATAGTATTTTTAAGAAAAACGGCGGTTTGATTTTCGCGAGCATTTTAAAGCTTACAAAAGGCGACCCCGCCGAAATCGAAAAACTGACGCAGGCGAATATGGATGCCCGCAAGGAAAAGCAACCGCTGAATTTCCCGAGCGCAGGCAGCGCTTTTAAGCGGCCGCAGGGCTATTTTGCCGCAAAACTTATCGAAGATTGCGGGCTAAAGGGCAAGAGAATAGGCGGCGCAGAAGTCTCGGAAAAACACGCGGGATTTATAATCAACAAAGGCGGCGCGACAGCAAAAGACGTTATCGCGCTACTCGAATTTGTAAAAGAAACGGTGAATAGGGAAACAGGCGTTACCCTTGAACCCGAAATAATAATAGTTTAGTTTTGCCTTAAAGCGAAAAAAGCCAAAGGAAGTGGAAAAATGGAACTGCTTATAATTACAGGGATGTCGGGTGCGGGAAAAAGCCGCGCGGTCGAGATTTTGGAGGATGCGGGGTTTTATTGTATCGACAATATGCCGCCCGCCCTAATTCCGAAATTTGCCGAAGTCTGCTTCCAGGCGTACGGAAAAATTGAAAAAGCGGTTCTTGTCGCCGATATCCGCGGCGCAAGCGTGGACAAGGATTTTGCAAAAGAACTTAAAACCCTTAAAAATTCAGGATATAATTACAAAATGCTCTTTCTCAACGCTTCGGATGAAACGCTTCTGAAACGATATCAGGAGACAAGAAGAAAGCACCCGCTTGCTGCAAATCACGAGGGGCTATTGGAATCGATTAAAACCGAGCGAAAAATGATGGAACCGCTTCGCGAAATATCCGATTACACCATCGACACAAGCAGCCTTTCGCTTCCTCAGTTAAAGGCGAATTTGCTTTCGAACTTTGTAAAGGGCGACAAAAAGATGTTCGTAAACATCGTCAGTTTCGGCTTTAAATACGGGATACCGCTTGAAGCTGATTATGTTTTTGACGTGCGCTGTCTTCCAAATCCGTTTTATATTCCCGAGCTTAAAGATAAAACGGGGCGTGACGATGCTGTTTTCGACTATGTATTTTCTTTTCCCGCGGCAAGTATTTATTTTGAAAAAATAAAGGACATGCTCGAGTTCGCGCTGCCGCAATTTATTGAGGAAGGCAAGCCGCAGGCGGTTATTGCGTTTGGATGCACGGGCGGAAAGCACCGCAGCGTCTCGTTTGCGCGAAGAATGGCACAGGCGCTTGAAAACGATAAAATTGACACGGTCGTTACCCATAACGACATAACAAAATAAGATGAAAAAAATCGAAACCTTTTGTTTTGAGCTTAAAAAAGAGCTTGCTATGAAAGAAAACGGCAAGCCGTGCTGCCGCCTTGCGGAATTATACGGCATGGCGCTCTTTTCGGGCTGCTTTAAGGAAACGGGAATAAAAATGACGGCGGGCAACCTCGAGGTTGCAAAGAGGTTTGCAAAACTTTGCGGAAAGGTTTGCGACGCAAATCTTGAAATCACCGCCACAAAAAACGCATATACCGTTTCCGCCGACGAAGAAGACTCGAAAAAAATATTTACGCTTACAGGGCACAGCGCGAAATCGCTTTCGCTGAAAATAAATTTCAGCAATTTTGACGCTGAATGTTGCTCTGCGGCGTTTTTGCGGGGAGTTTTTCTCGTTTGTGGGTTTTTGAATAATCCTGAAAACGAGTATTATTTGGAATTTGATACTTCGCACAGAGGGCTTTCGGAAGATTTGTTTGAGCTTCTTGCTCTGCACGAGGTTTCGCCGAAGAAAAAAGAGCGCGGCGGCAAGCAGATAATTTATATCAAAAAAAGCACCGATATAGAGGACTTTTTGACCATTATCGGCGCTTCCGGTAAAGCGTTTGAACTCATGGATGTAAAAATCCTCAAAGAGATGAAAAACCGTCAGAACAGGCTGCTTAATTTTGAGGTTGCAAATCTTTCTAAAACGGTTGAGGCGTCGCGAAAACAATGTGAGGCGATTGAAAAAATAAAGGCGGCCGGGCTTCTCGAGATGCTCCCTAAAGAGCTGTCGGACACGGCGATGGCAAGGCTTGAAAACCCCGAGCTTCCGCTTTCGGAAATTGCAGAAATGCTTACGCCGAAGCCGACGCGAAGCGGGCTAAACCACAGGCTTACAAAACTGATTAATATCGCAAAGGAATTATAATGCGGGACTTTGTTCATCTACATTTACATACTGTTTACAGCTTGCTCGACGGGGCGTGCAAAATCGGCAAAAAGTCAAGTGCCGATTCGGACGCTCCGCTTTTTGCACGCGCGAAAGAGCTCGGTCAAAAGTCTATCGCGATAACCGACCACGGCAATATGTCGGGCGCGATTGAGTTTTATAAAGAGGCTAAAGCCGCGGGGCTTAAGCCGATTATCGGATGCGAAGTTTATGTCGCCGCAAAAACCATGCAGGATAAAAGCAGGACCGAGGATAACGCAAACTACCATCTTGTCCTCCTTGCAAAGGATTTAAAAGGCTATCATAATCTTGTGAAAATCGTTTCTATAGCGCAGCTTGAAGGGTTTTATATTAAGCCGCGCTGTGATATGTCGGTTTTGCGGCAATACAGCGAGGGGCTTGTTTGCCTCTCTGCCTGCCTTGTCGGCGAGATTCCGCGACTTATTCTCGCAGGCGACTATAACGGTGCGATGGCAAAGGCAAAAGAATATAAAGAGATATTTAAAGATGATTATTATATAGAACTTCAGGACCACAATCTTCCCGAGGACAAAATAGTTACGGCAGGGCTTGTGAAAATCGCGAAAGAGCTTGAAATACCGCTTGTCGCGACAAATGACGTTCACTATATCGATAAAAAAGACGCCGGTGCGCAGCAGATAATGATGTGCGCTCAAACGCAGAAAAAGCTGAGCGATCCGGACAAAATGAGCTTTGGGACAGACGAATTCTATCTCAAAAGCGGCGATGAAATGGCCGGGCTTTTTGCGGCGTATCCGGAGGCTGTTGAGAATACGGTCAAAATCGCGGAAAAATGTAATCTCGAGCTGAAATTTCATCAGCTCTTGCTTCCAAAATTTACGCCGCCGCACGGCGACAGCGAAAGCTATCTTCGAGAGCTTTGCGAAAAGGGATTTAAAAACCGATATGAAAATCCGCCGGAAGGGGCGCAAGAGCGGCTCGAATATGAAATCGAAACGATAAAAAATATGGGATATATCGATTATTTTTTAATTGTTTGGGATTTTATAAATTATGCGAAAAGCAAAGGGATTCCGGTCGGCCCCGGGCGCGGTTCCGCTGCGGGAAGCATCGTTTCTTACTGCCTTGAAATTACCGATATCGAGCCGCTTTCGCTCGGACTTCTCTTCGAGAGATTTTTAAACCCTGAACGGGTGAGCATGCCCGATATCGATATCGATTTCTGCTTTAACAGGCGGCAGGAGGTTATCGACTACGTCGTCGAAAAATACGGGAGCGACCATGTCGCGCAGATTGTCACCTTCGGAACCTTGCTTGCAAAAGGCGCTATCCGTGAAGTCGGCAGGGTTCTTGATTATCCGTACGCCGAGGTCGACGCGGTTGCGAAGATGATTCCGGAGGAACTGAAAATCACCATCGAATCGGCGCTCGGCCGTAAAAATTCCGACCTCCGGACGGCTTATGACTCGGACGAAACAATAAAAAAACTTATCGACACAGCAATTTTGCTTGAGGGAACTCCGAAAAACACATCGACTCACGCGGCGGGAGTCGTTATTACAGGCTCGCCTGTTTCCGACCTCGTACCGCTTTTGCGAAACGATAATATTGCGGCGACGCAGTACACGATGGGCACGCTTGAAGAACTCGGTCTTCTTAAAATGGACTTTTTGGGGCTTCGAAACCTAACCGTTATTTCGGACTGCGAAAAAATGCTCGCGGCAAAAGGGATAAAAATCGACGTGACAAAAATAGGCTACGACGATGAGGCGGTTTATAAACTTTTGTCAGATGGCAACACCGCGGGTGTATTCCAGCTCGAATCGGGCGGAATGCGAAATGTTCTTACAAATTTGAAACCCAAAAATTTTGAGGATATTATCGCCGTTATCTCGCTTTTCAGACCGGGACCTATGGAATCAATTCCGCGCTATATCGAGAGCATGCATAACCCTTCAAAGGTGCGATACCGCCATCCGATGCTGAAAAATATTCTTGACGTTACATACGGATGCCTTGTCTATCAGGAGCAGGTAATGCAAATTGTCCGCGAAATGGCGGGCTATTCATACGGACGCGCCGACCTTGTGCGCCGCGCGATGAGCAAGAAAAAAGAATCGGAAATGAAAAAAGAGCGCGAAGTTTTCGTCTATGGAAGCGAGGGCAAGGACGGCGACCCGAAAGTTGACGGGGCTGTGGCACGCGGAGTTCCCGCGGATGTCGCCAACGCTATATTCGACGAGATGGGCGCGTTTGCAAACTATGCTTTTAATAAATCGCATGCGGCGGCTTATGCGGCTATAGCGTATCAAACGGCTTATCTCAAAGCGCATTATCCGAAGGAATACATGGCGGCGCTGCTCACAAGCGTGCTCGATTTTGCGCCGAAAGTATTTGAATATATCGGCGAGTGCCAAAACCTCGGAATAAAAGTTTTGCCGCCTTGCATTAATAAAAGCGATGTCGGCTTTATTGTCGAGGGCGACAGCATAAGGTTCGGGCTTGTCGCGATAAAAAATATCGGTTACGGCATAATCGAAAACTGCATAGCAGAGCGAACCGAAAACGGCGAATTTCTTGATTTATATGATTTTCTCTCCCGAATGAGCGGCAGGGATTTAAACAAAAAAGCAATCGAAGGGCTTATCCGTTCAGGCGCTCTCGACTGCTTCGGGCTTTTCCGCTCGCAGATGCTTGAAGCATACGTAAGAATTGCCGCGGATATCGAGGACGAAAGAAAGAATAATATAATAGGACAGCTTGATTTCTTCGGAGGAACAGAAAGCCGCTCTTCGGATATCTTATATAGTGACATCTCAGAATTTCCGCTTTCGGAAAAGCTGAAAATGGAAAAAGAGGCGACAGGCCTTTATCTTTCGGGGCACCCGCTTGCCGATTACCGCAAACAGCTGAAATCAGCGAAAACGGCGAACATCGGAGCGGTGATTGCTTCGCTCAAAGATGAGGGCGGGGACTATAAGGACGGCGATATAATAAAAATAGGCGGCGTTATTATCGCGAAAAAAACCAAGATAACCAAAAACGCGCAAACCATGGCGTTTATCACGCTCGAAGACGAAACGGGAAGCATAGAAAGCCTTGTTTTTCCGAAGATTTTGACGAAATATAGCGGAGTTGTTTTGCCCGAGAGCGCAGTAATAGCGACAGGAAGAATAAGCGCAAGAGAAGACGAAGAGCCGAAACTGCTTCTCGAGAGCATAGTTTCGCTTAAGCGAAGCGACGCCGATGAGGAAAAACGCGAAAAGTTATATATCAAAGTTCCCTCGAGAGAAAGCGAGCAGTGCAAAAAAATGTTTTCGATTGATAGGCTGAAAGAGGGGAGCGCGGCGGTTATTCTATATTTTGAGGATACCGGAAAATATATGACCGCGCCCGAAATTTTTTCGGCAAAAACCGATAAAGAGAGCATAGACAAATATATCGAGGCGTTCGGAAACGGCAATATAATATTAAAATAAGTAACATTTAAGCGGAGAATTGAAAGTTTTCCTTGTGCATTATTGCATAATTTGATATAATTCTAACTGATTTTTGATTTTTTTGGCTTAGTTTGGGTGGTGTAATAATTGTTTGAACCAAAATGTATTGGCGTTTTAACAAGCGGCGGAGATGCCCCGGGCATGAACGCCGCCGTCCGCGCGGTTACCAGGTCGGCAATCGCTGCGGGGATAAAAGTTAAAGGGATAAGAAGAGGCTATCACGGCCTTATTTCCGGCGATATTATTGATATGGACGCCTTTTCGGTTACCGATATAATTCATAAGGGAGGAACTATCCTCCTTTCCGCGAGATGCCCGGAATTTCGTACCGAGGCGGGCATAAAAAAAGCGGTAGCCCGCTGTGAGGAAATGGGAATAGACGGCATCGTCGCAATCGGCGGTGACGGAACTTTCCGCGGCGCTTCCGACCTTTCAAAATTCGGGGTTCCCTGTATCGGCGTTCCCGGAACGATAGATAACGATATTTCCTGTACCGACTACACAATCGGTTTTGATACGGCGCTTAATACCGCGCGCGACATGGTGGACCGTCTTTTGGACACCACCGCTTCGCATGACAGATGCACGATAGTCGAGGTCATGGGCAGAGGCTGCGGCGACATCGCTTTGCACGTCGGCATAGCTTCGGGCGCGACTTCTATCCTCGTGCCTGAGGTTAAAATCGATTTTGAAAAAGACGTTATCGCAAAAATAAAAACAGCGAATGAAATGGGCAAAACCCACTTTATTATAATAGTTGCCGAAGGTGTCGGCGGCGTTGAAAAGCTCGCCCGCGCTATCGAAGAGCGCATAGGAATAACCTCAAGGGCGACTATCCTTGGGCATGTTCAGCGCGGCGGAACGCCGACGGTCCGCGACAGGGTTATGGCGACGAGAATGGGCAACCATGCTGTCGAACTGCTGATTGCGGGCAAAAGCAACCGCGTTGTTGCCTATAAGAAAAGCGAAATTGTGGATTTTGATATTCAGGAAGCGCTGAAGATTCGCAAGCAGTTTGACGTGGAAACCTATAAAATGGCGCAAACCGTTTCAATTTAAGAAAATTTTTGCAAACAATAAAGTATTTCCCCGCCGGACGCTCTGCCCGGCGGGGATTTTCCGTTTTTTAACATTTTTTGCCGAAAATTTTTTAATAATATTCATATAAAAACAAACAATACTCTAAGGCGATTTTTTTAGGAGGGTTTGTTTTTTGAAACGCAGATTAATTAGCTTATTTATTTCGGCGGCGATACTGACGCTTTGCGCGGTAACGGTAATTGCGGCAATCGAAACGCCGGGAAGCATATCGGTTTTTCCGGATATGGTGCAGAGCGTCGCAAGAGCGCCTTTGACATTTTCGGATAATAATATAGAAGACGAAGCTACGGTGCAGGCAAAACTGTTCGGCATTTTCCCGGTAAAAAACGTCACTGTTGGAGTCGTGCAAAGGGAAACTTTGATTCCGTGCGGGTTGCCGTTCGGCGTAAAACTATATACCGACGGGGTTATGGTGGTCGGGATGAGCGACGTTGAAACCGAGAGAGGGAGCGCGAATCCCTCGCGAAACGCGGGTATCCAGATTGGTGATATAATAACTAAAATTAACGGTGAAACGGTTACCACAAACGAGCAGGTGAAAGCTGCATATGAAAAGGGCGGCAAACAGGCCGAGGTGGTATTTATAAGAAACGGAAATACCCTGACGACCAAAATCGATTTGGCGTTTTCAAAGTATGATAACGAATATAAAGCGGGCACATGGGTGAGAGACAGCACGGCGGGGCTCGGGACTATAACCTTTATAAATCCTAGCGACAATACATTCGGAGGTCTCGGCCACGGGATATGCGATGTAGATACCGGCTCGGTCATGCCGATGCTTAAGGGAAGTATGGTCGGTGCAAATATTTTCGGGGTGAAAAAAGGCGTTCGCGGAGAGCCGGGAGAGTTGCAGGGCTCCTTTACCGAGAGCTTGCAATATGGCAAGCTGATCGGCAACACCGAATTCGGAGTTTTCGGAAAGGCGGATGCGCCGTTTAGTGTGGGACAGGCGCTGCCGGTAGCTTCCGCATATGAGATAAAAGAAGGTCCGGCGAAAATTCTTTCGACAATTTCGGGAGATACGCCGAAAGAATACGATATAAAAATAACCCGCATAATGCGCGGAAGCGGCAGAAGCAATAAAAATATGACGATCGAGGTCACCGATAAGGCGCTGCTTGAGCAGACAAGCGGTATTGTGCAGGGGATGAGCGGAAGCCCGATAATACAAGACGGAAAAATAATCGGAGCCGTCACGCATGTTCTTGTAAACGATCCGACAAAAGGTTACGGAATTTTTATCGAGAACATGCTTGCGGCGATGGATAAACTATAAAATATTTCTCGAAATACAAAAATAAAAAGGGCGGTCACTACATTTAGTGGTCGCCTTTAGGCGTGTTACATATTTTTACAAAAAAGTTCAAAAGTTCGTATAAAAGGTATTGATATTTCAAAAAATTCATGTAGAATAAATTTGTTCTTATATAGAAGAAATTGACAAATCAAGGAGGAAAAAATGGAACAAAGTAAAATTTTGATCGCGGATGACAACGAAAAATCGGCAGAGCTTATCGCAGATTACCTTAAAGGAAAAGGATACGCGATAGTGGGGCTCACCACCACCGGCGAAGACACAATAGCGCTTATTGAAAGGGAAGAACCGGACGTTATCCTGCTTGATTTATGCATGCCCCGCATCGATGGTATCGGCGTACTGAAAGCCATGCGGGCGATGGAACTTAAGAAAACTCCGGTAACGATTGTGTATTCCTGCCTCGGTAACGAGGAGGTTACCGAAATAGCAACGAGATACGGCGCTACATACTGTATGTATAAAGAAAACGATCCGGCCGTTATAGCCGACAGAATCGAAAGTTTTCTGTTTAGAGAGGACGAGCCCGAAATCCCGGCAAAAAGCGGTTTGTCGCTTGAGCGCAAAGTAACCGAAATCATCCATGATATCGGTGTTCCGGCGCATATAAAAGGATACAGATATGTCCGCGAGGCGATAATGATGAGCGTTCTTGACCGCACGGTTATCGAAGCGGTTACAAAACTTTTATATCCTTCTATTGCGAAGAAATACGGCACAACTTCGTCGCGCGTTGAAAGAGCCATTCGCCATGCCGTTGAGGTCGCATGGGACAGGGGAAATGTCGACACCCTTAACGGATATTTCGGCTATACGATTCACGGCGGAAAGGGAAAGCCTACCAATTCGGAGTTCATCGCTATGATTGCGGACAGGCTGATATTACAAAACGCAGGCTAATTTTTTGTGTATAAAAAACAGGCGCGGCAGCATTTGCCGCGCTTGCTTTTTATATAATATTTATTATATAATATATTTTAATTCAATTTTGTGAGGAGCATATGTACAAAAACGCAAAAAAACGCGCAGGTGCGTTAAAAATAATGATTTTTGCGGTAGTTATTTTAATTATCATTGCCGTTTCGGCAATTCTGCTAAAAAATGCGCTGCGCGGTGAAGAAGCAGCGGCTGAGACAGACGCCGCGCCTCAAAATATCTTCACCTTATCGGGAAAAAGCGCGTCACAAGGCGAGCTGATTTTGATTTCATCAAAACGTCCGCTTGCGAAAGATTATTCGGTGGAAGATATTCTCGTTTCGTTTACAAAAGAAAGCACCGAAAAAGAATTCGTTTTAAAAGATTCGAAAGCCTCGTTTTTGCCGCCCGCGGCAAATGCGCTGAACTCGATGATAAAGGCGGCAAAAGGCAATAAAATCGGGGACTACGTGGTAAACAGCTCATATCGGTCGTATGCGGATCAGGAGAGAATTTTTGAGGGCAGAGTTGCAGATCAGATGGAAAAAGGGCTTTCAAGGGCAGAGGCCGAAAAAGAGGTTTTGAAAGGCGCCGCAAAACCGGGATTCAGCGAACATCACACCGGCTACGCGGTTGATATAAGTGCTATTGTTGATGGCAAGCAGGTGGATTTTGAGGGCACCGACCAGCAGGTTTGGATGGGCGCGAATTGCTATGATTACGGTTTTGTCTGGCGGTATCCGCCGTATAAAACCGATGTAACCGGCGTTATGAACGAGCCGTGGCATTTTCGGTATGTCGGCTTGCCGCACTCGATAATCATGCGGGACAAAGGCTTTGTCCTTGAAGAATATCTGGAGTATTTAAGTGAAATGAAAGAAGTTGAAATAGCCCACAAAGGGGTATTTCACAAGGTGATATTTGTTCCGGCCGATGCGGCGGCGGAGTTTTCTTATATCATAAACGGCGGTGAAGAAGTTTCGGTGTCCGGCGACAATAACGGAAACTTTATAGTAACGGTGAAAAACGCGAAACAGGGCGCTGCGGAGAATAAAGATGCTGCCTGATAAAAAAGTAACCGCGATTGTCGGGCATTACGGCAGCGGCAAGACAAATATTGCGATAAACCTCGCAAGGCTTTCGGCGAAAAACGGCAGAAAAACCCTGCTTTGCGACCTTGATATTGTAAATCCGTATTTCCGCGCCGCCGACGCGGGGCAGCTGATGAAAGAGTGCGGAGTTGAGATAGAAAATACGCTTTACGCAAACACAAATCTCGATATTCCCGCGCTAACAGCGGGCGTGATGCGCGCTTTTTCCGGGGAATATTATTCGATTCTCGATATCGGCGGAGATGATGCGGGCGCGGTGGTTTTGGGAAGATATAAAGAGCTTTTCGAAAAAAGCGATTATGATATTTTTTGCGTCATTAATCAAAAAAGGCTGCTAATAGAAACGCCGGAAGACGCGGCGCAAATGGTAAAGGATATAGAAGCGGCGGCAAAGCTCAAAATCACGGGACTTATAAACAACACGAATCTCGGAAGCGAGACGACGCCTGAGCTTGTATATAATTCATTCGAATACGCGGAAAAAGTTTCAACGCTCTGCAAAATTCCGGTTGTTATGACCACCTCGGTCTTAGAGCTTGAACCCGAAAAATGCAAAAATTTTTTTAAAATAGAAATTTTGACAAAGAAATATTGGTAAGAAAGGAAAGACGATGAACAGGATAATTATTAACGAAGACAAGTGCAAGGGATGCGGGCTGTGCGTTAACGCATGCCCGAAGAAAATAATCTTGCTTGAAACAAAACGTTTGAATAAAAAAGGCTATAATCCCGCGGTTTTTGTAAAGCCGGAGGATTGCACGGCTTGCGCGCTTTGCGCGCTTATGTGCCCCGACGTTGCGATAAAGGTCGAAAAGGAGGATAAAAAATAATGAGTGATAAAGTACTTATGAAAGGAAACGAAGCGATAGCGGAAGCTGCCATTCGCGCGGGCTGCCGTAATTTCTTCGGTTATCCTATAACGCCGCAAACAGAAGTTTCGGCATACATGGCAAAGAAAATGGCAAAAGCGGGAGGAACATTTCTTCAGGCAGAAAGCGAAATAGCTGCAATAAACATGGTTTACGGCGCGGCGGCGGCAGGCTACAGAACTATGACGAGCTCAAGCAGCCCGGGAATCTCGCTTAAAGCCGAGGGGATTTCGTACATTGTCGGCGCCGAGCTTCCTTGCGTAATTATGAATGTCCAGCGCGGCGGCCCAGGTCTCGGCGGCATCCAGCCGTCACAGGCGGATTATTTTCAGGCGACAAGAGGTCCCGGCCACGGCGATATGCATGTTATCGTAATCGCGCCGTCAACCGTTCAGGAGATGGTTGACATGATTTACGAGGGCTTTGATATTGCGGATATTTACCGCAATCCGGTTATGATTTTGGTCGACGGAGTTCTCGGACAGATGATGGAGCCGGTGCAGTTCGACCGCAAAAGCGAGAGGGCGCTTCCGGCAAAAGATTGGGCGACGACCGGCCACGGCGACAAAAGACCGCCGAATATAGTTAATTCGCTTTATCTCCAGCCTGCCGCGCTTGAAAAACATATTCAAGAAATTTTTGCGAAATATAAAAAGCTCGAAGAGGAAGAAATCCGCTTCGAGGAAGAATTTATCGACGACGCCGAAATTGTCGTCGTTGCATACGGCGCGACCGCGAGGGTTGCGCGAAATGCCGTAAAAGCGGCGCGCGCAAAAGGCATAAAGGCCGGGCTTTTCCGCCCGATAACCCTTTGGCCGTTCCCGAACAAAAGGCTGCGCGAGCTTGCCGACAAAACGGGTGCGTTTTTGGCGGTCGAAATGAGCATGGGCCAAATGGTGGAGGATGTTAAACTCGCGACAGAGTTTAAAAAGCCGATTCATTTCTTCGGAAGAACGGGCGGAATTATTCCGACTCCGGACGAAGTTTTGAGTAAAATAGAAAAAATTGCGAGAGGTGAAAAATAATGACGGTTGTATTTGACAAGCCAAAATCCTTGACAGATGTAGATTATCACTATTGTCCGGGTTGTACGCACGGCATTATTCACCGCCTTGTCGCAGAGGTTCTTGACGAGCTTGATATGCGCGGCAGAGCGGTTGCAATTGCGCCTGTCGGCTGCTCAGTTCTTGCGTATAATTATTTTAACTGCGACGCTATTCAAGCGGCGCACGGAAGAGCCCCCGCGGTTGCAACAGGTGTAAAAAGGGCGGATCCAGGCAAAATAGTTTTCACATATCAGGGCGACGGAGACCTCGCGGCAATCGGAACCGCCGAGACGGTGCATGTCGGAACAAGAGGCGAAAATTTAACAATAATTTTTGTAAATAACGCGATTTACGGAATGACGGGCGGACAGATGGCTCCGACCACCATGCCGGGCCAGGTAACGCAAACTTCGCCGTTTGGCAGGGATGTAATAACCCAGGGAAATCCGATAAAAATCTGTGAAATGATGGCGACGCTTGACGGCGTTGCCCTCGCGCAGCGCGTCGCGGTAGACGGGCCGAAAAATGTAAATATCGCGAAAAAAGCAATTCGCAAAGCATTTGAATATCAGGAGCAGAAAAAAGGTCTTTCGATAATCGAAGTTCTTTCCACCTGCCCGACAAACTGGGGAAAAAATCCGGTCGATGCGCTTAAATACGTCACCGACGTCATGACGCCGTTTTACCCGCTCGGGACATACAAAGATATCGGGGAGGAGAAATAAGATGAGCACATATAATTTTATTCTCGCCGGATTCGGCGGCCAGGGGCTTCTTTTTTCGGGAAAAGTCATTGCTTATTGCGGCCTGCTTGAGGGCAAAGAAGTTTCGTGGCTTCCGTCTTACGGCCCCGAAATGCGCGGCGGCACGGCGAACTGCTCGGTCATAATCAGCGACGAGCCGATAGGTTCTCCGCTAATTATCAACCCCGATGTTTTGGTCGCGCTTAATCAGCCGTCTTACGAGAAATTTGTGGACAGTGTTGCGCCGGGCGGAACGATGATAATCGACAGTTCACTTATATCGGCGGAAAATATCCGAAGCGACGTGAAAGCCCATATGATTCCGGCGACCGCACTCGCCAACGAAAACGGGCTGAAAGGTCTTGCCAATATGATTGCTTTCGGCAAAACGCTTAAAGAACTCGGCTTTGCGGAGTATGAAACGGTTAAGGCCGCGCTTGCAAAATGCGTGCCGCCGACAAAAGCGGATATGATAGAGAAAAACCTAAAGGCAATCGACATCGGTTATAATTATTAGCGAATAAACAAGGGGGATTTACTTAAAAATCCCCCTTGTTTTCAGGCAACTTGAAATTTTTAACAGATTATGATATAATTACAACAATATGTAGCGAGCCGCCGAAAGAAGGAAATATGTTCAAGGTAGATGATAAGGTCGTATATCCCATGCACGGAGCGGGGGTTATCGACAAAATCGAAGAAAAAGAAATAATGGGGACAACTAAGGCATATTATATTATGCATCTGCCTATCGGCGACCTTTCGGTTATGATTCCGACCGATTCCGAAACAAATGCGGGACTTCGCCCGATTGTTACGAAAAGCAGGGCTGAAGAGGTCATAAAATCCCTTGCCGGCGAGCCGGAGGAATGTAACCAAAATTGGAATAAACGTTACCGCGAGAATATGCTAAAGCTTAAAAGCGGAGATATTTCAGAGGTTGCGGGGGTTGTCAAAACCTTGATTTTGCGTGACCGCGAGCGCGGCCTTTCTACAGGAGAGCGGAAAATGCTCGTCTCTGCAAAACAGATTTTTATATCCGAGCTTGTATTGTCAACCGGAATGATAAGAGAAGAAATCGAAGAAAAAATAGAAAACATCATATTTAACGCATAAAAGCCGCTTTTTGCGGCTTTTTTGGCAGGTATATTAAAATTCAAAGGGGTTTTATGTCGAATATGGAGTTCGGAAAAAACAAGAAAAACTATACAACGGCGATAATCGCCGCGGCGGGCAGCGGAACAAGAATGGGCGAAAAATATAAGGACGGAAAAATGCTTCTTGCGCTTAGGGGGCAGCCGATTATAGCGCATACGCTTACGGCATACGAACGCGCCGACAGTATTGACGAAGTGGTCGTTGTGTGCAGGGAAGAAGATATCGTCCCAATAAACGATATCGTCAAAGGCCTTTGCATTGAAAAGGTCAGCGCGATTGTTCGGGGCGGCGCGGAGAGGCAGGATTCGGTTGAAATCGGCCTTAAAGCGGCAAGCCCCGCGACAAAATTCATCGCCGTTCATGACGGCGCGCGCCCGATAATTTCGCCTGTGCTTATCGATAAAGTGGTATACGAGGCGCACAAAAGCGGTGCTGCCGCACTCGGCATACCCGAAACCGACACGCTTAAAAAAGTTTACGACACCGGATATATCGCCGAAACGGTGTCAAGAGAAAAACTTTACAGGATACAAACTCCGCAGGTGTTTAACTGCGTTGGATACGCGGCGGCGATCGCCGCCGCGCGGCAAAGCGGGCAGAAATACACCGATGACTGCCAGCTTTATGAGGCTTGCGGCAAACAGGTCAAACTTGTGCGCGGAAGCACGCTTAACATTAAAGTGACTTCGGCAGAGGATCTTGAGCTCGCCGAGAGCCTGCTCGGAATGAGGTATTCAGAATGAGAATAGGGCATGGATACGATACGCATCGCTTGGTAACCGGACGAAAGCTGATAATCGGCGGAGTCCTGATTCCGCACGACAAAGGGCTTCTCGGACATTCGGATGCCGATGTTTTGGCACACGCCGTTATGGACGCACTTTTGGGCGCGGCGGGACTCGGCGACATCGGCAAACATTTTCCCGACAGCGCGGCGGAATATAAAGACGCCGACAGTATCGCGCTTTTAAAGCGGGTAGGAGAGCTACTCGGCGGTTATAAAATTTTGAATATCGACGCGACCGTGGTAGCGCAAAAACCGAAACTCGCTCCGTTTATCGAAGAGATGAGAAAAAACATAGCGGACGCGCTTAAAATTGATATTTCGCAGGTGAATGTAAAAGCGACCACCGAAGAAGGGCTCGGTTTTACGGGCGCCGAAGAGGGAATAAACGCGTTCGCCGTTTGCCTTATCGATTAACAAAAAAATAACAAAAAGCTCCGGAGAATTTTCTCCGGAGCTTTTATTTTGGCAATTTTTGCGCAGAGGTTTAGGTTAAAAGCAACCCTTTTTCGACGCATTCGTCTATCATTCGTGAAATGTCCGGCCAGATTTCCGGAAGATATAGCCGGGTAGGCGATAGGCGCTCAAGCACTTGCGATTTTGAAATTTTTCCCTCCCAGGTATATCCGTCGGTGTAATAGTTATTAAAAAAAGGCTGAACGACGTCAAGCGCCGCCGCAAAATGAGCGCAGTCGGTTTCGCAGGTCTCGAATTCTTCCCAAAGCCCGCGCATTTCCGCGCCCTTATCGCCGAGCAGGGGAAAAATCCTGTCCGCCGCGTCCCGCTCGCGCTTTTGTTTTGTTTTGTAACCTTCCGCGTCGTAACAGAAGGTATCTCCTGCGTATATTTCGACAAGGTCGTGGACGAGGAGCATTTTGATTATATGAAGAATCGAAAGCCCGCGCGCCTCCGCATATTCCTCAAAAACCATCGCCATAACAGCTATATGAAAAGAATGCTCGGCATCGGTTTCCCGGCGGCTTTTGTCGATAAGAAGGGTTCGGCGGTAAACGCTTTTCATATTGTCGAGCAAAGCGATAAATTCAAGCTGCTTTTCAAATTTTTCGGACATACGCACCCCCTGAAAAGTCTTTTGAATAATATTACCATATCCGCACCTAAAAAAGAATGTTTTTTTGAGGTGCGCTTTTATCCGCCGCGGCATATTATGGACTATTGAAAGAAGAAAAAAGGAGTAAAAAAGATGGGGACGATTTTTATTTTCAGCTCGGTTACGGTGACCATGCGCGTGAAAGACCTGCTTGCGGAATACGGGTTTAAAGGCGTTGTTAAGAAGGCTCCGGCCGGGCTTTTTGAGATAGGTTGCAATTACGCATTTGAAACGCGTTGCACAAAAGGCAGAAAGATGCTCGAGATTATACTTTCGGCAAATGTCAAATGCGGCGCGGCGTATTATTTCGATGATGAAAGTTACAAATGTTTTTATAGGAGAGATGGGAAAATTGATTTATCTTGACTACGCGGCGACCACTTTCAGAAAGCCGAAAAGCGTTTATAAAGCGGTTTATAAGGCGATGCGCGATTTTGGGGCAAATCCGGGCAGGGGCGGTCACGCGCTTGCGCTTCGCGCTGCCGGTGAGGTCTATAAAACAAGAGAAATTTTGGCGGAACTGTTCGGGGCAGACCCGGAGAATGTCGCTTTTACAAAAAACGCGACAGAAGCGCTGAACATAACGATAAAGGGTCTTGCGAAAAAGGAACAAAATATAGTTATTTCGGGCATTGAACATAACTCGGTTTATCGTCCCGCTTTCGCGCTTGCGGGTGAGGCTTTAAAAATCGCAAAAGTCTCCGCGCAAAGTTTTGAGGAGACGGTTCGCTCATTCGAAACGGCGATAGACAAAAATACCGGGCTTGTCATTTGCAGCGCGGCGTCAAATGTCTGCGGCTTAAAAATGCCGCTCGCCGAAATCGGGAAAATCTGCCGTGAAAACGGGGCGCTGTTCGTCGTCGATGCCGCACAGGGAGCAGGACTTCTCGATTTGAAACTCGCCGAAATCGGGGCGGATGCCATCTGCGTCGCCGGGCATAAAGGGCTTTACGGTCCGCAGGGAAGCGGCGCGATTATTTGCAGCGGCGGACTTTCATTTGATACTGTGTTCGAGGGTGGAAGCGGAACCGATTCACTAAGCCCGGTAATGCCCGAATGCCTGCCCGAGCGGCTCGAATACGGAACGCTTAATGTCCCCTCTATAGCCGGGCTGCGCGCAGGTGCGGAGTTTATAAAAAAACATCGGGAGGAGCTTCTTCAAAAAGAAAGCGACCTTGCGGAAAAAGCGGCGTCAGCGCTTGCGGAAATCGGCGAGGTGCATGGATATAAGGGGAAAAACGAGAATCTGCCGGTTATCGCTTTTAACTTTTTCGGAAAAGGCTGCGAAGCTGCAGCGGAAGGCTTCGACAGGCGCGGTGTCGCGCTTCGCGCGGGGTGGCACTGCGCGCCTTTGGCGCACCATACCCTCGGAACAATCGGAAAAGGCGCAATACGGGCAAGCATCGGCGCGTTTACCACGACAAAAGACATTTCGAAATTTATCGATATTGCGGCAAAAATTGCTAAATAAATCCTTTTTTTTAATTATAATTTATGTTATTATATTTAATTATAAATAAATTAAGGATGCGGCGTTATGGAAAATATCATAAACAGCATTATGAATTTTTTAATAGAGGCGAAAAATGTTTTTGTCATCCAGTTTTCCACCTTTGGAATTATGGATGCCATTGATATTTTTGTTGTCGCGTATATCTTTTACAAAGCCCTCGGTTTTGTAAAAGAAACCCGCGCAGCTCAGCTTTTAAAGGGAATTATTTTAATTCTCGTTCTTATGCAGATTTCCTCGATGCTCAAGATGTTCACGGTCAACTTTATCCTTGTCAATACCGTTCAGCTCGGGCTTATCGCGGTACTTATTATTTTTCAGCCGGAGCTTCGCAGCGCGCTTGAAAGGGTGGGCAGAAGCAAGCTCGGAAGCAAACTTTTCATGCAGGACGAAGCAGCGATATCACGGGATTTGAAAAATTCTGTTTCCGCCACATGCAACGCCTGCGAGTATCTCAGCAAAAATAAAATCGGCGCGCTTATCGTTTTTGAGCGGCTCACAAAGCTCGGCGAAATAATTAAAACAGGGACAAAGGTCGAGGCGGATCTCACCGGCGAACTTCTCGTCAGCATATTTTTCCCAAACAGTCCGCTTCATGACGGCGCGGCGATAATCCGCGAAGGCAAAATTTACGCTGCCGGATGTTTTCTTCCGCTCTCGCAAAAAGGGGAGCTTTCGCGCTCACTTGGGACAAGGCATCGCGCGGCTATCGGGGTAAACGAAAACAGCGACGCGCTTGTTATCGTCGTATCGGAGGAAAGCGGAATAATTTCAACGGTCGACGGCGGCGAAATTATCAGGGGATATTCGATAGAAACCCTGCGCGACTTTTTGGGGAAAGCGCTTGCGCCACCGTCACTGCCGTCGGCCGGGAAGACAAAACCGCATAAAAAGGAGGCAAGCAAATGAGAATAAAACATATGCTTCTTAAAAATTTGCCTCAAAAAATCCTTGCGCTGTTGCTTGCAATCGGCGTTTGGTTTTATGTCGGGCTGCAGAATCCGAACAGCACGCTCAGCTTTAAAAACATCCCGCTTCGCTACTCGTCAAGCGGGGTTGATACAAACGAAGCGGGGCTTACCGTTATATCTAATAAAAACATCCTCGTTGAGGTTGTCGCCACCGGAAAGCGCAATGTGCTCACCAGCTTCAGCAGCAGTGAAATCCGCGCATATGTTGATGTCAGCGATATTACAGAGCCGGGAACTTACACAAGGCAAGTTCTTATTTCGATGCCGGTCGGCGGAATTACGGTCGATAAAATTTCGCCTATTACGGTAAATCTGAAGCTCGATAAAATCGTCAGCAAATCGGTTCCGGTCGTTCTTGTTATCGAGGGCGAAAATAAATACACGACAAGAGAAATTATGCCGAAAGAGGTTACAATAACCGGTCCTGCTTCCGACCTTGAAAACATCGTGGAGGCAAAGGCTATTGTCGCGGGAGATGAAGCAAAACAAACGGTCTCATTCGAGCTTTCGTCGCGGGCAAGCGAAGTGCCGGATACATCGCATATTTCGACCGACGTCCAAAAAATTACGGTAACCGCGAGCGGTCCTGTTTCGGAAATACCTGTAGTTCCGCCGGCGCAGTAATATGGCATTAATAGTTTCGGGGATAAAAATCCCGCTTTGCGGAGAAGAAAACGATGCGCTGAAATCGGCGTCTAAGATTCTCGGGCTTTCTTCTTTGAAGGATTTGTCCGTTTACAAACGCTCGGTCGACGCGCGAAAGAAAAACGATATAAAGCTGATTTATTCGGTGCTATATACCGGCAAGGAAAAACCAAAAAACGGCGGTGTAGGTCAAGTTGCCGAATATAACAATACCGAGTTTTCGCCGGATTGCGGCACAGGCGAGCGCACCCGCCCGATAATTGTGGGATTCGGCCCTGCCGGAATGTTTGCCGCTCTGCTTTTTGCGAAAAAGGGATATAAGCCGATTGTTCTCGAAAGAGGCGCGGCGATTCCGGAGAGAAAAGCCGCGGTAGAACGGCTTTTTTGCGACGGAACCCTTGATATAAACAGCAACATCCAGTTCGGCGCGGGAGGCGCGGGAACCTTTTCGGACGGCAAACTTACAACGAGGATAAACAGCCCGCTCTGTTCCTATGTTATCAACGCTTTCGCGGAGTTTGGCGCGCCGGAGGAAATTAAGACAAACGCAAAGCCGCATATCGGAACCGATAATTTGTGCGAGATCGTCAGTAATATTGCCGCCAAAATAACTGCGCTCGGCGGAGAAATCAGATATAACTGCGCCGCGGCGGATATAAGCGAGAAAAGCGGATTTTGCGAGGTCGTCACATCGGATAAGGAAACGCTTCGATCAAAAGCGGTCATCGTTTCGGTAGGACACAGCGCGAGAGATACGTTCGAAATGCTTCTTAGAAACGGCTTTTTGCTTGAGGCAAAAGCCTTTGCCTGCGGCTTTAGGATCGAGCATAAGCGCAGCTACATAGATAAACTTATGTACGGCGATTTTGCGGGACATCCGAAGCTCGGCGCGGCGGATTATCATTTCGCGCATAACATAGAAGGCCGTGGAGTCTACACCTTTTGCATGTGCCCTGGGGGACTTGTTATTCCCGCGGCATCGGGCGAAGGTGAAGTTGTCGTAAACGGGATGAGCAGTTTCGGCAGAGATGCCGAAAATTCGAACAGTGCGGTGGTGGTCGGCGTTTCGCCAAACGATTTTGGCAACAACCCGCTTTCGGGAATCGCGTTTCAAAAAGAAGCGGAGAAAAAAGCATTTGCGCTCGGCGGCGGCCGTCTTGCGGCGCCGTTTCTGCCGGTTTCGAAATATCTCGGGATTGCCGCGCCGCAAGGGGAAGTTTCTCCGTCATATCTTCCGGCGGCAAAAGAAGCGGAGATCGGGAAAATTTATCCTGAGTTTTTAAACAAATCGCTTAAAAAGGGGCTTTTTGCCTTTGAGCGAAAGGCGGAAGGCTTTATCACAGGGCCTGCGATTTTGACCGGAGCGGAAACCCGAACAAGTTCGCCTGTAAGGATAAAACGAGGCGAAAATTATGTCGCCGCAGACAAAAAATTTGTTTATCCGTGCGGCGAGGGCGCGGGTTATTCGGGTGGAATTATGAGCGCGGCGGTCGACGGCCTTAAGGTCGCGGCGAGTATAATTGAAAACTTCGCGCCGCCAAAATAATCGCAAAAGAAAGAGGATTTTATGATAGCGAAAGCAAGGGTGCTAAGGTCGTCAAACGGAATCGCGGAAGTAAATATTTTGCGCGGGGCAGCTTGCGGTGAAACGTGCGGAAAAGCCTGCGGCACCTGCGGATTGAAGGTTATGAAAACCAAGGCTACCGACTCTTTCGGGGTAAAAGAAGACGATTTTGTGGAAATCGAAAGTGACAGCAAAAAAATCATCGGACTTGCTTTTATTCTCTACATAATTCCGCTTATCACAGGGGTGCTCGGCTATTTCCTTGGCGAATTTATCAAAAAAAGCGAGGATTTCGGCGCGCTTTTTGCGCTGATATTTTTTATTATAGGGTTCATACCCGCGGTAATCGCGAACAAAAAAAATAATGTAAGTTATAGGATAATCAGGGTAATTGCAGATGAAAGAGCGTAAATGGGAACAAAAGCCGCAAAATGAAGCGGCGGCGGCGAAGCTCGCGGCTAAACTTAATATTGCGCCGATAACCGCAAGGATTCTCATTGCGCGCGGCTATGATACCGCCGAAAAGGTGGCGGCTTTTTTGTCCTGCTCGGAAACGCTTATCGGCGATCCGTTTTTGCTATCCGATATGAAAAAAGCGGTCGAGAGGATTAAAAGCGCGGCGGCAAGCGGCGAGAAGATAACAATTTTCGGCGACTATGACGTCGACGGGATTACGTCGACAGTTACGCTCTATAAACATTTAAAAAGAATGGGCTGCAGCGCGGAATATTATATTCCCGACAGGACAGAAGAAGGCTACGGGATAAATTCGGCCGCGCTCGATGCTATTGCCGCTTCGGGGTGCAAGCTACTAATTACGGTCGACTGCGGAATTACAGCTATCGATGAAGTCAAACACGCGAAAACGCTCGGGATGGACGTTGTTATCACCGACCATCACGAATGCAAAGAGGAAATACCTGATTGTGCGGCGGTGGTAAACCCGAAAAGGCAGGATTGCGCGTATCCGTTTAAAGAACTTGCCGGCGTCGGCGTTGTTTTCAAGCTGATTTCCGCGCTTTCGCCCGAAATAAACGCGCTCTCGGAATACGGCGAATTAATCGCCCTCGGCACCGTTGCCGATGTTATGCCGCTCGTCGGGGAAAACAGATGCATTGTGGCGGAAGGGCTAAAACAAATTAACGAAACCTCTAATGCGGGAATAAAAGCGCTTATTGAAAAATCCTCGGTCGGTGAAAAGCGCATAACGGCAGGGACTATAGGATTTTCGCTTGCCCCGAGAATAAATGCGGCGGGCAGAATTGGCTGCGCGCGGCGCGCGGCAGAACTTTTGACCGAAACGGATAAGCAAAAAGCGACCGAAATCGCGGAAGACCTTTGCGAAATCAACCGCCGTCGCCAGGATGAGGAAAACGGAATTTTAAAAGAAGCGCTCGAACAAATTTCGGACGATGCGGATTTTAAAAACAAAAAAATTATTGTTTTGTCAAAAGAAAACTGGCATAACGGGGTTATCGGAATCGTTGCCTCGCGCATATCAGAGCGATATTTTCTTCCGGCGATTCTAATTTCCTTTGACGGTGAAATCGGTAAAGGAAGCGGCCGCAGCATAAAAAAATTCAACCTTTACGAAGCGCTCGAGAGCGTTTCGGATACCTTGATAAAATTCGGCGGCCACGCTTTGGCGGCAGGGCTTTCGGTTACAAGAGAAAAACTTCCCGATTTTGAAAGAAAACTTCAGGCATATGCGGAAGCAAACTTAAATTCGGATGACCTTTTGCCAATCATGTCGATCGATTGCGAGCTTGAAACGGCGGAAATAGGGATAAAAACAGTCGAGGATATCCACTTTTTGGAGCCTTACGGGATGGGCAACCCTATTCCGAACTTTCTTATTTCGGGCGCTAAGATTTTAGAGCTTATTCCGCTTAGCGGAGGAAAACACACAAAACTCGTGCTCAAAAAAGAATACGTCACCTTCAGCGCCGTATGCTTTAACCGCGAGTATTCGAAATTCGAGTTTCCGATGGGCTCGATGATCGATTTGGTGGTAAATTTGGATATCAGCGTTTTCAGGGGCGAGCAGAATTTGCAGGTTTCGGTGCGCGATATCAAGGAAAACAATAAGTATAACAGCGAAAGCGAGCGCAAGTTCTGGAATTTTATCGAGGGCAAAACGCTTTCGGCGGAAGAGGCGGAGGAGATTATTCCGAGCAGGGAAGAATTTATAAAAGTTTATAAATTCCTTTGCGATAACGCCCCGATAACCGGCGAAACCTTTTTATCGCTTTTTTATAAATGCCGGAAAAGCGAAATGCGCGAGTTTAATTTCGGAAAATTCATGCTGGCGGTAAAGGTGTTTGAAGAGGCGAAGCTGATTGCCGTTTCGGGCGATTATTCCGAAAAAACGATAAAAACGGTCGCAACGACCGAAAAGAAAAATCTGGACGAATGCGAATCGCTAATCAAATTAAAGAAAATCAGGGCGGGACGAGTTTAATGACCTACGAGGATTTCTTCGAAAAACTTGCCAAAAGTGAATATTCTTATGACCTTGATGTAATAAACGAGGCATACAACCTTGCAAGCAAGGCGCACAAAGGCCAGCACCGCCGTTCGGGGGAGGACTATATTTCTCATCCGCTCGAGGTCGCGGGGCTGCTGATTGATCTTGGGCTTGACACGGCTTGTATTGTAGCGTCGCTTCTCCATGATGTCGTAGAGGATACAGATTTCACAGCGGCGGATATCAAAACGCTTTTCGGCGCGGAGGTCGAAGAACTTGTAAGCGGAGTTACAAAACTCGGCACGATTCCTTACAGCAGCAAAGAAGAAACCCAAATTGAAAACCTTCGCAAAATGTTTCTCGCCACCGCGAAAGACATAAGGGTAATAATTATAAAACTTGCCGACAGGCTGCATAATATGCGCACGCTCGACTTTATGCCGGACGAGAAAAAGCGCGAAATATCGCTTGAAACTATGGAGGTTTACGCGCCTATAGCACACCGTCTCGGTATGCAAAAATGGAAAATCGAGCTCGAGGATATCGCGATAAAGTATCTTGATCCGGTCGGGTGCAAGGAAATTGAAGAAGAGCTTGCCGACCGCCTGAGGACAAGGGAAGAATTTCTCGACCATGTTATCGATATGATTCGGCAGCGGTTTGACGAGAGCAGTTTCGGCGTTTTTATCGAGGGGCGGGTAAAGCATCTTTACAGCATATACAGAAAAGTATACGGGCAAAACAAAACGGTCAGCGAGATATACGACTTTTACGCCGTACGGATTATCGTCGACAATATGAACGAGTGCTATAACGTGCTCGGCGTTATCCACGATGCTTTCAAGCCGATTCCCGGAAGATTTAAAGATTACATTTCAACTCCGAAACCGAATCTTTATCAGTCGCTTCATACCACCGTGATAGGTAAGGACGGAATCCCCTTTGAGGTGCAGATAAGAACATGGGATATGCACCGCACCGCCGAATACGGCATTGCGGCGCATTGGAAATATAAGCAGGGGATAACCGATAAATCTCTAAGCCAAAACTTGGAATGGGTAAATACTCTCCTCGAGGTTCAGCGCGATGCCGCCGATACCGAAGAATTCATGCGCCCGTTTAAGGTCGACTTTTTTGCCGACGAAGTTTTCGTTTTTACCCCGAACGGCGACCTTGTTAATCTTCCGGCCGGCGCGACTATCGTCGATTTTGCTTACGCAATCCACAGCGCGGTCGGAAACAGGATGTCGGGCGCGAAGGTAAACGGCAAGATAAGTAATCTCGATTATGAGGTCAGCAACGGCGAAATCGTCGAAATTTTGACCTCGTCCGCAATACACGGTCCGAGCCGCGACTGGCTTAAAATTGCGAAGACCAGCGAAGCGAAAAACAAAATAAAGCAGTGGTTTAAAAAAGAGCGCCGTGAGGAAAATCTTTTAAAAGGCAAAGAAGACCTCCAAAAAGAGCTTGAAAGAGAAAATATTTCCTTCGGCGAAAAAGAAAAAGATGAAATCCTGTCAAGCATTGCAAAAAGGCTTGGCGTTACCGGCGTTGATGATTTATACGCCGCGATCGGGTACGGCGGAATTTCAATTTCCCGCGTTATTCCGAGATTTAAGGAAGAGGTTCAAAAACTCAGCAAGGCGGTAGCCCCGCCGAAAATCGTTCCCGAAAAGAAAGAGGACGAGGAGCGCAGGACGGCGAAGGGCGTTGTGGTCGAGGGCGTCGACAACTGCCTGATTAAATACGCCCGCTGCTGCAACCCGCTGCCGGGCGATGAGATAATCGGCTACATAACAAAAGGGTACGGCATTTCGGTTCACCGATGTGATTGCTCAAACGTTCAAAACAGCCTTGCAAGAGGCGACGAGAACGAGCGCTGGCTTTCGGTTCGATGGGCGGGAATCAAAAATGTGGTTTTCAACGCAAATCTTATTATCATCGCCGAAAAAGGAAGCAGCGCGCTCGCCGAGATTACCGCCGTTCTCTCGACGCAGCGGGTGTTTATTCACGCTATAAACGCGCGGGAAATAAACGACGGAAAACTTTTGATAAATATAATTGTCGAAACAAAAGATGTGGAGCATATCGAGGGGATAATTAATAAAATCGCCGCGCTGTCCACAGTTTTGTCGGTAAAAAGAGCAGGGGAGTAATAATGAAAATACACACGCTGATTTCGGGGATGCTTAAAAATAACACTTACATAATTGCCGACGAGCAGACAAACGAAGCGGCGATAATCGATCCGGGCTGGAGAAATAAAAAACTGCCGAAATTTATCGACGAGCATGATTATAACTATAAATACATTTTTCTCACACACGGACACTTTGACCACGCGGTCGATACGCATATAATCCACAAACGGACCGGCGCGAAAATCGTTATCCACGAGAGCGAAGCGCCCGCGCTCTACGGCGATTTTCTCGCGGGATACAGCAACAGCTTTGAAAAATGCTTTCCCGAGCGTGAGGTAAAGGGCGGGGAGGTTTTTAGTATCGGCAATGAAGAGATAAAAGTGCTGCATACTCCGGGGCACAGCCCGGGGAGTATCTGCCTTGTCTGCGGAAATATGATTTTTTCGGGAGATACCCTTTTTGAGCATAATATCGGCAGAACCGATTTTGAAAACGGAAGCTACGAAGATATTGTAAAGTCGATTAAAACGCTATATTCGCTTGACGGGAACTTTGACGTTTATCCGGGGCATATGGAGAAAACAACACTTGCGGAAGAGCGGAAAAACAACCCGTACGTAAAAGCATGAAAATAGAATATATAGGAAACAGCGAAAAATATCTTATCGAGAGCATAGCTCTTCTTTTTTTTAAAGGCGCGAAATTTAAGGACGACAGCGACGGGCTGCGCGCCGAAGTTTGCTATGATGAAAAAACCGGTATTGCAAGCGCGAAAATAAACGATAACGGGCGCAGCGCCGAGGGCGAATATATCGGAACCCCGGCGGGAAAGGCGCTTTCGAACGCCTTTTTTCTTGCCGCGAAAGAGCTGACCGGAATAGTCCCGCCGTGGGGAACAATCACGGGGATACGACCGGCAAACGTAGTTGAAAAATTTCTTGAGGGCGAAGATTACGCGAAAGCAGCCGAAAAAATGCAAGAGGAATACTTTTGCTCGTCTGAAAAAACTCTCATATGTAAAGATGTAATAAAGGCAAAAAAAACGGCGCAATCGCTTATTGATGGCAAAAGCCTGTCGGTTTATATCGGCATTCCGTTTTGCAAAAGCAGGTGCAGCTATTGCTCTTTTGTATCGCATTCCGCGCCTGCGGCCGAAAAACTAATGCCGCTTTACGTTTCAAACCTCGAAAAAGAAATCGAAATTGCGGCAAAGCTGATAAAAGAAAACGGAATAAAAATCACCTCGCTTTATGTCGGCGGAGGAACGCCGACCGCTATTCCCGCGCAGTTGCTTAAAAGAATTTTGCAAAAAGCATCAAAGCTCCTTACGCCTGCGTATGAGTTTACGGTCGAAGCGGGCAGGGCGGATACGATTGACAGGGAAAAACTTGAGATTATAAAATCCGCGGGGGCGACGAGGCTCGCGATAAATCCGCAGACGCTGAAAGACGAAACACTTGCGAAAATAGGGAGAGGACACACGGCGAAAGATTTTTTTGATGTGTTTTATCTTGCTCGGGAAATGGGATTCCAAAATATCAACTGCGACCTCATCGCGGGGCTTCCGGACGAAACTGCCGAAGATTTCAAAAATTCGCTTGATAACCTTGCCGCGCTGTCGCCCGAAAATATCACGGTGCATTGCCTTTCGCTCAAAAGGGCGGCGGATTACGCCGAAAATGCCAAAAAAATATTTGCGGCGGAGGAAATAATCGGGGAAATGGTCGAATACGCGCAAAGCGTGCTGCCGGCGCATGGTTACAAGCCTTATTACCTTTATAAGCAAAAGAATATGCTCGGAAACTGCGAAAATGTCGGCTTCGCGAAAGAGGGGAAAACAGGGCTTTACAATATTTTGATAATGGGTGAAATAGAAAGCATAATAAGTCTTGGGGCCGGCGGAGTTTCAAAATTTGTCTTCGGCGGCACAGGACGAATCGAGAGAATATATAATCCGAAATACTCGTATGAATATAACGACAGAATTTCGGAAATTTTGGAAAAGAAAAAGCGTTTTTTTGATAATTACGAGGAAGTAGGCATATGTCGGACAGAATAATTTTGCAGGCGGAAATTTCAGAGATAAATGAAAAGGCGGAAAGCTCGCCCGAAAGCATGGTGGAAGCGGCGGAAAACCGCTTTAACGACCAGCTTTGCGATATAACAAATAAAATAAAAAATAAGAAACTGATTATGCTGTCGGGCCCGTCAAGCGCGGGAAAAACGACAAGCTCGCTGAAACTTTGCCGAATGCTCGGGGATATCGGCATGACAGCGCATACGATTAGCCTCGACAACTTTTTTTACAGCAAAAGCGACCTTCCGAAATTGGAAGACGGCGAGTATGATTTTGAGTCGCCAAATTGTATTGATATTCCGCTTTTTACCGACTGCATGACAGGTTTGCTGGCGGGCAAAAAGGTCGATATGCCGAAATTTAATTTCTACACCGGGCTGAGCGAAAAAAATAATTTCCCGCTTAAAATCGGCGAAAACGACATAGTATTTATAGAAGGAATTCATGCTCTAAATCCCGCGATAACCGCCGGAATACCGGACGACGACCTGTTCAGGATTTTTATAAGCATTCGCGGAGAATTTGTAAAAGACGGGGAAACTATGCTCTGCAAAAGGGACTTGCGCCTTGTCCGCCGCGTTATTCGTGATGCAAGATTCCGAAACGCGCCGCCGGAGCTCACCTTTGATATGTGGAGCGGTGTTGTTGATGGGGAAGCAAAATATATTTCGCCCTTTGCACGCCGCGCCGATACGTATCTTAATTCGTTTTTCGAATATGAACCGCTTGTTACGGCAAGCCTTGCGCTGCCGCTGCTTAAAACCCTTTTCCGACATGAAAAACATAAAAAAGAGGCAAAGCGGCTCTCGGCGGCGCTGAAACTTTTCGGGCAGTTGCCCGTCCAATATGTACCGGGCACTTCGCTTCTTCGCGAATTTGTCGGCGGTTCCGATTTGTATGATAAAAAATAAAGTAGAATATTGGCGAAAAACATGCTAAACTGAATGCGGTCTTAAATTGAAGGAGGTAATGTTATGGCAACTATCAACGAAGTTTTTGGAAAAATCGAAGATGTCGGCAAAAAAGCGGGCAAAGCGGTAATCGGCGCATCCGAAAAGGTGAAAATCGGCTATAATATTTTTTCGGCGGAAAACGAGCTTTCTTCGCTTTACACCTTGCTCGGCAAAGACGCCGCGGAAAGCTGGGCTGACGCTCCGGCGGAGATAATGGAAAAAATCACGGCGATAAAAGAAAAAATCGCGGAACTCAAAGAACAGCAACAGGGCGCTGCAAAGCGTTGCGCGGAATGCGGAGCGAAAGTTTCGGATGACAGCGTATATTGCTTTAAATGCGGACATAAAATTGACTAAAAGTTTAACATAATTATTGGAGAGTGTTTGTTTTGGGGCTTAACGAACGGAAACAATCGGTATACGGCGGCGCCGCTATACTGATGTTTGGCGGAATACTTGTAAAAATAATCGGGGCAATGTTCAAAATACCCTTGCAGAATCTTATCGGTTCTGCCGGTTCGGCGTATTTCGGCGTTGCCTACGATATTTATACTTGGATGTATATTCTCACGACGGCGGGGCTGCCGGTGGCTATTTCAAGGATGGTCAGCTCCTGCAACGCAAAAGGAGAATATCAGAACAGCCGGCGCATTTTAAACGTCGCGTTCATCTCGTTTTTGTCCTTTGGCGTTGTCGCGTCGGTATTTATGTTTTTCGGCGCGGGCACTCTTGCAAACTTATTAAAATCACCCGATTCAAAATATGCGATTATGGCAATCGCGCCCTCGCTTATGTTCGAGGTTGCGATGAGCTGCTACCGCGGCTACAACCAGGGGCATAAAAATATGATACCGACGGCGGTGTCACAAATTGTCGTCGCGGTGGTAAAACTCGCTGTCGGCTACGTTATCGCATGGCAAATAACGGTGCATATGAAGGGGAGCGACCTTGCCGTGCCGCTTGCGGCTGCAGGCGCAATCTTCGGCGTAACACTCGGAACTATGTTCGGCTCGGTATATCTCGCGATATCTTCCCGAAAGATAATAAAAAATAAAACCGATAACGCGTCAACCCCGCCGTCTTCGAAGGGCTCGCTTTTCAGAAAGCTGATTGCAATTTCGGTTCCGATAATGATCGGTTCTTCGGTGCTAAGCGTTACCAACCTTGTTGATACCGCTATGCTCTTCCGCAGACTTATCAGCGCGGGATTTACCCAGCTTCAGGCGGATACGATGTACGGTTACTACGGATGGGCGAGAACGATGTTCAACCTGCCGACGGCGGTTATCGTGCCGCTCGGAATAGCCGTTGTTCCCGCGATTGCGGAGCTTATCACGCTTAAAAAGCGCGACGAGGCGCACAATATGGTAAACTCCACCTTGCGCGTGGCGTCGATTATGTCGGTCCCCGCGGGGATGGGGCTTGCGGTTTTGTCGGCTCCTATTCTGACCTTGATTTACAGCAAGCAGATTAACGACGCGCGCCTTGCCGCGCCGCTTCTTACAATGCTCGGCCCGGCGGTCGTCCTTGTTTGTCTCGTTTCGATTACAAACGCGCTATTGCAGGCCATCGGAAAAGAACGGGTGCCGATTATCACAATGCTCATAGGCGGGGTTGCAAAAATCATCTGTAACTACACGCTTGTCGGAATTCCGGGAATAAATATTTACGGCGCGCCGGTCGGCACCAATTTATGTTACGGCCTTATCGCCGTACTAAATGTTATCGTGCTTGCAAAAACGATAGGAAAAGGCATAAATATCTATTCGGTTTTCATAAAACCGATTATCGCATCGACTGTTGCATGCACAGCGGCATATTTTACTTATAGGCTGATGCATTCTTTCACGTCGAACCTTATTTCAACCGCCGCCGCTATAGGGGTTGCGGGTATTTTGTATCTGATTTTTGTCCTCGCTTTCAAAATAATCAGAAGAGAAGACGTAAAACTGCTTCCAAAAGGCGAAAAAATTGAAAAAATACTTGATAAATACAGACTTATAGGATAAAATGAAAAAAGAAATTGAGAAATTGCTCGGAAAAAGTAAATATTCTTTCGATGATCTTGTCGAAATCATGAAAATTTTGCGCGGCGAGGACGGTTGCCCTTGGGATAAGGAACAGACGCATACCTCGATTCGCAAAAACATCATCGAAGAAACTTACGAAGTTTGCGAGGCGATTGATAACAATGATAACGAAAGCTTACAGGAAGAGCTCGGCGACCTGCTCCTTCAGGTTGTTTTCCATGCGAAGATTGCGGAAGACGAAAAAGCTTTTGATATAAACAATGTCGCCGACAATATTTGCAAAAAGTTAATTCGCCGTCATCCGCATATTTTTTCGGATGTCGTTGCGGGAACAAGCGAAAAGGTTTTGCAAAATTGGGACGAAATTAAAAAACAGGAAAAGAACATCAAAAAATTATCCGAATCTATCGCCGCTGTTCCGCGGCAGCTTCCCGCGCTGATGCGCGCGGACAAGCTTCAGCAAAGAGCAGCAAAAATCGGCTTTGATTGGGATGATTATAAAGATCCTGCGGACAAGCTTGAAGAAGAGGGAAAAGAGCTTTTCGCCGCAATAGACAAAAAAGACAATGCCGAGATTTTCAAAGAATATGGCGATTTGCTTTTTTCAGCAGTAAATCTCGGGCGCAAACTTGGACTTGACAGCGAGGAAGCGCTTACCGTCGCTTCAGACAAATTTTCATCCCGCCTCCTTTGGATGGAGGAAAATGCGGAAACAAAGCTCGCGGATTTGCCGCTATCGGAACTGGACAAGCTTTGGGAACGCGCGAAAAATTTTGAAGTGAAAGAGAAATAATCTCTTCATTTATAAAAAAAATCAGGGAGGGTTTTTGAGTGAATAAAGCTCAACTCGTAGCCGCTGTTGCGGACAAAACAGGTCTCAAAAAGAAAGATTCTGAGAAAGTGGTAACTTCTATCTTTGAAGAAATCACAAAAAGCCTTAAAAAAGGCGACAAAATCCAGCTCGTAGGTTTCGGCTCTTTCGAAGTTAGAAAAAGAGCAGCTCGCAAGGGCAGAAATCCGCAGACAAAACAGGAAATCACTATCCCGGCATCTAAACTTCCGGTTTTCAAAGCTGGTAAAGCATTGAAAGACGCAGTTGCTAAATAATTTTACTTAATAAAAATAAACCGTAAGTGCAAACTTGCGGTTTATTTTTATTAAAACAAGGAGTAAAAATGAGAATCGACAAATTCCTAAAGGTTTCGCGCCTGATAAAAAGGAGAACGGTGGCGGCAAGCGCGGCAAACGCGGGAAGAATTACCGTAAACGGGAAAGAGGCGAAAGCCTCCACCGATATAAAGGTCGGCGATATTATTGAGATACGTTTCGGCAGCAACCTTGTCAAGGCGCAAATTTGCAAAATTGCGAATCAGGCGGGCAAGAATGATGCGGAAGAGATGTATAAAATAATAGAAGAAAACTAAAACAGGTTATAAAAACTGTTTGTCCGGCATATTATTTTATAAAACTTTTAGGAGGGTTATAAAATGCCGGATGAAAAAATCAAAATAAAAAAACCGCACAATATTATTCTTGAAAGCCGCAAGGTGATGAGCGTTTCGGGGGTTATTGACGTCGACAGCTTCGACGAAAACGAGATAAGCCTTTTCACCGAATTCGGCGCGCTTACCGTTATGGGCGGGAATCTGCACATCAACCGCATAAACGTGGACACGGGCGAGCTCCAGCTCGAAGGGGAAATCGACGCTGTAAAGTACAGCAACGCCGGAAGCAAGAAAAGCGGCGGGTTTTTCTCGCGCCTTGTAAAATGATATGGAACTGTCGAACATCGCGCAGTTTTATTCGCTGCTATTTTCCTTTTTGTTCGGCGGCGTGCTTGGGCTGATTTACACCGTTCTTTCGGTTTTTCGAATTTCGTTTGGCGGAAAGACGCTTACCTCCGCTTTTTTGGATGCAGTCTTTTGGGCGGTTGCGGCAGTTTCTTCCTTTTATTTTATATTTAATGTAAACAGCGGCGTCGTAAGAGTTTATCTGCTTGCCGGCGTCGCTGCGGGCATGCTTATATTTCTCGCGACGCTCGGGAAAACCGTTACAAGGCTTATTACAAAACTTCTGAGAAAAATCAAAAGAAAGGTAAAAAAGCTGATAGCAAAAGTCCGCGCGCCGGTCGAAAAAGCAGCAAATATTGTAGAAATAAGGGTAAGAGCCGCTTCCAAAGGATCAAACTTTTTTGATAAAAATTTCAAAAAACACTTTAAAAACACAAAAAAAAGTAGTATTATTAAGGATAATAGTATAGTTATGTCTTCTGATGTTAATATAAAAGAAAAAAGGGCTGAAAAATGCAAAAAAACAAAAAGGTCCCAAAGAGGCAAAAGGGTGGAATAATCCTAAAAATACTTCTTTGCGGGTTTATCCTGTATTCGGGAATAAACCTTGTAAAGTTATCCTTTGATATAAAAGACAGAAACGAAACGGTGAAGGTTCTTGCCGCTGCTATTGAAAGCAAAGAGCAGGAAAACGAAACCTTAAAAACCGCCATAGAGCGCGGGATTACAAAAGAGGAAGTTATAAGGCTTTCGCGCGAGAAACTGAATCTTGTTTCTCCCGGCGAAAAGGTTTTTATAAATATTGACGGACAGTAAACAAAGGGGAAAATTTTTTAATGCAAGTTCAAATCGGTGAAATCTATACGGGCAAAGTTACAACGATAACTAATTTCGGCGCGTTTGTGTCGCTTCCCGAGGGGCAGTCGGGAATGGTTCATATTTCCGAGGTTTCTTCGGAATATGTCAAGGAAATCAGAGACCACCTCACAGAAGGGCAGGAGGTCAGCGTTAAGGTTATCGGAATTGATGATAAAAGCAGAATAAGCCTTTCGATGAAAAAAGCGTCGGAAGCGCCGCCTGCTCCTCCGGTTAACTTTGAAGCAAGGCCAAAACGGCCGGGCAAAGCGCCGAAGCCGGAACCGGGCAGCTTCGAAGCAATGATGCTCAGCTTCAAAAAAGAGAGCGAAGAAAAACTTTCCGCAATAAAACGTCAAGCCGATTCAAAAAGAGGAATTCGAAGAAAATAATAAAAAGGGCACTTTTTTATAAAAAGTGCCCTTTTAAAATGAAAAAAAGAGAGGCGCTGTCAAAGCGCCTCCAAGAGAAATGGGAAAGTGAAAGGTAACTACAATCAAAGTTTAACCCGATGCCCAATTTTTGTAAATAATAATCGTTAGCAAAAAACGACAAAACATCTCAAAAGGAAGTAGAAAATGCGTGAAATAAGTTGCAAAGAGATAGAAAATGCGATATCTTTTCTGTGCGTTGCGGCGAATTTGCATCTGCCGTGCGATGTAAAGGAAAAAATCATCGACGCCGCGGAGCGTGAAGAGACGAAAACCGCTAAAAACGTTATGGAGAAAATAATTTTAAATCTCGCCGCGGCGGATGAGGACAAGATTCCGATTTGCCAGGATACCGGAATGGCGGTCGTTTTTGTCGAGCTTGGGCAGGAGGTTTGCGTGACAGGCGGCGATTTGTGCAGCGCAATTAACAGCGGCGTTTCCAAAGGGTACACAGAAGGGTACCTGCGCCCGTCGATTGTCGCCGATCCTTTGCAGAGGACAAACACAGGAGACAACACGCCGGCGGTAATACATACGAAAATAGTGCCGGGGGACAAGATAAAACTAACGGTCGCGCCAAAGGGTTTCGGCAGCGAAAATATGAGCGCAATGAAAATGTTTACCCCCGCGGCGGGAAGAAAAGAAATTGTCGATTTCGTCGTAAAAACGGTGGAAACGGCGGGAAGCAATCCCTGCCCGCCGATAATCGTAGGCGTCGGTATCGGCGGCAATTTCGAATCCTGCGCGCTGCTTGCAAAAACCGCGCTTTTGCGCGATTTGGATAAGCGAAACGATACTCCGCTGTATCAGGAAATAGAAGCGGAAATGCTTGAAAAAATAAATGATTTAGGGATAGGACCAGCCGGTTTCGGCGGCAAAACTACCTGCCTTGCGGTAAATATCGAATACGCGCCGACGCATATCGCCGGGCTTCCGGTTGCGGTAAATATCGGATGCCATGTGAGCCGCCACGCGACAAAAATTCTTTGACATGGCATGTTAAAAGTTTTATAATAAAGGTGGATAAAACATTACGAGAGGGGCAGATTTATGAATTTTGTTATCACCGCGAGAAAGTTTACAGCAAGCCAGGATTTGAAGGACAAAATAGAAAAGAAACTGTCGAAATTCGATAAGTTTTTTGACGGCGAGGCCGATGCGAAAGTTGTAATGTCCATCGAAAAAGACCGCCATAATATGGAGGTCACTCTCGAGTATAAAAAGATGATTTTTAGGGCAGCCCACAGCGCCGATGATTTTCTCCCCGCACTTGAACTTTGCGTCGACAGTTTAGAGAGAAGCATGCGCAAGAACAAAACAAAACTTGAAAAACGGCTGAAAGCAGGAGCTTACGAAAGCTATTCCGATTCGCATGCAGAAACAAGCTATGAGGTTATTCGCCAGAAGAAATTTGCGGTAAAACCTATGGATGTTGACGAGGCGATTCTTCAGATGGAGCTTGTCGGCCATAATTTCTTCGTTTACCGCGATGTCGCAAGCGACGAGATAAATGTCGTATATAAACGCCACGACGGCGGCTACGGCCAAATTATCCCCGAATAAATGAGATAAAAAGAGAGCCCGGAAATTCCGGGCTCTTTTTTGCTGAATATTCTGATAATACTTATTTTATACATAATCTTGTAGGGCGCGCACAGTGTGCGCACCGCGGAGCGATCATTGATCGCTCCCTACATCAGAAAATGCTTATACTCTACATAATTGGATTTTAGACACTAACAAATCCGCGCATTCCTGAACATTATGTACGCTTGTATCAATGCTTAATACATATTCAATGTTCTTTTCTGCAATCTTATTTTGTTCCAAAGATTGATTTTCTCTTCTATCCCCACGAGAAATATTTCGTTGTTTACATATATCTAATGGGCAATGAACGTTAACCATACACAATGGATAACCTTTAAATATCTCAAGCAACAGTTTATAATGCTGCTCCAGTCCATCAATATTCATAACTAATCCATCAATAATCACATCTTGACCTTGCTCCGAAAAGCTACGAGCAGCGTAATACATTGCAATTATAGCATTTGCATAATATAAATCAACATCAGCCACCCATTTTGGTATTGTTTCTTCAAATAAATCGAAGCCCAACACAAAGAAAATATTTGTCTTGCGAGAAATAATTTCATTTATTATTGAAGTTTTTCCTGAGCTTGTCAGACCATTTAAAAAAACAATATTGCCATAGTTGTTCATGTTCGTATCTCCACTAATATAAATTTTTCAGCATCTGTAAACAGTGATTTACACAATCTGGCTTATTAGCAGAGGTAACTCTATAAATGTTTACGCATAATTATTTCGTGTTCTAACTTCCGATAAACCTTAAATTCGTGTTTTTCGTACATGGATATTGGACCTGAAAAATAGTAATATACATTTGGCTCTCCACAGTAAGGGTAGGCTTCAATTAAATCAAACCCTTCATTTTTAGCATCATCACATAGTTGCTGTAATAGTCGTGAAGCAATGCCCTTTCTGCGTTGATTTGGCGCAACATTAAAACACATAATTGATTTTATTTTTTTGTCGCTATCGTCATCAGAGTGCAATTCTTCCCGTGCCAGTATTTTTTCGTAATTCAGCTTGTTGTTCGTATTACACCAACCAGCTACTTCATTATCATAATAAGCTAAATATCCCTTTAATTTACCACTGTTTATAAAATCAATTGCATATTGTCGACAATCTGATTGTGTACCTTTTGAAAGTTCGTGTTCGGCAGCTTGCCGTAGGTGCGGTTCTACACAATAGCAGCCAGACCAATCTTGATGATCAGCAAAAGCCACGTTATCAAAATAAAATAGAAAATCATTTAATAATTCGGGAGACAGCTTTTTAATTTCGATATTTGGCATATTGTTTCCCTCCTGTCCATTACATAAATTTTCTGTAGCATATGTCCCTTGTGATTTTATACAGTAATACTACTTTTCGTTTGAAACCCGAATAAAAATTAACGAGATTCAAATGAAAAGTAGGCGCTGTGTGCCTTGCTATACAAGGCATTACGCGCACTAATTCCAATTTGAATACATTGCAATTATATTAAGGTTTCAAATTGGAATCATTAGTATAAATGCTTATTATGAACGCTAAATCACCACTCATATATTTCTTTGAAAGAATTGGTGACTTCAATAGGTATTCTCATTCCTATATCAGAATTTTGCATCACTGCCACTCCTGAGCCGTCACTCGGGCAAAAAACCATATATGATTGATAACCGAAATTTGAACCGCCATGTCCAAATGTTAATCCTTTTTTACATTCATTTACTTCAAAACCTACCCCATATGGAGAGTTTTCATATGCTTTTGTTGTCATTAGCTCAGCCGTCTTTTTTTCGAGGAATTTACTTTCACTTTTTAACGCCTTCATTATTTCAATGCCAAATCGAGCAAGGTCTGACGGCGTAGTCCACAATCCTGCCGCCGATAATTCAGGCATTATATTGTATCCACCAGGTAATTGTAAATTGTGAGGATTATAACCAAAAGCGATTTCATTCAATTTATCTTTAGGTAACGGTTGTAAAAAAGTGCTATGAACCATAGATAATGGAGATAAAACCAAGTCGTCCATTAAATCGCAAAAATTAAGTTTACAAACATTTGTTACGATTTTTTGTGCAAGAACATATCCACCGCCTGAATATTGAAATCCCGTTTCAGGGTCTTTAAATAATTTTAATTTTACATGATTTGAGGGAAATGCTCCGTTAAGTATTTGTTCAACTGTGGGTATTTTTTGCCCTTGTTGATATCCGGCAAATCCATGAAGATTTAAGCCGGCATGATGACTTAATATTTGCCTTAATGTAATTTTGTGTTTTTGATTATCGTATGTAGGTACATCGTAACCAACAAGATACTCAGAAATGTCCGTATCTATATCAAGCATTCCGCGTTCAACTAACCGCATAACCGCAAAGGCAAATACAGGCTTGCTAATAGATGCCGCTTGAAAAAGCGTATCAGCCGTAGCCCTTTCTTTTGTGGCTCTCCGCTTTACTCCGCAAGCATATGCCTCACAAATCTCAAAGTTTTCTAGTATTGCTATACTGACAGCAGATGTATGACATTCTTTCATACGCTCCACAAGTGTATTGCCGTCATAATGCTTTTTGTTTTCAATAATTTCAAAAATTTTACTCATGTTATACCCCCACGAATATAAATACACCATCATACCATTAAACCTAAAAACTGCGGTGGTAAACAATTCTTAGGTGATGTGCCAAGTTAGAAAATCTAATTACTTACGAAGTGCCGATTTTCAAGTGGGGCGGTCGTAAGTGCTTATTAGGTGCGAGTCCTCATATTACAATTTCCTCGCTTTGAAGCAAACTGAAATCGGTAACATCTTTGCTTTATTTATTTTTATGTTATCATTCTCAACAGATTCCATTGCTTCATTATCAGTTTGTTCAATCATTTCCTCAACACAAAAACCCGCTTGAGCTAAAGCATTAATATATGTTGATATTTTTCGATTGCATAATATTATTTCTCTATCATGAACAGGCATAGTAAAATATGATTCATCAAAGTAGCTTCTGCTAAATATTAGTTTTCCATTTTCTGAAATATCATGAGCCATGTCGTTTGACCGAGCCACACAGTAATACAAGGTATGATGCCAGCTAAAAATGAATGTACCATCTTTTTTAAGATATGAGGCTATCTTTTTGAATGTTCCGAACAAGTCAGTTGTCCAGCCGATACCATATATTGAATAAACGAAATCAAAATAATCTGTTGGAATCTCTATATCCGCTTCCATTGGGGAACAAATAAACTTTGCGGAATATCCATGTTCTTTTAAATATGATTCTGCATTTTCTATTTGTTTGTGTGAAATATCTACTCCCCATAATTCGTAAGCGTTTCTATCAGCGTGATATTTTAAGGAATGCCCGCTACCACAACATATTTCCAACATTTTTTTACCGGAAACATCACCAAATAAATGCAGGTCATCCTCCGTCACAAAATGTACTCCATATGTCGGAAGAGCTGTAGTTCCAAACCAAGAGTCTGCATTTGTGTTCCAATAATCTTTATTTGTTTTATGTATTTTTTCTGTTTCCATAAATATGTGCCTCCGTACAAAATATAAATTTTCTTCGCAATCATAATTATATCACAACAAAGCCGCCTTAGCTAAGGCGGCTTCTCGTTATTCGATTATCTCTGCTTTTTCGATAACAAAAGGCGAAAGCGGGCGGTCGCTGTAATCGGTTTCGGTCTCGGCGATTTCGTCAACTGCTTCGATACCGTATATAACCTTTCCGAAAGCGGCATAGCTGCCGTCAAGGTGCGGTGCATCCTGATGCATTATGAAAAACTGACTTCCGGCCGAGTTGGGATCAGCCGCACGCGCCATCGAAAGAACACCGCGGGTGTGGGCAAGGTTATTTTCAAAACCGTTTGCTTTGAATTCGCCTTCGATATGGTGCCCCGGGCCGCCCATGCCGGTACCGTCCGGGCAACCGCCCTGAATCATAAACCCGCGGATAACACGGTGAAAAATAAGGCCGTTATAAAAGCCTTTTTCGACGAGCGAAATAAAATTTGCCACCGATTTCGGCGCGATTTCGGGATACAGCTCTGCCGTTATAGTTTTTCCGTTATTTAAAGTAAATTTAACCTTTGACATAAAAAGCTCCTTTGCATTTTTTTGAAGTATACCATATTTTGCGAAGATATAGTATAATCTTTTTATAAAATTTACGGGGTATTAAAAATTGAAAGAATATTTATTTGTTGCGCCCTGCCTTTTCGGGATCGAAAGCATTCTCGCCGACGAGATACGAAAGCTCGGCTACGAAACCGACAGGGTGGAGGACGGACGCGTTTATTTTAAAGGGGATTTGGCGGCGGCGGCGCGCGCCAATATCAATCTGCGCACGGCGGAGCGGGTGCAGCTCGTTCTCGCCGAATTTCTCGCGCTGTCATTTGACGACCTTTTTGAGGGCGCAAAAAAAATCGAGCTTGCAGACTTCCTTCCCAAAGACGCGGTCTTTCCGGTAAGCGGACACAGCCTTAAATCAAAACTCACCAGCGTGCCCGATTGCCAAAAAATCATAAAAAAAGCGCTGGCGGACAAGCTATCCGAGAAATATAAAATTTCCTGGCTTCCCGAAACCGGCGATAATTATCCGATTTCTTTTTTAATTATGAAGGACAAAGCGGTGATAACGCTCGACCTTTCGGGCGAAGGACTGCATAAAAGGGGTTACCGCCAAAAGGCAAATCTTGCGCCGATTCGCGAAACTCTTGCGTCGGCGATGCTCAATATAACGCGATTTCGAAGCGGCATACCCTTTTGGGATCCGTTTGCCGGAAGCGGAACGATTGCGATTGAGGCGGCAATGATTGCCGCGGGAATAGCGCCGGGACTACGCCGCGAGTTTATTTCGGAAAAACATGCTTTTGTTCCAAGCGGCGCATTTACCGCCGCGAGGGAAGAGGCGAAAAGCAAGATAAAAACCGAGAAAACGGTAATTGCGGCGACCGATATCGATCCCGAGATGAAAACGCTCGGCGAGCGCAACGCGCGGCTTGCGGGGGTTGAGGGAATGATAAAATTCGGCTCGATGGAGATCCGAAAACTAACGACAAAAACCGAGAGCGGAATAATCTGCTGCAACCCGCCTTACGGCGAGCGGTTACTCGAAAAACAGCAGGCGGAAGAGCTTTACAAGATTATGGGCAAGGTTTTTCCCGCGATGCCTGACTGGAAGTATTTCATTATAACAAGCGACGAGGAATTCGAAAAATATTTCGGGCAAAAAGCGGATAAAAAGCGGAAACTATATAACGGAATGATCAAGTGCGATTTTTACCAGTATTTTAAAAGATAGATTTTAAGGGGAAAGTATGAGGCACTGTTTTATTGTTAACCCGATAGCCGGCGGAAAGGATATGACCGGAAAAATCCGCGAAAAGGCTTCGGAACTGCTGCCGGGAGGCTATGAGTTTTTTGTAACCGAATATCCCGGGCATGCGACCGAAATAGCGAAAGCCGTTTGCGAAAAAAGCGGCGAGATAAGGATATACGCCTGCGGCGGCGACGGAACGCTAAACGAGGTTTTGCAGGGGATGTATGAGTGCGAAACCGCGAGTCTCGGCTTTTTGCCGATCGGCACGGGTAACGATTTTGCGCGTTATTTTAGCAAAGATATTTCGGAAATAACCCTTGAAAAAATCGTCTCGGCGCCGGCGATTCCGGCGGATATTTTGGCGGCGGACGGTTTTCCCTGTATCAACATCGCGTCGGCGGGGCTTGACGCTGCGATTGCCGAAAATGTTCATAAATTCAGCCGGCTCGGCTTTCGCAAAATTGCGTATTCGCTTTCGCTTGCATATTGCTTTTTTACAAAAATAAAAAACAGATATACTCTTCAAATCGACGGCGGCGAGCCGCTTACGGGCGATTTTATATTTGTCTGCGCTGCAAACGGTAAGGCTTATGGCGGAGGATTTTATGCAGCCCCTGAAGCAAAGATTGACGACGGATATATCGATCTTATAATGGTGAAAACAGCGAGCCGATTTAAAATCCTGCCGCTTATCAGCATTTATAAAAGCGGGCGGCATATCAAAGATGGTAAAAGCAACGTTCCGGATATTATTTCTTATGTACGTTGCAAAAAGGTTAAAATAAGCGCAAGCGGCAAAACCGCCACCAATCTCGATGGGGAAATAATAGAGATGGAGAATCCGGAAATCTCGATAATGCCGGGCAAAATCAAACTAATATCCATCTAATTCTATACTGATTATTAACAAATAGTTAATTTCATATAATTGGAAAAATCTACTTGATTTTTAATATTTATTCGTATAAAATAAGTTTTAGCACTCAAACTATGCGAGTGCTAAAACTTATTTTTTGATTATTTTAATATGGAGGTTTTATAAAAAATGAAGCTTAAACCACTTGCTGACCGGGTTGTCGTCAAGATGCTCGAAGCGGAAGAAACAACAAAAAGCGGAATTATTTTGACCGCCGCTGCCCAGGAAAAGCCGCAGGTTGCGGAGGTCGTCGCCGTCGGACCCGGCGGAGTTGACGATAACGGCAAAAAGATACCGATGGAAGTAAAAAACGGCGATAAGGTAATTATCAGCAAATACGCCGGCACCGAAATCAAAATCGACGGAAATGAATTTATAATCGTCAAACAGGGCGATATTTTGGCGATAGCCGAATAAGGAGGAGATAAATTATGGCAAAACAGATTGTTTACGGGGAAGAAGCCCGCAAGGCGCTTCAAAAAGGCGTTGACAGGCTTGCGGACACGGTTAAAATAACTCTTGGTCCCAAGGGCAGAAACGTAGTTCTCGACAGAAAATACGGCGCGCCGCTTATCACAAATGACGGCGTTACGATTGCAAAAGAAATCGAGCTTGACGAAGCCTTTGAAAACATGGGCGCACAGCTTGTTCGCGAAGTTGCGACGAAAACAAACGACGTCGCGGGCGACGGCACAACCACCGCAACTCTTTTAGCACAGGCGCTTATCCGCGAGGGGATGAAAAACGTAACAAGCGGCGCAAACCCGATGGAAGTAAAAAAAGGCATTGCGAAAGCGGTTACAATCGCGGTTGACACGATTATTGCAAACAGCCAAAAAGTTAAGGACAGCAAAGATATTGCAAGGGTTGCGACAGTTTCAGCCGGAGACGAGCTTATCGGCTCGCTTATTTCTGAAGCGATGGAAAAGGTCACGGCAGACGGCGTTATCACCGTCGAAGAGAGCAAAACCGCCGAGACAACGGTCGACGTTGTCGAGGGAATGCAGTTTGACCGCGGCTATATTTCGCCTTACATGGTCACCGATACAGATAAAATGGAAGCGGTTGTCGAAGAGCCGTTTATCCTTATTACCGATAAAAAAATCTCGGCCATCGCTGATATCCTTCCGGTACTTGAGCAGATTGTCCAGTCGGGCAAAAAGCTTGTTATCATCGCGGAAGACGTTGAGGGCGAGGCCCTTGCGACGATTCTTCTTAACAGAATTCGCGGAACATTTTCCTGCGTTTGTGTTAAGGCTCCGGGATTTGGTGACAGGCGCAAAGATATGCTTCAGGATATCGCGATTCTTACAGGCGGAACGGTTATTTCAAGCGAACTTGGAATGGAACTTAAAGAAGCGACCATTGATATGCTCGGCCGCGCAAAACAGATAAAAGTTCAGAAAGAAAACACGATAATTGTCGACGGCGCGGGCAAGTCCGGGGATATTAAAAACAGAGTCGCGCAGATTCGCACGGCTATTGATACAACAACATCAGATTTTGACCGCGAGAAGCTCCAGGAGCGCCTTGCGAAACTTTCGGGCGGCGTTGCAGTTATCAAAGTCGGCGCGGCTACTGAAACCAAGATGAAAGAGAAAAAGCTCCGCATCGAAGACGCTCTCGCTGCTACAAAAGCCGCGGTTGAAGAGGGTATTGTCGCGGGCGGCGGTGTTTCGTACATCACCGCAATCGCCGATGTTGAAAAATTCATCGCCGCAAACGAGGGCGACATCAAAACAGGCGCGCAGATTGTCGCGAAAGCTCTCGAAGAGCCGCTTCGTCAAATCGCCGCAAACGCCGGCCTTGAGGGCTCGGTAATTCTTCAGGCGGTTAAAGACAGCAAAAAAGCATCTTACGGTTTTGATTTTGCAAAAGAAACATATACAGATATGTTTAAAGCGGGAATAGTTGATCCTGCTAAAGTTACAAGGTCGGCGCTTCAAAACGCCGCGTCGGTTGCCGCTATGGTGCTCACAACCGAAAGCCTTGTGGCGGATAAAAAAGATCCGCAGGCAGACGCCGCAGCGGCTGCAGCCGCCGCCGGAATGGCCGGCGGGATGGGCGGAATGTATTAATTGATTTTAAAAAAATGCGGGGGAATTTTTTCCTCCGCATTTTTTGTTTTTATTGGCAGAATTTTGAAATTTGCCGCCCCTCGCCGCGCAAAAAACATCTACCAAAAAAGAATTTTTTGTGATAAAATAAATACATATAGAATAAAAAGGGAGGTGGCTTTTTTGGACGCTATGGGATATGTTTGGCTGGCTGCAATCGTCATTTTTGCGGTCGTCGAAGCGGTTACGCCGCAGCTTGTCAGTATTTGGTTCGCGCTTGGCTCGGTCGCCGCGCTTGTCGCGTCGCTGTTTAATGTCGACAGCTGGATTCAGTTTATTATTTTTGTGGTTGTTTCGGCTATCCTTTTGGTGCCGACAAGAAAACTTGCGGCGAGAATTTCAAATACCGCATATAAAACAAATGTCGAAAGCCTTGTCGGTGAAAGCGCCGTTGTCACATCTGCAATCGATAACGACAAAGCAGAAGGTTTGATTCAGGTGCGCGGTCAAATCTGGTCGGCGAAAACCGAAAACAATGAAAAAATCGAAAAAGACGAAAAGGTCATTATCACCGCAATCGCGGGGGTAAAACTTGTCGTAAAAAAAGAAGGGGAGTAAATTCATGCCATACATTATCGGACTTATTCTTATCGTTGTAATCCTTATCATCGCGAACATCAAAATCATCCCGCAGACATACGCTGTTGTTATCGAAAGACTCGGAACATACAGCAAAACATGGGGAACTGGTCTTCATGTAAAAATTCCGTTTATCGAAAAAATGTCCCGTCGCATTTCGCTTAAAGAGCAGGTCGTCGACTTCCCGCCTCAGCCGGTTATCACAAAAGATAACGTAACAATGCAAATCGACACGGTCGTTTATTTTCAGGTAACCGATCCTAAACTTTATGTTTACGGCGTAGAGCGTCCGATTCAGGCTATCGAGATTTTGACGGCGACAACCCTCAGAAATATTATCGGTGACCTTGAGCTTGACGAAACCCTCACCTCAAGAGACCACATTAACTCCAAACTCCGCGTTATCCTCGACGAAGCGACCGATCCGTGGGGAATCAAGGTCAACCGCGTTGAGCTTAAAAATATCCTTCCACCGCGCGAAATCCAGGACGCGATGGAAAAACAGATGAAAGCAGAGCGCGAGAGAAGACAGCAAATCCTTATTGCGGAAGGTGAAAAAACCGCGGCGATTCTCGTTGCCGAGGGTGAAAAACAAAGTAAAATCCTTACTGCGGAAGCTGATAAAGAAGCGGTTCTCCTTAGAGCGCAGGCAGATAAACAGGCGAAAATTCTTGCTGCCGAAGCGGAGAGCGAAGCAATTTTGAAAGTCCAGCAGGCTACCGCTCAGGGTATTGTATATATCAGAGAGTCGGCGCCGGATGAAAAAGTTGTCGCACTTCGCAGCCTTGAAGCTTTTGAAAAAGCCGCAAACGGTCAGGCGACAAAAATCATCATCCCGTCCGAGATTCAGTCTATCGCAGGGCTTGCAACATCGCTTAAAGAGCTTGTAATCGACGATACTAAGAAAAAATAAACTTTTTTCCACAACATAAAAAATGCCGCGCTTTAAAGCGCGGCATTTTATTTTTAATTAATAAAAAATTTAATCTCTTTTCTTGCCGGTAAAGGTAAAGCCAAGGACTTTCGGGCCGGCGTTTGTTGTAAGCGACGGACCGAGAAGGCCGGTTTTGATTTCTTTTATTTTAAATTCTTTTTTAAGTGCGGCGGAAAGATCTTTAATATCCTTGTCGACCTTTATGCCGTGGAAAATCCTTATAACCTGTTCTGCGTCCGGATCGATATGTTTTTTAGCCGCTTCGATAAGGCGCGGGATAATGTTGCTTTCGCCTCTGGCTTTTTCGATTATGTTTACCTTGCCGTTGTCAACAAGAAGGATGGGTTTCAGCCCCATCATTTCACCGACAAAAGCGGCGGTGCCCGAAATTCTTCCGCTTTTTTTGGCGAATTTCAAGCTGTAAACACCGGCTACGCCGTATGCACTTTTGAGCTTTTCGCTTGCAAAAGCGACAACTTCTTCGGCAGATGCGCCAGAGACGGCCATTTTTCCGGCTTCAAGGACGATATCGCCGTAGCAGAAAGTGTAAAGAAGCGAATCGATAAAATAGAAATTCATCTTGCCTTCGCCGTGCGTTTCGCAAAACATATCTTTGGCAAGAAAGCAGTTGCTATAAAACGCGCTTCCTGTGCTGCTGATTGTGATTGCGATGAAATCGGTAATTCCGTCTTCATATGCGCGCTCGAAACATTCGATAAGCTGCGTCGGCGAAACGGCGGCAGTGGTAGGAATTTCGTCGCTGTTCAAAAGAAAATCTATATATTCATTTTTATCAATTTCAACTTCAGGGACATCCTTTCCGTCAAAGTGAACGATAGCTGTAACAAGCTCTATGCCGTTTGCTTTTGCGTCGGAAATCGGGATGTCGGATGCTGCGTCTGCAATTATTCTTATTTTGCTCATCAATACCTCCAGTAATTATTTTTCTTATTATAACATATTAAGAAACAAAAATCGACATGAATTTAAGCGCGCTTTGATTCGGGAGAAAAGGAACCTAACTATTAGAGTTTTCATAACCTACAACAGAGGTGATTTAAGTGATTAAAATCAGTCTTTGTATGATTGTGAAAAACGAGGAAAATAACATTGAGGCATGTCTTAACAGCGTTTTGGGCATTGCCGACGAAATAATTATTGTCGACACAGGTTCAAGCGATGAAACAGTGAACCTATGCCGTAAATATACGCAAAAAATTTATTATTATGAATGGCAAAATGATTTTGCTGCGGCAAGAAACAAGGCGTTTTCCTATGCCACGGGAGATTATATTTTATGGCTTGACGCCGACGATATTATCGCGGAAAAAGACAGAGAAAATTTTTTGAAACTAAAGCAGGATATTGATTTTGATATTGACGTTGTAATGATGCGATACAATACAACGTTTGACGAAGACGGAAAAGTCGTGTTTTCTTTTTATCGGGAGCGGCTTTTAAAGCGGGCGCGGAATTTCTTATGGGTAGAACCGGTGCACGAATATATTCAAATTTCGGGCAAAATAATTAACAGTGAAATAGCGGTAACGCATACAAAAAAGCAAAAAGAAAAAAGCAGACGGAATATAGAAATATATGAAAAAAATCTGAAAAACAGAAAAAATCTTTCGCCGCGCGGTATGTATTATTATGCGCGCGAGCTTCGCGAACACGGAAACTATAAAAAAGCCGAAAATTGGTTAAAGCGGTTTTTAAAAAGCAAAAAAGGATGGATAGAAGATAATATTTCCGCCTGTGAAGAACTGGCGATATGCCTTGAATTGCAGGGGAAAAGAGATAAAATTTTGCCGGCTCTTTTTAAGAGCTTTGAATTTGATACGCCGCGCGCCGAAATTTGTTGCCGCATCGGATATTTTTACAAAAAAGCGGGAGATTTTGCCCGCGCAATATATTGGTTTTCCTCGGTATTTATGCTGATTCGTCCTGAGGGGAGCTGGGGATTTATAAGGGAAGATTGCTGGGGATATATTCCTGCGCTCGAATGCGCAGTATGTTGCGATAAAATCGGACTAATCGAGGAAGCGGAGCAATGGAACGAAAAAGCGGCAACAATAAAATTAACGGCCGCAGTTTTGCATAATCGCGAATATTTTTCAAAAATAAGAGAGAGGCAGTAAAGCCTCTCTCTTATTTATGGGTTAACCGACTAATCGTCGCATCTGTCTTCAAAATTTTCTTTGCCGCAGCCGTCTCTTTTTTTATCATCGCAAACGATAAAGCATTTTTTCTCACAGCAGGGCTTTTTCTCACAGCAAGGCTTTTTTTCGCAGCAGCGTTTCTTTTCGCAACAGCATTTTATTTCGCAGCAACATTTTTTCTCGCAGCATCTTTTTCTGCAAGGATTCGGAATCATGCATTGGCAGCCGTTTTCGCCCCAATTATTTCCCCAGCATTTATCGCCGAGCGACTCGAAACCGAATTTGCAATTGTTGTTACACATACTTTTTATTCCTCCATAAATTTATTAATCCAACCTCGAACATATAAGGTCTTATACATAATATGGAGAACCTACGAACCTTGACACTATAAAATATGCTATAATAAAAACTATCAAAACCGGAGGGCAAGGAAATAAAAAAGCTTTTGCAACTATTCTGGATTTTTTTCAAAGCCGGTGCTGTAACCTTCAGCGGCGGTCTTGCCATGCTCCCGATCATCGAGAAAGACATAACCGATAAGGACCTGCTGTCAAAAGAGCAGTTTCTTGAATATGCCGCGCTTTCGCAGACGCTTCCGGGCATTATCGCCGTTAATTGCGCCGTTTTTACCGGCCGCGCGGCGGCTGGAATCAAAGGGGCGCTTGCGGCGGCGCTCGGAGCGGTTTTGCCCGCTTTTGCGGGGATGCTGATTGCGGCCGCTCTCATGGAGTTTATTCCTCGGGAGGGGATAGTGGTCGGAGTTTTTCGTGGGATTCGGGTATGTTCTGCGGCGCTTCTCGTTTTAGCCGCGTACAGCCTTTTGCGGAGCGTTATAAAAAATAAATATTATCTTATTATATCTGCGGCGGTATTTGTGGCATTATTATTTTTAAATGTAAATGCCGCGGTAATAGTCCTCGCGGCGATTGTGACCGGCGCGATAATTTATTATATAAAAAGGGGGACAGGGCGTTGATTTCTCTTTTTATTGTGTTTTTAAAAACCGGATTTCTCGGATTTGGCGGCGGATATGCGATTGTATCACTGCTTTTATCCGAGGCGCAAAAATTAGGGCTGACATATTCGCAGTTTGCAGACTTGATGGCGGTTGACCTTGTGGTGCCGGGGCCGGTCGCGATAAACGCGGCGACATATATAGGATATCTCGTTTCAGGCATCGGCGGCGCGCTGGTCGCTACCTTTGCCGTTTGCATTCCGAGCTTTGTGCTTGTCCCGCTGGCGATGCATTTCCTGAAAAAACTTGAGGGAAATAAACTTGTGGAAAATATTCTCGACTCGGTTAAAGCAGCGGCGGTCGGGATGATATTATCGGCGGCGGGGCTTATTCTTTTGGCTGAATTTAAGGTGAGCCTGTCTCTTTTAATTCCGGAAATAATAATTCTGCTTGCCGTGATAATTCTCGCGGGGAAATACAAGATAAATCCGATTTTACTCACCCTTTTGAGCGGGATTGCGGGCGCGCTTTTCTTAAAATAAAAAATGCCGAAGGCAAAAGCCTTCGGCATTTTTTGCATATTATGCCAAATATTCCGAAACCGCTGCGATAAGGCTTTTGGCCTCAATGGGTTTTTGGATATAACCCGCCGCGCCGATTTTTAAAAGAGCGTCGTATTCTTCGGATTTTTCGTTGCCGCTTAAAAAAACAACCTTTATATCTGAACCCGCTTCCCGCAGTGCGTGATAAGTGTCCAAACCGCTCATTTGCGGCATCTCGAGGTCAAGTAAAATTAAATCAGGAGTGACCGTTTTAATGAATTTCAAAAGCTGCTCGCCGCCTGTCAGCGGAAAAACGATATAAAGGTCAGAAAGAATTGATTTGGTAATTGTAAGCGAAGTGACGCTGTCATCTACGACTGCAATTTTTTTCTTCATTTTTCATCCTCGGTTTCAAAAAATAATTTTGCTTTTTCGGCGGTTTCCGAATAAGAAAACCTCATTATAGAAGCTTTAATATCTTCAAGACGCTCTCTGTGAATTTGTTCAAGGTGGTATGCGCCAAGTTCGGAGATTATCAGCTTTGCTTCGTCCAAATCGTAGCTTTCCGCCGCGATAATCAAGTGATATATCGAGTCTTTTAGTTTTTCTTTTTCGATCGGCAGTTTTTCTGTAAAGTTTTCGCTTGTCATGCGGGCAAGATATTCGGAAATAGATTTAATAATATTTTGATAATTTAGCAGCAGCGCCGCGATGTTTTGGTTAATATAGGAAATGTTTTTTTCGCGGCCGCTTGATTCCATAAGTCTCGATAGTTCGAAAAGCCGGTCGGCGCCTATTCCTTTCGCGGCGGATTTAAGAGCATGCGCCTCCAAAGTTATCCGGCCGTAATCGCAATCGGCAACAGCGTTTTCAATATTTTCAAGCTGTTTTTTGGAGCTTGCGCAAAATACTTTTAAAACTTCGATATATCCGTCAACTCTGCCGCCGCAGTATTCAATGCCTTTTTCGGTATCGAGCCCTGTGATTTTCGGATTGTCGCTTTCGCCCGAAAAAACTTCGGCAGCGGGACTGCATTCGAAGATTTTATCGGAGGGAATAAATTTTAGCAAAATTTTATCAAGCTCGGAGAGAACGACGGGTTTTGGAAGAAAAGCGTCCATGCCACTGGATAAGAAAACCTTTTCCATGCCCGAAACTGTGTTTGCGGTAAGCGCGACAACCGGAACATTATCGCACCCGTTTTTACCGTGCTCTCTGATTTTTTTCGTCGTATCGATGCCGTTCATTTCAGGCATCATATAATCCATAAAAATGATATCGTATTTGTTTTTCAAGGTCATTTCGACGGCTTCTTTGCCCGAGGAGGCAGTTTCGGAAGAAATATCATAAAGTTTTAGCAAACTGCTTGTAACGCTGAGATTTACAAAATTATCGTCTACAACAAGAGCGCTCACGCCCGAAACTTTGAAATGCCGGCGTTCTTCGCCCAAAATTTCGGAACGTGTTTTTGAAATCTTTTGCGGAAGAACTACTGTGAAAACGCTGCCTTTGCCATACTCGCTGCGAACGGTTATTTTACCGCCCATCGAATCAACAAGGTTTTTTGTTATGGCAAGACCGAGGCCGGAGCCTTCGATATGCTTATTCTTTTCAAGGTCGAACTGAGAGAACTTGCCGAAGATTTCTTTTAAATGCTCTTCTTTTATTCCGATTCCGGTATCCGAAACCGAGAGGGAAAGGTTTATCATTTCGCCCGCGGTCGCTACTTCGCATACTTGCAGTAAGATATGACCGTTATTCGTATATTTTATCGCATTTGAAAGAAGATTCAAAAGTATCTGCCTTATGCGCTGTTCGTCGCCGATTAAATCGGGAAAAGCGTCGATATCAAGCTCGTGAAGAAAGATTAAAGGCTTATTTGATATTTTAACGCTTATTATTTCGATTATATCGAAAATAAGAGAGCGGATGCCGTATGGCGCTTCAAAAATGTCGATACTGCCGCTTTCTATTTTTGAAATTTCCAAAATATCGTTTACAAGATTTATGAGGGTATTGCCGGCATTTTTTATGACCGTTGCTTTTGCCTTTATTTCTGCGACCGAGCTTTTTTCGGGGGAGGTGATAAGTTCGGTCATGCCGACAATGGCGTTCATCGGCGTCCGTATCTCGTGCGTAATATTTGTCAGAAATTCATTTTTTGCTCTGTTTGCCGAGAAGGCAATTTCGGTTAGCTCCTTGTTTTTTTCGTATTGCCTTTTAACGGTGGAAACAAAAACAAAAGAAAAATAAAGCGCGCTTTCGGCCAAAATAAAGATATAAACATAATCGCTTCTGTCAATAACCGTAAAGGAAGTTGCGGGGAAAAGGAAAAAATATGCGATTGTGATTACGTTCCAAAGAATGCCCAAATAAATAAGCAAAGGACGGCTTAAAAAGGTTACCGCGGTAAGAAGTATAAAGATAAAAACAAGCGGGGAAACCATAATGCTTTTTTCATAGTGGAGAAGGAAAATGTGATAAAGCATAATCGCGGTCAAAAATATCCCCGCGCGGGCGTTTATCGAAAGTTTTTTTATCTCGGTGACAACGGCCAAGGTGACCGAAAGAAGGACGAAACATATCATCACAAAGCTAAAAAATTCTGTTTTCCAAAAAGAAATTATATGAACAAGAGATATCAGCCAGCAGGCAAAAGCGTATAATCGCAGGGTAAACTGACCTGAAAACATGTTTTTCCTCCTTTCGATTTTTATTTATCGGCGTGCAGAACGCTAAGAAAGCGGGCGCAGGCCGCGTCGGTCGAGGTGTATGAAAAATTCATAATAGCGTTCCGAATATTTGCCATATGTTCGCGGTAATGCTCGGGAATGGAGCACCTTTCAAGCTCTTCTAAATCGCTAAGCGCGCTTGTAAGGTCATATTCTGCCGAATGCTTTTTTATCCTCGCAACAATCTCGGCGATTTCGGCTTCGGAGATTTTCTCGTTTGTGCTATTTGGTAAAGAATTCTCCGGAACAAGCAGAGCGGAAATTTCATCGAGAACCCTGCGCGCTTCGGATAAAGTGCTGCCGAAATTCTTCTCGAAAGTTTCCTTTTCGCCGCTCCGCGCGGCAGCTTCGGCTATTTTCGCGAGCGCGCCGAGAGAATCGGCGCCGATGCCGAAAGCGATTGATTTCAAAGAGTGCATTTCAATGGCGAGCCGGCTTAAATCTCCGCGTTCATATGCATTTTCCACTTGCTCGATATGAGATGTGCTTGTCGAATGAAAAACCTTTAAGACTTCCAAATACGCGTTTTCGCCTCCGCACTGGCGGGCGCCTTTTTCCGTGTCGACGCCCGGAATAATAAGATTCGCGCTCCGGGCTTCCTCTTTTTCATAGATATCGAGCAGCTCGCAGGGCAGGAAGTTTTTTAAAATTCGCTCAAGGTCGATTACAGAAATCGGCTTTGAAAGAGAGGCGTTAAAGCTGTTTTGCAAAAAGAACGAGCCCGGCGAAGCGTCGGCATTTGCTGAAAGAGCTATAATAGGGATATTTTTGCTCCACTCGTCGTCTTGCTCACGGATTTTTTTCACCGTTTCAATGCCGTCCATCTGAGGCATCATGTAGTCCATGAAAATAATATCGTATTTTTTCGCTTTGAACATTTCCAAAGCAGCAAACCCGGACGATGCGGTATCAACTGCCGTTCCGTATGTTCTAAAAAGCCCGCGGGCGATTTCAAGATTAGTCTCGTTATCGTCGACGACGAGAATGCTTGCCGATTTTATTTTTAGTTTTCCGAAGGTGTTTGAGTAAGCTCCGGGCTGAACCCGAACCGAGGAAATTTTTTGAGGAATGGTAATTACAAAGGTCGAACCCTGGTTGTAAACGCTTGAAACCGTTATTTTGCCACCCATCAGGCGCGTAAGTTCCCCGGTGATGAACAGGCCAAGCCCTATTCCTTTAAGAGTCTGGTCGGTTTTTAAATTATAATCAATCGCATTGTCAAAAAGCCCGGCGAGCTCTTCTTCTTTTATTCCGATGCCGGTATCGGTCACCGAAATGATAAGATCTATGCCGTCTTCGGTAAATTTTTCTTTTACTGAAAAAGTGATTTTGCCGCGCTTTGTAAATTTTATCGCGTTGTGAAGCAGGCTAAGGCAGCACTGCTTAATTCGAACATCGTCGCCGATAAGAAAATTGGCGGCGGAAAAATCAAAATCTTTTTCAAGTAAAACCTGCCTGTTTTCAATTTTGGGGATTACTAAATTGGCGATTGAAGTAAAAAGAGATTCCGCGTTATACGGCAAGGCGACAATTTCCATTTTTCCCTGTTCGATTTTGGAAACGTCGAGAATGTCATTAATTAGTGAAAGAAGCTCGTGGCCGGCAATTTTTATATACTGCGAGTCTGCTTTCAGTAAATCGGTGTCGGCGCTATCATCTGCGGCCAAAATGATTTCGGTCATGCCGAAAATCGCGTTCATCGGGGTTCGTATTTCGTGGCTGACCGCTGCCAAAAATCTGTTTTTCGCTATGTTGGCATTTTCCGCTTCTATAGCGAGCCGCTTGCTTTTTTCAAGCTGTTTTCGAGCCCAAAAAACAATGATAATCGAAAAAATAAAGGCCGTGTCCATCGCGGAAAACATAAATACAAGCTGCCCGAAAGAAAACCGCTCAAAAACTGCGGCGGGAAAAGCAAGGCAAAAAGCAAAACACGCGAAATTACATATCGCAGTCAAAAATAAAAGCGTTTTGAAATTAAGCTGAATCGCGGAAAAAAGCATAAGGGCAGAAAAAGCCAAAATCATCAAATAAATATTTTTATCCTGATAGGTGAAAATCAGCTCCAAAGCTGCTATCAAGGAAAAAACAGCGTACGATTTTGCCTCGACCGATGGTTTTTTCATTTTGGTAATAATAGTAGCCGCTGTTATAAATGTCGCGGTGGCGGCGATGTTAAATAACAGATGCGCAGGCGTGGGGGAGGCAGAACGGAAAAACAGCCTGACCACAGCGGCTATCCATAGAAAAATCAATATTAAATTTGTATTTCTTTGATCTTCCATAAATAATCCTTTGCTCGGAGTTGCATATTTTACGAATTTCTGATTGTCTGCATGATTGTTTTGAAATCGGATTCCAAACTTAAAAAGACATCGCAAATATCGGGATCAAAAGTTTTTCCGCGGCCCGAAAAAATAATATCCACAGCCTGCTCGTGGGTAAACGCCGGACGATAAGGGCGCGCGCTGACAAGCGCGTCATATACATCGGCAAAGGTCATGATTCTCGCGCAAAGGGGGATTTCCTCGCCTTTTAACTTGGCGGGATAACCTGTTCCGTCCCATTTTTCGTGATAATAAAGCACAAGTTTTTCGGCGAGATCGTAAAAGCTCGGCTGCCCCATAAGATTTTTGGCTTTTTGCATGAGTTTGCTGCCGAAAATGACATGCTCTTTTATTTGTTCGAATTCTTCGGGGGTGAGTTTTTCGGGTTTTGTTAATAGCTGCTCCGAAATAAATACTTTGCCGCAGTCGTGAAAAGGCGCGGCGAGCCGAATATTTTCAATATATTGAGGTGTAAGAGTTTCTTTATATTTCGGAATTTGCATAAGTTTTTCGGCAATTAGGGTGACATATTCCATAATGCGGTTTACATGGCTTTCGGAATCGTCGTCAAAGAAGCCGACAAGCGAAATTATAGTTTTGATTGTAACTTCGGTAAGTTTTTTTATCGAGGCTTTTTCCGCGCTGTGCAGCTTGCTTTTGCGTCTGTTTGAAATATGATAATCGATTCTTTTTTTGGCAATAACGGGAATAACAGGTTTCTTTATGTAGTCGGTAATCCCGAGGTCAAATGCACAAATCTCGCTTTCGACGTCGGTTCGCGCGGTAACAAAAATAACCGGAACATCGACAAGCGCGGGAACACCCTTGATAAAGTCAAAGACCTGATAGCCCGAGATGGCGGGCATATCGATATCAAGGATGACAAGGTCGACATCCGGTTCTTTTTTTAAATATTCTATTCCCTCAAAAGCAGAGCCGAAAGGGATTACTCTGTAGTCTGAAAGGAGCGTTTGCATAAGGATTTGAATGACAATAGGGGAGTCGTCGATAATTACAATGCTTGGGCGATATTCGCTTAACATGGCTTTCTCCTGACTATTCGATATTATCCGCAAATTCTTTTGCGATTGATTCAAATTTGTCATCTATTCTGAGAAAGGCGGCGCAAACTTCGGGATCAAACTGGGTGCCGCACCCTTCGGAAATGGTTTTAACCGCTTCGGAATGGGAATAAGCGTCTTTATAAGGACGCTTGCTTATAAGCGCGTCATAAACATCGGCAATAGACATTATTCGGGCAAAAATAGGAATTTCGTTGCCGGAGAGCTTTTTCGGATAGCCGCTGCCGTCCCAACGCTCGTGGTGATAATACGCAAGAATTTCCGCAAAATCGAGGAAAGACGGTTCGTTTAAAATCCTGCGCGCCTCGGCAAGAGCTTCTCCGCCTATGCTTGTGTGTTTTTTTATCTCCTCGAATTCTTCGGGAGTAAGTTTCGCGGGTTTCTTTAAAATTCCGTCGCTGATGCCGACTTTGCCGATATCGTGAAGCGGAGCGGATTGACGCATAAGATCTATATTTTCTTCGGTCAGTTCTTCAAGGAAAAGACCGCTTTTCACAAGCTCGTTTGCAATCGCGACCACATACGCGCTTGTTCGGTTGATATGACCGCGTGTCTCGTCATCGTGCGAGCCGACAAGCGAAATTATTGTGGAAATGGTGACGTTGGAAAGTTTTTCGATAGTTTGCGTTTTCTTTCTTACGAGCAATTCCAAATTATTTTTATAGTGTTCAAGCGCGAGATGGAGCTCGATTCGCTTCCCGACAAGCGCGGGATTAAACGGCTTATATATATAGTCCACCGCGCCGTAGGATAACCCCTCGAGTTCGCTTTCAACTTCGATTCGCGCCGTTATGAAAATAACGGGGATATGCTTTACAGCATCCATGCTTTTGAAAATCTTGATTGTTTCGAATCCGTTCATGTCGGGCATTTCGATATCAAGCAGGATCAAATCACAGGTTTGTCCTTTTTCAAAAAAGCTGATAGCCTCTTTTCCCGATGTAAACGGAATTAGATTGTAGTTGCCGCGAAGCGCGGAAACTATCAGCTGAATATTTGCAGGGCTGTCGTCCACAAGAACAATAGTTTGTTTTTCCGAAATCATAATATCTCCTTAAACAGCAGATTGATGGGAAAATCAATTAGGCAAGCCATTTTTTAAGGGTTAAATACAAATGATCGGGGTCGATGGGTTTTGTTATATGATCGTTCATGCCGGCCTCGATACTTTTTTCGAAATCTCCCGACATGGCATGCGCGGTCATCGCGATTATCGGTAAAGTTTTGAAACGCTCATCTTGGCGAAGAATTTTCGTCGCTGCAATTCCGTCCATCACAGGCATTTGAATATCCATTAAAACGATAGAATAACTGCAGTGCTCAAGCTTTTCTATTGCTTCTTTGCCGTTATTTGCGATATCCACTTTATATCCCTCGAGCTTTAGGAGCTCCACGGCGATTATCTGATTTATATCGTTGTCCTCGACGAGTAGTATAGGTTTTAGCGAAGAAATATCAAAAGAATCTTTCTCGTCGGCTGCAGGGATGTTTTGGTCGGATGAATTTTCTTTTTCAATCGCGGCGGAATCGAAAACCTGTTCAAGCGTAACGGTAAAGAAAAATTCAGAACCAACGCCCGGCGCACTTTCGCATCCTATGTTGCCGTGCATCATTTCAACAAGTTCTTTGCATATGGCAAGACCGAGACCGGTGCCGCCGTATTTTCGCGTTGTCGAAGTGTCCGCTTGCGTAAACGGAGAGAAAAGACGACTTGCCTGTTCCTTGCTCATCCCGATTCCGGTGTCTTTAACCGAAAATCTGTATTCCGCGGAGCTGCCTTTCTTTGAAAGTTCGGCAACCGAGAGGGTGATTTCGCCGTGATTTGTGAATTTGACCGAGTTTCCGACGATATTTAAGAGAACCTGCGTAAGACGAAGCGGATCGCCGAAAACGGTTTTATGAAGCGAAGAGGAGATATCAATATCGAATGTAAGGCCTTTGTTTTGAATAGTTTGCGAAAAAAGGTCTTTCATCTGGTTTACTATATCGTCAATAGAAAAAACGACGTTTTCCATCTCGAGTTTGCCTGCTTCGATTTTCGAAAAGTCGAGAATATCATTTATAATGCGAAGAAGGGTTTTCGCGGAAGTTTCAGCCTTGCCCAAATAATCCGCCTGTTTTTCGGTAAGGTTTGAACGGTCAGACTGAACGAGGTGCAACATGCCGAGAATCGCGTTCATCGGCGTTCTGATTTCGTGGCTCATATTTGCAAGAAATTCGCTTTTTGAGCGGGCGCTTTCTTCGGCGGCATCACGGGCATGACGCAAATCGGTGTTGACCTGATTTATCTCAGACATCATTTTTTTGTATTCGCGCATGTCGCGAGTGTAGCCCGCGACAATATAGTTGTCGCCGCGCTTTACCCGCACAAGAGTGATTTCCGAAGGGATTTGCTCTCCGTTTAGTTTTTGATGCATCCATTCAAAAACTATGCGTCCGTCTTTAAACGCTTTAGTAATATTTTCAAGTGCCATTTCAGAGGTAGGTCGGCCGCAAGGCTGGAATTCGGGCGAAAGCTCAAAAAACCTGGCGAGATATTCCTGCTTGTTTTTTAAACCGAACAGGTTGACGGCCTCCTCATTGCAGTCGATATTGTTGAAATTTTCATCCCACAAATTACAGCATAGGGGAGTGGCATCAAGCATAATTTGCGTTCGTTCGTTTGCCTCTTTCATTTGGTCGGTAAAAGATTGAAAGGCTATGCTGTCGTGAATATCCTGGGTGCTGCCGACAATCCATGCGATTCCCGTTTTTTCATCAAAATAGCTTGTGCCGAAACTGCGCGTCCAGCGATACTCTTCTTTTTCCTTATTCCAAACGCGAAATTCGAGAACTTCTTTGATTCCGATATTTGAGACGAGCGTGCCAATCTTTTCTTCAATGCGGGGAATATCATCTTCCTGAAAAAAAGAGAAAAGCTCGGGAAGGCTAAACAGATGTTCTTTCTCGGGAAGGCCGTAAATTGTGCTGTTGAGCGCGTCCATGCGAATTTGAGATATATTGTCGCCAATCGAAATTTCCCACATCCCGAATTTTGCACAGGAATATATTTCTTCGATAGCTTGTATTCGATTTATAAAATGAAAATCTTTGCTCGGTACCATAATATCCTCAGCTTTAAGATGCGCCGTTTGGCAACATATGTTAATTTTAATTATTATACTATTATTATAAGAAAAATACTATAAATAAAAAAATTAGTTATCACACAAAATTTGGAAAACAGCTGTGTTAAAAGACGTTTGAAGTATTTGACGTTAGGCTTAAAACTTCGAAAATCCTATTATTTTATGAAGGCTCAAATCCGCCTGTGAATTCAGCGGATTTGAGCTTTGCCAATTCCGATATTCAGTTACCAAACGATAGGTAGGTGCATAGAATGGATTGTAAGGGTCGAATAATGCAGGCCCTGAAATAAAAGGAGTGTTAAAAAAATGAATTATCAAGGCAAAGATAATAAAACAAATAATATTAGGGGTTCCGGAAGAGAACAAAAATATATATTGTGTAAACTTGAAGAAATTTTGCGTTGTTGTAAAAGGTCTTGCGGGTCAGAGGCTTGTTGCAAAATGTTTGAGCGGCTGTATCCAAGGTTGATAAAATATTTGCTGGGCTTTATCGAACAAAATAACGGAGAAGGCGATAAATGCCCGGATAAGAAACTGAAATATTTGTTACTTCAACTGCAAAAAATATTGCATTGCTATCAAAAAACCTGCAAAAATGAGGTTTGCTGCATAATGTTTGAAGAGTTGTATCCATTTCTCGTAAAATATATCAAAGACCATGACTGCCCTCCCGGCTGCAAAGGAGAAAAGGGAGATAAAGGCGATATCGGTCCGCAAGGTCCGGAAGGTCCGGCAGGACCGCAAGGCGCGACCGGTCCGGCGGGAGCGGACAGTACGGTACCCGGTCCGCAGGGTCCGGAAGGTCCGGCAGGACCGATGGGTCCGGAAGGCCCGGCGGGAGCGGACAGTACGGTACCCGGCCCGCAGGGTCCGGAAGGTCAGCAAGGTCCGATGGGTCCGGAAGGCCCGGCGGGAGCGGACAGCACGGTACCCGGCCCTCAGGGTCCGGAAGGTCAGCAAGGACCGATAGGCGCGACAGGCCCGGCGGGAGCAGATAGCACAGTACCCGTCCCGATAGGCCCAGTAGGCCCAGTAGGACCGATGGGTCCGGAAGGCCCGGCGGGAGCAGACAGCACGGTACCCG
>JAVBPR010000023.1:0-77108 GCA_031549485.1 Eubacteriales bacterium | reverse complement strand
TTAGTTTTTCTTTTTCGTAATCGCTTCTGCGCTTTGCCTTTTCCTCAGCCATTTCCTTACCCCAAATAAATTTTATGATTTGTCGCTTGCGCTATATAAACTACCCACATATTTTCATGTAATCTGCGCTCTCGCACACTTAGCCAGTCATGCTTCGCTTGCTCGCTTTTCCGAGAATCTGTCTCTGTGTCCCGCTGTCCGGACTGCGCCAGCCACGCCGTGTCCTCGCGCCAGATTTTCGGGCGAGCCACGCTCTCGCACACTTAGTTTAGTCATGCTTCGCTTGCTCGCTTTTCCGCCAATCTGTCGCTGCGTCCCGCTGTCCGGTCTGCGTCGGCCACGCCGTGTCCTCGCTCCAGATTTTCGGGCGAGCCACGCTCTCGCACACTTAGTTTTAATATTATATCACATATTATTATTTAAAAAAACGACTTTTTCTTTTTTGGTGTGCACGGCGGCATACAGGCATTCACAAGAATAATATCCTCGCCCATGCGCTCGATTTCCTCCCATGTTATGACGATTTCTTCTTCTTTCCCGAAAACGCCCATAACCTTTCCGCCTATCGGCACAACTATAGCTTCGATACATCCCGTCGCGCAGCTAAAAACTAAATCCGAGACAAATCCAAGCCTTGAGCCGTCTTTACAGCTTATTACCTCTTTTTCGCAAAGTTCGCAAAACCGCATTTTAATTACCTCCGCTCAAAATAATATTTATACAGTATATTAAAAAAACCGGCCGGGCATTCGCCCGCCGGTTTATCTTATATTTGCCTTTTTATTCTGCTCATTGCGCCTTTTTCAAGCCTTGACACCTGCGCCTGCGAAATCCCTATTGCCTCGGCGACCTCTATTTGAGTCTTTCCCTCGAAAAATCTGAGTGAAAGTATCTTTTTCTCTCTGTCGCTAAGCTTTTTCATCGCCTCTTTAAGTGCAATTTCTTCTATCCAATTATCATCGTTTTGGAATTTGTCTTTTAGCTGATCCATGACATACAGCGAGTCCCCACCTTCGGAATAAACCGGCTCATAAAGCGAAACCGGCTCGCTTATCGCGTCAAGCGCCATTACTATGTCTTCTCTCGGAATATCAAGATTTTTTGCAATTTGCTCTATTCCCGGTTCGGTCGACTGCTGATGCTGGATTTTTTCTTTTTCCGAAAGGGCTTTATACGCCAAGTCTCGTAAAGACCTGCTGACGTGAATAGAATTATTATCGCGCAGATACCTGCGAAGTTCTCCGATAATCATCGGCACGGCATAGGTGGAAAACCGTACGCCGAGCTCGGTGTTAAAATTATCAATCGCTTTAATAAGGCCAATGCAGCCCACCTGAAAAAGATCGTCCGCGTTTTCTCCCCTGTTTGAAAACCGCTGAATAACGCTTAAAACAAGGCGCAAATTTCCCGCTATAAAAGTTTCTCTGGCGACCTTGTCGCCCGCTTTGATTTTCTTTAGAAGTTCGGTTTTTTCATCGCTTGATAAGACGGTTAGTTTCGCGGTATTGACACCGCATATTTCAACTTTGCTATACTGCAAAAAAACACCTCCGAAGCTGCATAATCTAATTAGATTATTGCCCGCTTGCGAAGGTGTTATACTTTGAATTATTTTCCTTATACCATCGTGCTTTTTTCTATATCTTTTTTCAGACGCTCAATTATTTTTTTCTCAAGCCTCGAAATATACGATTGCGAAATCCCAAGCAAATCCGCCACATCCTTTTGCGTCAGTTCCTCGCCGCCGATAATACCAAAGCGGTATTCCATTATTTGCCTTTCACGCGGCGAAAGTTTATAAAGCGCCTCTTTCAAAATATTTTTATCGTCGTCCGCTTCAATTCTTTTCCCTACCAAATCGTTTTCGGAGCCTAAAATATCCGACAAAAGCAGCTCGTTTCCGTCCCAGTCGACATTCAGCGGCTCGTCTATCGAAACTTCGCTTCGAATGTTTCCGAATTTCCGCAGATACATTAATATTTCATTTTCGATACATCTTGACGCGTATGTTGCAAGTTTTATGTTTTTATCCGGCTTGAATGAATTTATTGCCTTGATAAGTCCTATTGTCCCTATCGAAATTAAATCCTCAATGCCTATGCCGGTTGAATCGAATTTTCGCGCAATATAAACGACAAGGCGCAAATTATGCTCTACAAGTGTGTTTCGCGCTTCGCTGTTCCCGCTTTGCATCTCAGCTATCATCGCAGTTTCCTTTTCGAGCGGAAGCGGAAGCGGCAAAATATCCGGTCCGTTTATATAATAAACATCAAAAAGCCCTAATTTTGAAAGCAATTTTTTGATGTGCGAAACAAGGTTAAATAACTGTTGGTTGCTTTTCATTTTTCCTCTCCTTGTGACCTTCTATGTAGTCCGGACTTATTATAAAAATAAAATCGTCTTTCAGCGCCGTTTTTGAAAAAGCAAACAGCGATTTTTCAAATCTTTTTTTTTCATTTTTAAATTCAATTTCCGCAAAATCGCTCCGAAAACCCTCGAGAATTGTTTCTCCCGTAACTGTGCAAACCGGCAGAAATATTTTCCGTTCTTCATGATTTTCAAGCGGTTTCGCAAATTTTTCAAGCGCTTTTTTATCGCATAAAATAACCTTTTCACCGCTTATCATATCCCGCAGCCCGTTTCCCGAATCTATAAGCGCAGGCCCCGAAACTTTTTCCCCAAAAAAATCCACCGTCAAACTCGCCTTAAACCTATCCGCTTTATTTTTTCGGCTAACCGCAAAATTCGCTATCAAAAATACAATTCCCGCAAAAAATATAATTTTTGCAAACGAAAAATTAAGGTAAAAACTTCCGTTTTTTACCCGAAAACTTGTGTTGTTTCCGAAAAAGCTGTCGAGCGCGGTCATACCGCCGCCCATGATGAATGCTACCGCAAGAAGCATGCCCGACTGTTTTATGAATTGCAAAAAATTTCGAGGCGGAAAAGCAAGCGCAGTCAGGATGAGAAGCGCCGCGATGTTAAGCGCGAAAACGGCAAAACTGCCGCCTCTATAGAAGAACATAAATGCCGCAAAAACCGCGCCGAATATTGCGCTTAAAATTTTCCTATGTACCGCCGTTTTGTTTTTGGAGATCTTTTCGGTGATAAGTATCAGGATATAATCGGCAAAAAAATTGCATAAAAGCAAAACATCCAAATAGACAACCCTGATATTCTCCACCTTCTTTCCTGTGGCCTATGCAAAATAATAACGCTGCGATAATGAGAAAATTGTCGAAAAGAAAAACCGGCTTAAAAAGCCGGTTTTTTTACTATTTTATATATTTGCTTCCCTCTCTTATGCTAAGAGGAGAAAGCCCGTTTTTGTGTTTTTTTATAAAATTCTTTACCCATTCCGGATCGGTTTTACTGTACTCCCGAAGGCTCCAGCCGATCGCTTTATTGATAAAAAACTCCGTCTCATTTAGATTGTTTACAAGGATTTTTTCAAACAGGTCCGTATCGGTTTTTTCTTTGAATCCGAGCTGATGGTCAATCGCCACTCTTCGAAACCAGATATTTTTGTCGGTGCTCCATTTTAGCAAAATATCTTTTGTCTTCGGAAATTTTAAAGCAATAATTCCAACCGCCTTGTCGAGGGTGTCTACAGTGTCCCACCATGATTTTTTGACTATAATTGCCTTTAGCTTCGGCAAATCCGCCTCCGAAAGGCTTTCCGCCATCAGGCAAAGATACTCAGCGGCAATATACTGAAATTCCCTGCACGGCTCATCCCAGCAGAAGTTTACAAAATCCCAGTCGGCTTTTTGCTTTTTTCCCGCCTTAAAATACTCTTTGCAAATCTCTTTGCGTTTTGGTTTAGCAACACCCAAAAACTCAAACTGATTTCGCATATATGCGCTCATGCCGGCCGCCTGCTTTGCATCCGCTGCTGCTTTCATCGCTTTTTCTAAAGAAGAAAAATCCATATTTTCCCCGCAATCGTTTATTTAATTGCTAAATCAGCTTGGCAAGTTTATCTATATCAAGGTCCAAAACATTTACAACTTCTAAAAAAGCATTTGCCGAGAGCCGGGCCGGAAGATCAAGTTTTTTCATGACTTCCATTCGTTTTTCCGCGCTTTCCTCGCGTCCGAGAAGTCCGATTTCATATAAATCCGCTTTTGAAATTTTTTCTGCCTGTTTATTTGTTCCCTCTGCTTCTTTTCCTACGCCGCAGGAGAGCAGCGCCGCTATAATCGCCTCTTTTTCCTGCCCTTCTACGCCGATTTTCCCCTCTTTCGAGGGTACGTTTTTCCGCTTTTCTTTTCCGAAAACATCGGGGGTATATGCGTTATATATAATAGAACCCGCGACAATATTTTTAACAAAGGAGCGCAAAACGAACCCCGCCCTATCATTATCGGTAAAAATAATCGCGCCGCGTTTTGACGCGAGGGTTTTAATCAGCTTTATTTTCTGTTTGTCGTTAAAAATCCGAAAACCCGAAAGTTCGATAATCAAAGCATCCACTATCGAATCAAGCTTAATTTTATCGTATTTTCCCTCGACTATTATTATTTCCTTAAAAACCGGCTTTCCGCTATCTGAAACAGCGTATTCTCTATTATCTGCCATCCGTCCACCTTACTGCTTTTAAGTTTTATATCCGCATTTTCCGCCGCGCGCACCGTCTGTATAAAATATTCAAGCGGAAGCGGCATAACAAATCGAAAATATTTATCAAATAAAAATTTGCGCTTCGGATTTATCGCGAAATCAGTAACAAGCCTATCGGACGAAACGCCGCTTTCCGCCGCCGCTTTAGCATACAGCATTTCTGTAAGGACGGTCGACATCGCGCTTAGCACTTCGTATGGGGTGAAATTTTGGGTTTTTAATTTGCCGAGGATATCAAAAATTTTATCAAAATTCTTTTCGGCGACCGCATTTGAAAGGTCGAACATCTCGGCGTCATTTGATTTGGTGGTTATTGCGATAATATCGTCTTTTGTTATCTTTTTTCCGTTTGATCTATTTACAAGTTTTTCAATTTCGGTTTTAAGCGACGCCATATCGCAGTCGGTATAAAAAAGAAAAAAGCTCGCCGTGTCGTTGTCGATCGGCACCTTTTCGGCGGCAAAATGCCGCAAAACCCATCTAAGAAGCTCATTTTGTCCGCGAAGCGCAAATTGAACAATAGTCCCCTTTTTGCCGATACTTTTTATTTCGCTTTCTCTTTTTTGTTTTGTAAAATAATCGGCATCTGTATACATCTTATCATAATATAGGACAACAACGGCAAACTCGGGAAGTTCTGATAATATATCAAGAAACGCTTTTTTATCGTTTTCTTTCAGTTTAGAAAGCGCAAGATTGCGGATTACAATAATCTTTTTTTCGCTGAAAAAAGGATATGTGTTTACCTCCCCGAAAAACTGCTCGGTGCTAAATCCCTCCTGCTCAAAAGCGATATAGGACATGTTTTCGCCGCCCCCAAGCAAAGATTTCCGCATTTCTTTCAGGTAATACTCTTTAAGGTAATCCTCTTCGCCGTAAAAGACAAAAAGACCGCTAATATCCCCTGTTTTGATTTTTTCTTTTAAAACGCTCTCGTCCGATTCTCTCATTTTTTCCCCTTTGCTTTAGCCAAGATAAACAAAGCTGCCGTTTCTTGTCAGAAATTCAATAGTTCCGCTTATATCTGTTCTGTAAATATAATCCGTGTAAAGCCCGAGCCGCTCGATAGTTTCGTCTGCTGGATGCCCGTAGGAATTATCTTTTGAAACGCTAATTACCGCCGCGTCCGGCGTTACTCCCGAAAGGAATATAAGCCCGCTTGAATATTTCGAGCCGTGATGCGCTACTTTCAAAAGGTCGACATCAAGCGCTTTTCCCGATTTTATCAAAATTTGCTCCGCCGCTTCGTCAATATCGCCTGTAAACAAAACGCTGCTGCCCATATAATCAGCTTTTACAACAAGGCACGCTTCGTTTTTATCCGCATATTCCGCGCTGCTGATATGACCGGCAAAAATCTCAAGGTTAAGCCCTGTCATCGGCTCTATCGAAACATCGCTTGAAAGGTAATTTATTTTAATATTCTTATTTTTCGCCGCTTCTTCTATCGATTTTCTTATCGGATCCTCGGGATGGGCATCCGGCATATAAAGCTCGTCCACCGCAATTTCATCAAGTAATTCCGAAACGGCATTTGCATGGTCGCTGTGATAATGAGTTAGTATAATCGCCTTAACCCTTGCCGCGCCTTTGCTTTTAAAATTCCGCGAAATCAGCTCCGCTATATTATAGCCCGAACCGCCGGCGTCAATTAAAACAACTTCGTTGCCGTTTTGGATCGCCGCCGAATCGCCCTGCCCGACATCATAAAAAGAAACAAGGCAGGTTTCCTCCGGCACAATCAGTGCATTAAACGGCTTGTAAGTAAATATTGCGACGCCGATAACAACCGCTGCGGCGAAGACGGGAATTAAGAGTTTTGCCCGTTTTATCTTGAATTTCACCGTCAGGAAAATCAGCACGGCAATAAACACAAAAACAATCGGAAAAAATCCGTATTGCGCCGGAACCGCGGCATACGGAATTTTTGATATTATTTTTAGAACCGTTTCTGTATACATATAAAGCAGATTTATCAACTTTCCAAAAATAAACGGGATAAAAGGCGCAAACGAAAATACCGAAAGAATTATCGAAAGAATAAAGATAATTTCAATGACAAAACCGGTCAGCAGCATCGCGACTGCTGAAAACAAAGGCACCTCGCCGAAATAATACGCGAGCAGCGGAGCGACAAATATCATCGCGGAAACCGAAACCGAAGCGGCACCGATAATATATCTTTTTATTTTCCCTTTGCCGAATTTTCTTTGCAGGAAATTATTTAAAGTTTCCCCGAATAAAACAATTCCGAAAACCGAGGTTGCGGATAGCTGAAGCGAGATACTGTTAATGCTATATGGCGAAATAATCAGAATAACAGCTAAGGCATAAAACAGCGAATTCACCGGCATCGCCCTTTCATCCAGCAACATACCGATGTATAATATCGCAACCATAAGTCCCGCTCTTTGAACAGACGGCGAAAACCCGACAACAACCGAAAATGCAAAAACTGCCAGCAGAATAATAGCGGCGATAAACCTTTTCTTTATTCTGACAATCCTGCCAAACAGGAAATAAATCGCAGACACGAGAAAAGCAATATGCATTCCCGAAACGGACATAATATGCGACATTCCTGTAATGCGAAAAATCCTTGACTGCTCGGCGCTAAGCGCCGAAGTATCGCCGAGCAAAATTCCGTTTTCCGCAGCGGCGGCGCTTTTATTCAGATAAGTATTATTTGCCTCTTTTATCGCGCCGCGGATTTGATAAGCAAAATAAAATATGCTCTTCTTTTCCGCCTTTTCGCAAGACACCAAATCTTCATTATATAAATTCACGCTAAGCGGATAACCGCTCGCTCTGCTGAGTCTACTCGTTTCCGAAGAAGGTCTGATTTTTGCGGTAAAGGATATTTTGTCGCCGATTTCATAATCGGCCTTAAAAGAGGTATAGATAGCGAGCCCGAAATTTTCCGCATCGATATTTTCACCTTTTGCGGAAATTACTTTGGCGGCATATCTCGCCTTATCGCTGTCGGAATAGAAAAACACATCGCTTATTTGCGCGGTTATTTCACATTTTTGCCCTACAAGTCTTTCGGCGCTTTGCAGGCTTTGCATATACGGATAATACCGTGCAAAAGCCACAAGAATAAAAGCGAGACATAATATAAAAACCCCTCTCGCTCTTTTGAAATTTATTACCGCAAACACTAAAAGAACGGCAAAGACAGCCGCCATTAATATAAGCGAAATTTTGAAAGGAAAATTATTTAGCAAGAAAAACGCTAAAATAAGGAAAACCGCGGGAAGATTGTACGGAGAAAACCTGTAAATGGTCTTCAATCTTTATCTCCCTCATCGTTGTTATTTAATTTTATAAATTTAAATTAGATTTTTCTTATTATTCCCATCGGCGTCTGCTGTCCAGATTGGCCGAGCGGATTATCTTTCAGAATTTTAACAAGTTTTGCTCTGTCAATAGAAGAATCCGAAGCCCCCAGTATTTCGCCTGCAAGGTCGTTAATATCGACCACTACGCATTTTTGCCCGATTTTATCCGCAACCTTTTTTGCGACAGCATCCGGATTCAGCGGTCCTAAAACAACACAGGTATTGTAAGGCGGAAGAGTATACGGCGTCGGGCCGTCAATAGATTTTGCACGGTATCCCGCAACGTCATAGAAGATTCCGCGTTTACCAATCAATTTGCCCGCGGCGGAGCAAAAAGCGGCAAATAAAATTCTCGGCGTTCCACACTCGCGAAGCGCCATTTCCATAGTCTCCGGAATCCCGAGCCCTATTCCGTATGGGCTCTTATATACAAATCTTGTAAGGAACTTTGCGAGTTTACGCGGATGAATATCCTTTAGCGGAATCGCCCTTTTCTGCGAACAGGAAACCGCTTTTTCGGATATAAAGAGAATATCTCCGTCCTGCAAAAATTCTTTTGCGTATGTATATGCAACATCTTCAATATTATCATCTGCCGTTACGACATGAGTTTTGATGGGAAGCCTTTTAAATTCTTCGCTTCCAACTTTGATTACTTCGGATTTACCCTCGTTTGCACTTAACATATTTCCCCCTTAAATTATGCGTGACGCAAGTATCGGACTACCTGAAAGAACGTGAAAATGGATATGTAGAACAGATTGCCCTGCGTCAGCGCCGCAGTTTGTTATTACCCTATATTTATTTTCTATGCCGAGTTTTTTTGCGATTTCCGCAATCGCCTCAAAAGTCTTTGCTATATAAGCGCTGTTTTCCGACGATACTTCGTCGGCCGAATTTATATGAATTTTCGGAACAACAAGGACATGCACCGGAGCTTGCGGATTAATATCGTTAAACGCGATAACATGCTCGTTTTCAAAAACAATCTCTGCACCGATTTCTTTACTTATTATTTTGCAAAAAATACAGTCCATTTATTTCTCCAAATCTTCCTTAATCATGTTAAACGCAAATTTTATCGCGTCATCGATTTTCGATTCGTCCTTGCAGCCGGCCATCGCGCTGTCCGCTCTGCCGCCGCCTCCGCCGTTTGCGAGTTTTGCCGCTTCTTTGACAATTTTGCCGGCATCAAGACCTTTGGCGACCGCTTCTTTTCCGCAAACGGCTATAATATTCGATTTTCCGCCGAGCACCGCGACAAATTCAGTTCCTCTGTCCCTTATCCTGTCGCCTATTTCTCTCAGCGTATCGGTCTGTGCATTCGGAAGTAGCACAGTTATAACCTTTACGCCGTTTATTTCCACGATTTTATCGAGAAGTTCATCGAGCTGCGAGCCCGCGATTTTTGATTTAAGTTCGTTTATCTCTTTTTGCATGGATTTTACAGTCTCAATAAGGCCTTTTGCCTTTTCGGGAAGGTCGGAAAGCCCGCTTTTAATCGTTCCCGCAATATTCGAAAGAACGTTTTGCTTTTCATCTATCAGCTTAATTATATTCATGCCGGTTGTCGCTTCAATCCTGCGAATCCCCGCCGCGACCGAGCTCTCGCCGAGAATTTTGAAGAGCCCTATTTTGGAAGTGTTTTCAACGTGCGTCCCTCCGCAAAGCTCTACAGAACATCCTTTCATATTGACAACGCGAACCGTTTCGCCGTATTTTTCGCCGAACAGAGCGGTCGCTCCGATTTCTCTTGCCTTTGCAATCGGCATTTCGGAAATTTCAACCTCTGCGCCTGATAAAACAGCGCGGTTTACCGCATGCTCTGCCATCGCGATTTCCTCCGCTGTCATAGGTGAAAAATGCGAAAAGTCAAATCTCATTTTTTCGGAATCGACATATGAGCCCGATTGCTCGACATGGCTGCCGAGAACGCTTTTAAGCGCGGCCTGCAAAAGATGCGCCGAAGAATGGTTTCTCATAATAGCCGCGCGCGACTCCGCATCAACGGTCATAATTACTTGATCGCCTTTAGCAATCTCGCCCTCTTCGATTATGGCAAAATGCAGGTATTTCCCGTCCGCCGTCTTTTTCGTGTCAAAAACTTCGGCCGCCATTCCGTCGGCCGTAATCAGCCCGATATCGCCGACCTGACCGCCGCTTTCGGCATAAAACGGGGATTTATCGGTTATTATTACAACCTGTTTACCCGATTCAGCCCTTTCCGCAAGCTCGTTTTCCGAAACAATCGCAAAAACAGACGCCTTGCAAACAAGCGTTTCATACCCGACAAATTCTGTCTTAAATGATTTATCAAGGTTATCAATAACGCTTTCGCTCCAGCCGAGATCGCCTTTTGCTTTTCTTGCCGCTCTCGCTCTTTCCTTTTGGAGCTTCATCTCGGCCTCAAATTCCTCAATCGAAACGCCGAGCCCATGCTCTTCCAATATCTCGCTTGTCAAATCAAGCGGAAATCCGAAGGTATCGTAAAGTTTAAAAACGTTTTCGCCCGAAAGGCTTTTTTCGCCTTTTTTCAAAAGCTCGTCAATATGAGCTTTAAGTATCGAAAGACCTTGGTCGATAGTCGTATTGAAGCGGTCTTCCTCAACTTCGATAACCTTTTTGATGTAGTCACTTTTTTCGACAAGCTCGGGATACGCGCTTCCGCTCTCGTTTATAACGACAAGGCAAAGCTCCGAAAGGAATTTGCGATTTATTCCGAGCAGTTTTCCGTGCCTTGCCGCGCGGCGGATAAGGCGGCGCAAAACGTATCCGCGCCCCTCATTTCCGGGCAAAACGCCGTCAGAAATAAGGAAGGTCGTGCTTCTGATATGGTCGGTTATAACCCTGAGCGAGACATCTTTTTTCTCGTCCTGCCCATATGTTATTCCCGCATATTCCGAAGCCTGCAAAAGCACTTTTTTAATAGTGTCGACTTCAAAAAGATTCGAAACTCCCTGCATAATACAGGCAAGGCGCTCAAGTCCCATGCCTGTGTCTATGTTCGGCTTTGCAAGCGGGGTGTAGTTTCCTTTGCCGTCGCTGTCAAACTGGGTAAAAACAAGATTCCAAAACTCAACGAACCTATCGCAATCGCAACCGACGGCGCAGCCTTCTTTGCCGCAGCCGTTTTCCTCCCCGCGGTCAAAATAAATTTCCGAGCATGGACCGCAAGGACCTGTCCCTATCTCCCAAAAATTATCCTCTTTGCCGAGCGGAACGATATGCGAGGGATCAACCCCTCTTTTGTCGCGCCAAATATCAAAAGCCTCAAGGTCCTCGTGGTAGTATGAAACGTAGAGCTTGTCAACAGGCAGCCCCATAACCTCGGTGCAGAATTCCCACGCCCATTTTGTCGCGTCCTCTTTAAAATAGTCCCCGAACGAAAAATTACCGAGCATTTCAAAAAATGTGCCGTGCCTTGAAGTTTTTCCAACCCTCTCGATGTCGGGAGTTCGAATACATTTTTGGCATGTGGTAACTCTTTTGCTCGGCGGCGTAACCCTGCCCGTAAAATACGGTTTCAGCGGCGCCATACCCGAATTTATCAAAAGCAAACTCTTGTCTTCCCTCGGGACAAGCGGAAAGCTCTGCATGCGCAAATGTTCCTTGCCCTCAAAGAATGAAAGATATTTTTCGCGAATTTCATTCAGCCCCATAAACTGCATAAAATAAACCTCTTATTATTAAATATTATCTTAAAATAATATATCAATAAGTATACGTTGTCAACTTAGATAAGCCGTCAATCCCGTCGGCTATTTCTTTAAATACGGGCGAGGCGGACGCGCTTCCAGTTCTGCCGTTTTCGGCGATAATGCTAATCGAATATTTCGGGTTTTCTGCGGGATAAAATCCGCAAAACCACCCGTGAATAATCTGCTGGCCGTTTATCACCGATCCCGTTTCGGCAGACGCAGTTTTCCCGCCTGCGCCGCCGATTTCCGGCCTCGCCGCTCTTCCTGTTCCGCTTTCGACGGTATATATCATAAGATCTTTTATATAATCCGCGCTTTTTTTGCCGATAATTTGTTTTGACGGAGAAAGCTCCGCTCTTTGCAAAACGCCCTTCTCAACATAGCCCTCAAAAACTCTAAGCATATTGGTGTTTCCGCCGCTTGCGACCGCACTTACAATATAAGCCGCGTCGAGAACGCCGAACATAACGCCCCCCTGCCCGATAGCGACATTGGCAATATAGGAAAGCGAAGGTTTTTTGACTCTTGCAGGCAGAGCCCCCGCTTTGCTGTTAATTCCTTCTGCCAAATATCTGCGCTCGCCGATGCCGAACCGCTCCGCCACATCGATTATTTTGTCTGTTCCGACAATTTTGGCAAGCTCATAAAAATAAATATTGCAGGATTGCGCAAATGCGTCCTCTATGCCGACCACTCCGTGACCGTCAGCCTTATGGCACGAGAACTTCAGCCCGCCGAGCATAACATGCCCTTTGCACTCAGCAATAAGCTGCGGAGGAGAATCAAATTTTTCCAGATAAGCCGCCAAAACGACAATTTTAAAAATCGAACCTGCGTCATAGCTGGAAAGCGCGCGGTTTAAAAGTTCCCCGTCTTCACTTTCAAGGTAATCCGCGATTTTTTCGGGCGAAAAAGCCGGTGTGCTTGCCATCGCGAGGATTTTCCCGCTGCCGATTTCAGTGACAACGGCCGCGCCTTTCGGAATTTTTTCCATTGCTTTCTCGGTTATTTCCTGAATACCTTTATCGATTGTAAGGGCGATGCCGCTTTCGCTTACCGTATTTTCAATTGTCGGCGCAATTCCCGAAATCTGCCGCTTTGCGGCATCGGCCTGGAAGCGGCAAACTATTTTCCCGCCTGCCTTTGCAAGAGGATATTCAAAACTTTTTAATATTCCCGAAACCGCTTTTCCGTCGCCGTCGTTGTAGCCAATTAGATGCGAGGCAATCGGTTTTTCGCTTTTGGCAGGCGCGGAAAATAAAATCCCGCCCGGAATATCGGCTGTGATGTCAATAAGTTTTACGGTGAAAATTTTGTTGTTTTTAATGTTTTTTTCGTATAAATCCGAGTTTCCCCCGCAATTAATCGCTATTGATAGCGCGGTTTCACGCGGATTTGAAATATTAGACGGAATTATTAAAACAAGTTTTTCCGTTTTGGTATTCGTAATTTTTTTAAGATTTCGGTCATATATCGTTCCGCTGGTTTTTGCTATTGTTATCGCTCTTGTCTGCGCGTTTACCGCAGCGGCCGAAAGTTCCTCGCTTTTAAAAAACGCGAGAAAGAATAATCTGCCTAAAACAAGCAAAAACATCATGCAGAAAACTATAAAAACTATTGTCGATCTTTTATAAAACAAAGCACACACCTCACAAAAGAAGTGTGTGCTTTTTTTGATTTTTTAATCACTAAACCAATTTTTTGCGGATAAGCGAGTCGGCGCTAGTCTCTTCGGGCATTTCGATGTAAAACTTCATCATCGCGTGTGGAGTGCTTTTTATTTCGTTCATTTCGGCATCGAATATTTTTTCCGCCTTGAATTCCAAATGCCCTCTTCCCGGTATGATTGCTTCAAGCATGTCTCCTTTTTCAAACTTATTGCGCTGCTCGCAAAGCGCAAGGCCGCTCTCGCGGTTATATTCAATAACAATTGCGCTGTATTCGTATTCTCTGATATATCCCGAATCGTCATGAAATTCGCTGTCGTCCCTTCTGCCGTCCGCAAATCCCTCAAAAAAACGGCGGTGGCTTACCTTGCAAAGCTCCGAATATAAATCTTCGTTTATCTCGGAACCGTTTAGATATGCGTCAATCGCTTTCCGATACGCCGAAACGGCGGTGGCGACATAGTATTCGCTCTTAACCCTTCCCTCTATTTTAAAGCTCGTTATACCTGCCTTTATATAATCGGGAACTCGGTTTATAAGGCATAAATCCTTTGAATTTAAGATATACGTGCCTCGCTCGTCCTCGCGAATTTCAAATTCTTGGTCCGGGCGCTTTGTTTCGCTGATTTTATACTCCCACCTGCATGGCTGGGCGCATTCGCCGGCATTACTATCTCTGCCGGTAAGATAATTTGACAAAAGGCATCTTCCCGAATAAGAAATGCACATCGCACCGTGAATAAACGCTTCAAGCTCGACATCCGGGACATTTTTCGAGATTTCTGAAATTTCCGAAAGGCTGAGCTCTCTTGCAAGAACGACGCGGTTCGCCCCTAAATCTTTCCATGCCCGAACTGCCGCCGAATTCACCGTGTTTGCCTGCGTCGAAATATGAATTTCGAGCTTCGGCGCCGCTTTTTTCACCGTTTCAAGCACACCAAGGTCGCTGACCAAAACAGCGTCTACCCCCGCGCTAAAAAGTTCTTTCGCATATTCGCCGATGGCGGCAAGCTCGCTGTCGCGGGCGTAAATATTGAGCGTTGCATAAATTTTCGCATTACTTGCGTGAGCAAATTCGGCGCCCGCCCTAAAATCCTCAAGCGAAAAATTCTCCGCAAAAGCGCGGAGCGAGAAATTCTTCCCGCCCGCATAAACAGCATCCGCACCGTATTTAATTGCTATTCTAAGTTTTTGAAGCGAGCCCGCAGGAGCGAGCAATTCAATCTTGCGCATTATGATACCGTTCCGGTTCCGCTTGAGTTTTTGGAATTTTTAATATTCTGCTCATGCTCGGCAAGCGTTTTTGCAAAGACGTTTGTTTTGCCGTCGCCGCTGACGCAGAAGAAATAATAATCTGTCTTCGGATTTGCCAAAACAGCATCAATCGAAGCTTTTCCGGGCGCGGCAATCGGCCCAACCGGAAGTCCTTTGTATTTATAAGTGTTATATTTACTGTCGATTTTTGTATCGGCAATCGAAAGCACAGCTTTGCGCTCTTTTAGGATATACTGCACCGTGGCGCAGGACTGCAAATACGGCAAATTCGAACTGTCAAGCCTGTTAAGAAATACCGAGGCGACGTTTTCGCGTTCATTGTCATTTGCCGCTTCGCGCTCGACAATCGAAGCAAGGATGACAACCTCGTCGATACTCATGCCCATTTCTTTTGCCGACGCTTCCATCGATTCATCAAATTTCAAGGCGAAGTTTGCAAGCATCTTTTTTATGACATTTTCCGGTGTTTCGTTTTTATAAAACTCATATGTGTCGGGGAAAAGATAGCCCTCAAGGCGGTTTTCTCTTTTGGGCAGGTTTTTGAGGAACGGATAGTCAAACTCGCTTTCCTGCATCGCCTTGTAAAGGTCATCAGCCTTACATACGCCTTTTTCTTCGAGCCGCGCAAAGGTTTCGCGAATCTCAAATCCTTCCGGGATAGTAACCCAAACCGTTTCCTTGTTTGACTGTTTGCTCTTTAACACCGAACAAATCCAAAGATAGTCCATTTCCGAATTCAGTGAAAAAGTGCCGGTTTTAAATTTTTCGGTATTTTTTGTGATATTCGCAAAAAGCTCAAAAGCAAAGGGAAAGTTAATTATTCCGTCTTTTTTAAGCTCGGCCGAGATATCGCGCAATTCTGTTGTATCGGTAATCGTTATATCGGCGGTCACGCTTTTTTTACCGAGCGCAAAAGCGTCTTTCGCCACCATTATGGGAAAAATCGAAAGGACGGCCGCGATTACAATAATCGTTATCATATAGCGCAGCGTCGAGCTGTATTCCTTTTTCCCCGAGCTTGCGCCTTCATTTTTATTTGAATTTTTTGTCGGTCTGTTCATATTGCCTCCTTACAAAATAGCCGTAAGAACATTGAAAATAATATATGCCGCAATCATCGCCAAGATTATGAAAAACGAATTTCTTGTTTTCAGAAGCTCGGAAAATGCGGACTTTAGCCCGCCTTTGACCGGCAACCTCAACTTATCGCGGTTTTTCGAATAGGAATTAAGCAGAAAATACCCGCCGATAAGCAAAACAAACATATTAAATAAAAAGAAAATAAGCCGTGCATCGGTTATATCGCTTGCCCCGAGCTTGCTTTCGAAATAAAAAGAATAGCTGTTGACAAAAATATGTATTGTCAGCGCGGGCCACAGCTTTCCTGTTACAAGCACCGAAAATCCGAGAATCATCCCGATAATGAACGGCGCAATAAAAGTATACATGTTTCCGTGCAAAATGGCAAAATAAAAACTTGTAAGCAAAATCGCGAAAATCGAGCTGTATCTTTTTGAAACATGCACTAATACGGCCTTGCGGAGAAAAATCTCTTCGCAAATCGCGGGAACAAGCGAAAAAGATATGTAATATGCAAACAAAACTCCGCCGCTTGCGACATTCATTTCCTCAGCCGTCGCAGAGGAAATGAGCATAGCCTGAATCTGCGATATAAAAACCGCGGCCGCCGCGGCGGTCACCGCCGAAAGGATTATAAAAGATTTCCCCTTATAGTGCTCGATGCAAACAGGAACAAGCGCTTTTTCCTTCGACATCATGAAAAACGCGGGAACAAGCAGAACAGCCGCGCCGACTATGCCTAAAGCGAGCACCGCGCCTGTTTCGCTAAAATGAACTTTCAGCCAATCTATAATATTTTCGCGGAACACCGAAAAAAGAATCAGAAATAAAAACGAAAACGCCATCGGTCCCGCCGCAAATTTATCAATTTTTATTTTAGTTATCGCAATCTACCACCCTTTTGCTAATTTTGCCGGAAAAATCATCTTTTCGGTAACAATGATATTTGCGGGAAAATCAAATTTTCCACGGGGCAAAGTTTCATATAAAAACTCGGCATATACAGCGCCCATTTTTATTCCCGAAAACTCCGACATATTGTTGTCATAATAACCTTTTCCATAGCCTAATCTGTATCCGTATTTGTCAAAAGCAAGCCCCGGAAGCAGGCAGAAATCAAAATCCTCGGTTTTCGCCTCTTCGCATTCTTCTTTCGGCTCTGACAAATTAAATTTGCCCGATTCCAAGTCCGCAAGGCTTGAAATAATATAAAATCGCATTTCCCTTGTTCCGCCGCATCTTGGAAGCGCAACCGTCTTGCCCGATGCAAGCGCGTCTTCGATTACCGGCAAGATGTTTATTTCCTTTTCAAGCGGATGATACAAAAGCACCGATCGGGCTGTTTTATAGGAATTGGCATTTAATATTTTTTCACATATTCGCCTGTCTTTTTCCGCCTTTTCCTCTATCTTTCCGCGAGCGGTCAATATCTCTTGGCGCAGCTTTGTCTTCGCCTCACGCAGGTTAAAATTCGGCATATTTTATTTCTTCCCTGACTTTATTTGACACGGCCTCGCCCTTTAAAATTTTTAGCGCGTGAAGCGCGAATGCGGTAGCGGTTCCTGCACTTTTCGAAGTTAGAATATTCTTGTCAAAAACCGTTTCCGCATCGGTGAAAACAGCGGAAGCAAGCAAATTTTCCATGCCCGGAAAGCAGGTCGCCTTTACTCCGTCTAAAAGCCCAAAACCGGCAAGAACGGTCGGCGCGGCACAAATCGCCGCAAGCGTAACGCCTTTTTCTGCGGCATTTTTTAAAATTTCTGAAAGCACGCTCGAGTCTTTAAGGATTTTATGCCCCGGACCTCCCGGCAAAATTATCATTTCCGCCGCCGAAAGGTCGATTTCATCGAGTAAAATTTCCGCGGCAATCTTTATACCGTGTGAGCCTGTAATATACTCCGAAAACCCGGCAACGCAAACTTTGGCGCCGCCGCGGCGAAGAATGTCAATAGGAGCGACTGCCTCGATTTCCTCGAAACCGTCTGCAAGAACAACATAAACCATTACGAAAGCCTCATTTCATATTTCGGCAAAATAATCTCCGGATGATACGAAAGTTTTGCCTTGCGAAGCCCTTCAATCCCTAAATCCTCTTCCCTGTTGATAAGTTTTATATCCTCCGGAAGCGAATTTACAAATTCGTTATTTATAAAGACGTAAATGCCGTTATAATTTGCGACTGCTTTTTCAAAATGAACGTCTATAACTTCGCTGTTACCGGACATTCTCGAAGCAATGGTGAACGCTGCCGGCTTGCCGTTTACCCTTACAATAACGCCGAAAGCGCCGAGCTCGTCAAAATTAGACAGGCAAGCTGATACGGCGAGCGACTCTTTTTCGTAACTTACCTCTCCGCTAACGCCGTGTTCCTTTCCCCACTCTTCATTTATAAGTAGACAGTCAGCAATATCCTCTTTTTCGATTGCTTTAAACTTATAATTATAGGTGCTTTTGAATTTTTTCAGATGCCCGCGTTTGCCGTGAAAGGCTTTTCCCGCTAAGCTCGCAAGAGTTTCTCTATCGTAAAGATAATCGCTGTAATCCCGCCGCTCGATTTTTTCAAAACCAAGGTTTAAATCCAAAATCTCCTGCGCCATTTTTTCTTCGACTCCGTAAAAAGAAAACGGCAAACCTGTACTTTTTGAGTATTCAATAATATCGAGAACGGCGCTTCTTAAATCCCCTGTTCCGAAAGGAGGATAAGCGGCAATCCTGTCTGGCATGCGGCTGAAAACAGCCACTCTGTCGCTTGTTATCGCAAAGCGCGAGTCATAGCATTTTCCCCAAATGAATGCAGTTGCAAAATTCGAGGTGCATGCCATCGCCCCGCTATTTTTAAGCAGCGGAAGTATTTTTTCTCTGTCCTCTATTTCTATAGGTCTTAATTCAAGCATTATTTTAGCGCGGAAAGCGTGTTTTGAAGGACATCTTCCGCAATCTCCTCTACTTTTCTCATCTCACCGTTTTCGGTGCATTCAATTACGCAAAAACCGAGTTTCTCAGCAGAATATGCCGCCGCCTCGCGGCATTTATAAAGATACTCCAAATCCTTCTCATGGATATCTTTTTTGCTTTCCACGCTTTTATACCGTTTCGATAAAAGACCTTGCGAAACTTCGACCGGTACATCGAGAAATATCGTGATATCCGGTTTCGGAAGTCCAAGCTTTCCGTATTCAAATTCGCAAAGCCAAGTTAAATATTCGTCGTACTCCCCGCGCTCAATTTTTGAAAGCTGATGAATGGCATTTGCCGTGGTGTAGCGGTCGCAAACGATTATCTTTCCGCCTTCATAGTCGTTCTTCCATTCGCGAAGAAACGAAGCTATCCTGTCAACCGCGAAAAACACAGACGCGGCATAAGCGTTCACCGAAGCAGCATTTTCCCCGAATTCTCCCCCGAGATACATCTCGACAAGCGCAGAGGATTTTTGATAGGTCGGAAAGGTTATGAATTTCACATCATAACCGCGCTGCTTCAGCGACGTCACAAGGATTTCCGCCTGAGTTTGTTTGCCCGCGCCGTCTATGCCGTCAATAACAATCAGCTTACCCATTTAATCCTCTTTAATTCTATACTTTTCGCGCATCTGCGCCTGTTTTCCGCAGGACATTTTCCCCTCGGGACAAGGCTTTGCGGCACACGGCGGACCGGCCTTTGAAAAAAGCGTCGGCGCCGCTTCGCGGACAAGATCAAGCATTTTATCGGCAAGGTCTTTTATTTCCCACTGTGCACGATTGCAGCAGCGGTGGCGGAAAAAGTTCATCAAACTTCTGGCGTTCATGGTGATAATCATACGCGTATCGCATGCATTGGGAAGCACAAATCTCGCGTCTTCTATCGCCTGTTTCTTCGCGGCGGTTTTTGCCTTTTTCTCGTCTATGCCCGATTTCATAAGCTCGTCCAAATGCTTATGAAACAGGATTTCGGTTATTTTATTATAGCTTTCCTTTGCGATATCCATCGCTTTTTGAAATTCCTTCGCCGCTACTTCATCTTTTTCAATTTCGGGCGGTGTAATATAAGCAAAATCCGCTTTTTCAACATATCGCTGGCTTTGAACACTGTACGACGCTATTCTGTGGCGCGTTATCTGCGCCAAAAGCGCCCTTGAAACTCCCTCGATTCCAAAGGTAAACGAGACATGCTCGATAGGGCTTTCATGCCCGAGCTCGCCGAGCATAAGCACGAAATCCGCGGCGCTTTTTGCATCGATTTTTTCCTGCAATGCCTCGATACCGACTGCGCTGTAACAAAGTTTCGCCGCGGCGGCAATCACCTTTTCCGGCTCTGGCGTATGGGTTATAAGCGTTACCTTTGCGCTCATGTCATTTCCCCTTTTTCTTAAATAATTTCGCTTTTACCGCCTCAAATTCATATGCGGGAAGTTTCATCATACGTCCGAGTCTGCTCGGTTGCTTTATCAGCCGATAGAACCACTCGAGGTTACATTTAACGAAAAAATCCGGAGCGCGTTTTGAAACTCCGGCAAATACATCAAGGCTCCCGCCGAGCCCGATAAGAAGCATTCCGTCAAAGAGCGAATAATTGTTTTTAATAAAATATTCCTGTTTCGGCGAGCCGAGGCAGACAAAGACGATTTTTGCACCGCTGTTTTTTATTAGCGGAGCTCGCTCCCCGTCGCTGCTAAAATAACCATCCGCCGTTCCTGCAATCAAAAGCCCAGGATATTTTTTTTGCAGATTTTCGGCAGCCGCTTCCGCGATTCCCGGCTTACCTCCGAGCAAAAAAAGCGGCAACGCCTTTTCCGCGGCGGTATTTGCGACTTCCGCAGCCAAATCCACTCCGGCAACCTTGCCCTGCAAAGTTTTTCCCAAAATTTTAGCCGCCAAAACAACGCCGGCGCCGTCAGCGACAAGCAGGTCCGCGCCATTATATAAATCTCTTATTTTTTCATCTTCAAGGGCAAGCTTGCCGAATTCGGCATTTGCGGTGACCACCATGGTCGTCGTTTCGCGCTCAAGCCTGTCAAAAACAAATTCGCGCGCGCCCGAAAGATTGGTATCCGCAAAATTCAGCCCTAAAATTTCAACTTTTTTCATAAAACACCCATGGTAAATATTTTCCAAAATATTTTAACATAAAATGCCCGGACTTTAAAGCCCGGGCATTAAAATTATTTTATTATTTTTAAAATATAAATTTATCATGTATCGCGTTTAGCGCTCTGTCCGCTTCCGCCTTGGCAACAAGAACCGATATTTTAATTTCGCTTGTCGAAATCATCTGGATATTGATTTTCGCATCTGAAAGCGCTTCGAACATTTTCGCCGCAACACCCGGATTGCTCGCCATTCCGGCGCCGACAGCCGAAACTTTACTTACATCCTCGCTGTGAATAACCTTTTCCGCGTCAAGCGATTCAGCGATAGGTGCAAGCACATCAAGCGCAACTTCAAGCTCATTTTTCGGAATTGTGAAGCTGATATCCTTTGTTTCTCCTCTTCCGATCGACTGCAAAATTATATCAACGTTGATTTTTTTCGCCGCAAGCGCCGAGAAAATTTTAAACGCGATTCCGGGGGTGTCCGGCACGCTTACAAGCGAAATCCTCGCAACATTATCATCTTTGGCAACACCTTTAACAAGCATTTTTTCCACTTTATTGGCCTCCTTAACCTTCGTACCTTTTTCTTTTATAAAACTCGAAACAACTTCCATGTTTACATCATATTTTTTTGCAAGCTCTACCGAGCGGTTGTGAAGAACATTCGCGCCGAGGCTTGCAAGCTCAAGCATTTCGTCAAACGAAATTTCTTCTAATTTCCGCGCACCTTTTACAATTCGCGGATCGGCTGTATAAACGCCGTCGACATCGGTATAAATTTGGCACAAATCTGCGCCGAGCGCTGCCGCAATAGCAACCGCCGTAGTATCCGAACCGCCCCTGCCGAGGGTTGTAATATCGTCGTATTTGTTTATCCCCTGGAATCCGGCGACAACAACAATCTTGCGGTCATCAAGCTCTTTTTGAAGTCTCTCGGTGTCGACTCTCTTTATCCTTGCAAGGCTGTAATTCGAATCGGTCGCCATACCAATCTGCCAGCCAAGCAGAGAAATAACGGGTAGCCCCATCGTTTCAAGCGCCATCGCAAACAGAGATATCGAAATTTGTTCGCCCGTCGAGAGAAGCATATCCATCTCGCGGCGCGAGGGCTTCGAGCTTATCTCTTTCGCCTTTTCAATCAGGTCGTCTGTCGTGTCTCCCTGCGCGGAAAGAACGACAACGACATCATTCCCGGCTTTATAAGTTTCCGATACAATCCCGGCAACTCTGAAAAGCCGCTCTTTGTCGGCAACCGAACTGCCGCCAAATTTTTGCACAATTAAACTCATTATTTGCTCCTTTATAGTAAAATTCTTATTCCCGAAATAAAGTCTTTTTCCCCTTTGATTTCCCTGTATTCAGCCTCGGTGATTTTCTCGGTTAAGTATCCGATTTCACCCGGCACGCCCGCGTCAATTTTTTCGCCGCCCTGCAGTCTTTCCGGAACATTTCCGCCTTTAAACCTTAGCAAAAACTTATTTCTAAGTTTATCTATTTCCAAAACAGCCTCGGGACCGGCATCCACCCAGTAGATGTTTTTGCGGGCACCGATATGTTTTACCGCGTCGATTACATCAGCGACGACCGCGCTGGCTGTCGGCATTTTCCCCGCGCCCTTTCCGTAAAAAAGGACATCGCCGAGAACATCGCCGCGCACCATTATGCAATTAAAAACATCGTCCACTTTGGAAATAAGGCTTTTCTCCGGAACGATGTGCGGCGCAACCATCGCCGCGATTTTGCCGTTGCCATTTTGCCGTTCTTTTGTTTTTCCTATAAGTTTTATAACGCCGCCGAGCTTTTTGGCATATTCTACATCGGCCGAAGTTATCCCCCGAATCCCTTCGGTATAAATACTTTCGGGGTAAACCTGCCGTCCGAAAGCAAGCGAAGCGAGGATACAAATTTTCCGGCAGGCGTCAAGCCCGTCAACGTCCGCCGAAGGATCTTTTTCCGCGTATCCCTTCTCCTGCGCTTCAAGCAGCGCGCTCTCAAAATCCGCGCCGTCGTTTAGCATTTTTGTCAGAATATAATTCGTTGTGCCGTTGAGAATTCCGACAACTTCGCTTACGTTATTTGCCGCAAGGCACTGGTCAAGCGGCCTTATTATCGGTATTCCGCCGCCGACGCTCGCCTCGAAAAGATAATTCACATTATTTTTTTGCGCGATTTCAAGAAGCTCTGCTCCTTTTTCGGCGACGACTTCTTTGTTGGATGTAATAACGCTTTTCCCCGCCAAAAGAGCGGCTTTCGAAAAATCATAAGCGGGATGCAACCCTCCCATAGTCTCGACAACAACCGCGATCTCGGGATCGCTTAAAATCAAATTAAAATCTTTTACAAAAATATTGCTGTATGGCAGGTCAAAATCGCGCAAATCGAGAATATATTTTATTATAATTTCCCGCCCCGCTTTTTGTGCGATATGCAGTTTGTTTTGGTTTAGAACGTCGACAACACCCGAGCCGACAACTCCATGCCCCAAAATCGCAATTTTTATCATTTCCTCTACTCCAATCTATTTGCTTCCCACCAAGTTTGCTTCCAAAAGCCCGTTTATTTTCTTCAGCTTTTTAATAAGCAGCTCGACAGAGTTATCCATACCCACCGCGCAAAACGAAATTGTAACCGGGGCAATATCGTTATACGGAATGTTTTGGTTTATCGTCAAAACATTAAAAGACATATTGGCAAAAACCGCAAGCATCGCCTGCAAAACCCCCGGCGCGTCGGCAAGAGTTGCGTTAAGCGTATAAATCTGACCGATGCTTTTATCGCTGAAAGTATGGACATGGTCTTTATATTTATAAAACGCGCTTCGCGAAATATTTGTTTTCGCCACCGCTTCGCCTATTGTTTTTGCCTGGCCGGAACTCAGCATTTTCTTTGCCTTAACAACGCTGATATAAACCGAGGGCAAGACAGAACCGTCCACTAAATACAATGTTTCATCGGTCTTCATATTGTATTCCTCCTAAAGACATTTGTGCTTGCTCTGTGTAATATATCACATGCGGAGCGGTCATGCAAGTAAAAAAATAAACAATTTTTCAGTTTATTGAATAAAAAACTATACAACTCGCACAATTAATATATTAAAAGTTTCGAAAGGGCCAAAATGCTAATAGATTTGCCGCTTAAAAGTAAATTTCTTATAAACACCGCTTTCTATATTGTTGCAGCGGCTTTGATGTATTGTGCCATTAGGTTCGGCCTGCCCCTTTTTATCCCGTTTATTATAGGGTTCCTCGTCGCTTATATGCTTCGCAAGCCGGTCCGCTATCTAAAAACGAAAAATAAATTTTTGAAAAATTTTGCCGCCCCGATTTTGGTTATCGGCGCGCTTTTTGTTTTTTTCATTCTTGTTTACGGTATTTTCGCCATGCTTATTAATGAGCTAAAGCGTTTTTATTCGGTTTTGCCGGTTATAGTCGACATACTGCCCGGCATGATTTCGGACTTTATCGATAAACTTTTTTTATCGGTAGAGCGCATTAATCCCGACATAGCGAACTTTTTTATCGAAAGTATAAATACCTCCGCGTCCAAATTTATCGGCTCTGCCGGAGATTTTCTTCTCTCCCTTATCCCGAAAGCGGGCGGTTTTATCGCCGGGCTTCCAAACGCCCTCATTTTTGTCGTTGCGACGGTCGGCGCGTGTTTTTTGTGCACCTCGTATTTTGATTTGACAAAAGAATCCCTTCGCCGTTTTATCCCGAAAAAAATCGTTGACGGGTTCGCACTTCATTTCAGCAAAATCATTGTAAGCATAGGAAAAATGATAAAAGGCTACTCGATAATTCTTATTATATCTTTTTTCGAAGTTTTCATCATTTTAACGCTTATGCAGATGCCCTACGCCTTTACCCTTTCGCTGATAATCTGCTTTATAGATATTTTGCCGATTGTCGGAATCAGCACGATTGCAGTCCCTTGGGCAATAATCGCCTTTGCAAGCGGCGATGTAAAAAGCGGGGTTTATATGCTGATTCTCTATATTATAAATATCGCAACTCACCAGATTTTAGAGCCAAAAGTTATCGGAAAGCAAATCGGCCTCAATCCGCTTCTGACGCTTATATCTATTTATGTCGGTTTAAAACTTTTCGGCGTTATCGGAATGCTCGTTCTCCCTCTTTGCCTGATAATTCTGAAAAATCTTATCAAAAACGGTGATATTAAGCTAAAAATGAATAAAAACCTCAATTAATGCAAATAATAGAAAAAAATATTTGCGAGGAATTTTTATGTTTAATCCGTTTAAAGAAAAAGTGGCAAAAATCGACGATTGCTTTTTTGATTGGAAAGCGATTTATCCGAAGTCATATTCAAAATATAATGTCGACCCCTATTCAAAACTCAGAATAATCCTTATGAACGGAATTGAAGTTTTCGCCGTTATGAACTCCCATAATTTTCACCGCCATTGCACAAACAACGATCTCCGCCGCGAAATCGCCATCTCAAGAATGATAGAACAGCAGCAGCAAAAACATATAAACTGGCTGAAGCCGCTTGATGAAACCGTGCTTGAAACTACGATAGGCTATGAGCATGTCGCTGTCGATTTGACTGCATGGCTCGCCAAAAACGAGCCGGACAGCCAGGTGAAGGCCGCGCTTGATTTTGCCCTGCTCGAGGATTTTGATCATCTTTACCGCTATGCTAACCTTCTTGACATCGACGGCGATATTCCCGCTCATAAACTTGTCCTAAATTACGTCGATATTACTCCCGGACGGCCGACAATATCGGAGCACCGCTATCCCGCCGACTCTGTCAAAGCTCCGCTGAATTTTAAAAAGGCAAATTTGCGTTCTATATTAAACACGATGATAATCACGGCGGCGGAGCAGCAGACGATGAATTTCTATATGAACGCCGGCAACACTTACGAAAACGATATAGGGCGAAAACTTTATCAGGAAATCGCGCTTATCGAGGAACAGCATGTTTCCCACTACGGCTCGCTTCTCGATCCGAAAAGCACCTATCTCGAATGCATGCTGATGCAGGAATATATGGAATGCTACCTGTATTATTCATTTTACGAAGACGAAACCGATAAAAACTTGAAGTCAATTTGGGAACTGCACTTAAATCAAGAACTCGCGCATCTGCAGCACGCTGTCTATCTCCTCGAAAAATACGAGAAAAAAGATTACGCCGAATATATCAGAGAAAAAGAATTCCCGAAACTTTTGAAATTCGAAGATACGCGAAGCTATGTACGCGATATTCTCGAAAATCAGGTTGAGCTGACTTCGGACGGGGAAAGCTATAATGAGGTCAGCGCATTGCCGGACGACCATAATTTCTTTTTCTATCAGGATATTGTTAACCAGCCGATCGCAAATGTGCCGAGCCATGCGGTAATAAGCCGCCACCAAAAAGAAAAAGGCAAAGATTACCGCGCTGAATCTGCTGTTAATCCCGTTTTCGAGCTAACCGACCGCCGTAAGGACAACACAAAAATCGGAAGAACAGCTAAGGTTCAAAGCAGATAGATTTATAAAATTAAAAGCCCTTGCTTTTTCGCAAGGGCTTTTCTTATTTTTTGAAATTCACTCCCACAACTCCGCCTACCGTCGAGGCGGCAATCGCGACAAGAGGCATTATCACGCCCCCGGTTCCCTTAAATCCCGTAAGCGCGATTCCGCAGGCAAAAAGCAGTACCGCCATTATAACTCCCGCTCCGAGCCCGCAAAGAAGTCCTTTGCTTCCTATCTTTTTCGCGCAGTTTGCGCCGCATATCAGCCCGCCGAGTGCGGCGGCGCCGTATGAAGCAAACGTAATCGCGTTTTCCCCAAGATCGCTTTTGCTGATGACAAGTGCAAAAAGCCCCGCAAAGCATATCGCCGAGATTATACCTGTAAGCGCGCCGAAAAGAAAGCCGTAAAATTTGCCGCCGCTTTTATCGGTATCTTCGCGCTGTCTAAACTTTCTTGCCATTTTCATGCCCCTTTAAAAGTATTTATACAATACTATTTAAGGAAGGCAAAAAATATTCACACAATTCGGTTCCAATAAACAAAATCGGCAAAAAAAATCCCGCCGTAAAGCGGGATTTTTTATATACTATATGTTTGTTTCTTTTGATTGAATCGCCCAACGCATAAACTTGATTTTATTCTTCTCCGCGCCGGTTTCAATTGTAACGAAATCGTCTTTTATGCTGACAACTCTGCCGGCAATTCCGCCGATTGTAGTTACCTCATCGCCAACCTCAATACTGCTTCTCATATTCGCTACTTCTTTTTCTCTTTTTTTCTGAGGTCTTATCATAAGGAAATAAAGAAGGCCGAACATCAAAGCGATGGATAGCAGCATACCGAGCATCGACATCATGCTGTTACCTGATGTGGGTTGTTGCGCCATTAAAAAACTCACAAATTCACCTCGAATCTTTTTAATTTATTTATCTTAACACAGAAATCCGGTTTTGTGAAGCTTTTTTTATTTTTCAAACTATTATATAATGTAATAATTGGAGATGATAATATGTCGGCACTTGTTTGTGAAGGCGGTGCGCTGCGCGGTTTATACACCGCCGGAGCGCTTGACGCTTTACTTGACAACAACCTATTATTTAAAACTGTTTACGGAATTTCGGCGGGCAGCGCAAACTCCTGCAGCTATGTCAGCAGGCAGCGCGGCCGAAACCTTGAGCTGAATACCAAATACTGCGGCGATCCGCGCTATATCGGCTACCGCAACTTTTTAAAAACTCGGTCGATAATGAACCTGAGTTTTGTTTTTGACGAGATTCCGAACAAGCTAGTGCCCTTTGATTTTGAGACCTTTTATGCCAGCGAAAGCGAGCTTTTTACCGGAATAACTTCGCTTAAAACCGGCAAAATCGAATATTTCGGCAAGGCGGAAGTGGATAAAAAAAGCACTCTTATCCGCGCCACCTGCGCGGTTCCTTTCATGTTCCCTGCGATAAAATTCAAAGACGCGCTTTATTATGACGGCGGCATATCCTGCCCGATTCCTATCGAAAAATCGCTTGAGGACGGAAATGAGTTTAACCTGATAATTACCACCCGCCCCAAGGGAACCCGCAAAGGCGTCGCGGATGTCGATGCCCGGCTTTACAACATACTTCGCCGCCGCTCGAAAGCTTTTGCCTATACTTTTATCAACCGTTCTCATGTATATAACCGGCAGATGGAATTTTGCGAAAATCTGGAAAAAACCGGAAAGGCAATTATGCTCTCGCCGAAAAGCATTCTCGGAGTAAGCAGTTTTGAAAAAAACGCCGACAAGCTAAAAGCGTTATATAACGCGGGATACGAAGATACTCTTGCCCGCCTTGGCGAAATAAAGGAACTTATAAATAAATAAAAAAAGAAAAGCCCTGCTGATGCAGGGCTTTTTTCTTATTCGATATTAAATTTCTTTTTAAATCTGTCAACACGGCCGCCTGTATCAACAAGCTTTTGTTTGCCTGTGTAATAAGGATGGCACTTGGAGCATATTTCAACCTTAATATCCTTTGCTGTTGACGAAGTTTCAACAACCTCGCCGCAAGCACATTTAATTGTAGTTTTATTGCTTACCGGATGAAGTCCTTCCTTCATTTCTATTCACCTCTTTCTCGAGTTTCAAACATTCTTAGAGTATTTTAGCATAAGCGCGCCATATTATGCAAGCATTTTTTATTTTATAGAGGGTATATCGATTTCCCTGCTGTTTGTGAGCCAGTAAAGTATCGGATTTGCGACTTTTTCGCCCCAAATCTTCTCCGCCGCTTTTTTATACAAAGAAAGCTGAATACGGTAATTTTCCGCCATTTCCGCTTCGCTGTGCCTTGTGGAGTCGCTTTTGAAGTCAACGATATAATATTTTCCGTTTTCTAAGAAAACAAGGTCGAAAACGCCTTGCAAAATAACCTTTTCTCCGTGTGTTTCATAACTTGCGCCTGCCGCCGCAAAATCATTTTCGTCAAGCAAAACCTCGAACCGCTGTTCCCTATACACCTCGTCAGCTGCAATTATTCGCTTTGCGAGCGTGGATTTCCCGAATTCGAGAAGAAGATTTATCGGTACCGTCTTTGCCTCTTCGTCGGTAATAAATTCCTTTTCCACCAATATTTTAATCGCGCTTTCGGCGGTGTCTTTTGAGCTCGTAGCTCCTATAGGGATCAGCTCCAAAATCTTGTGAAGCAGCGTTCCTCTTTCGGCGGCGTTTGCTTTCTCACCTTTCAAAAATTCCGGCTCGCGCACAAAGTCATATGCATCTGTTTCTTTTTCGTTTAAATCGGTCGCGGTGATTTTGACTGCGGTTTTTGTCGCCGCCTCGTTCGGATATTTATAGGCAAGTTTTTCCGCTATGATTTTTTCCGCGTTACTCCCATAATAGGGTTTTTCATGCCGCTCTTCCGCGGCGCTCTCCTCTGTTTCCCCGAAAGGCTCGATGATATTTATATCAATAGGAAAATCCGCAAGAACCGGTTTTCCTGATTCGACGGAAGGAATTCCTAATTTATAGCCGCTTGCGTGCCTTGAAAGCGCAAGCAATATCCACTCGGCGAAATTTCCGGCGTTCAAGATTTTTCCGAGCTGTATTTTCCCCTCTTGCAAAAACGCAGTCGGAAGTTTCAGCTCTCCGTTTTTGTCCTGCTCTTTTCTGATATAAATTATCAGCTTTTCTTTCGGTCTTGTAAGCGCGACATAAAGGCACCGGAGCTCTTCCGAAATATATTCTCTAAGCATTTTTCTTTTGATAATTTTTCGCGGAAAAGAATCATAGCAAATCATTTTTTCGCTGTCTTTTATCTTTGATGCTATTCCGATTTCCTTGTTCATTAAAACCGTGCCGTTTAAATCGGTTTTATTAAATCTTCCGCTGCAATTACACAAAAATACCACCGGGAATTCAAGCCCTTTTGATTTATGGATGCTGATTATTCTGACAACATCGCTCGCCTCGGAAAAGGCGCGCGCGCTTTTGATGTCATTTCCTTTTTCGATAATCTCCTCGAGGTAACGGTTAAATTCAAAAACGCCGGAAGCTCCTGTGCTTTCAAAATTTGCGGCATGGTCATAAAGAAGCTGCAGATTAGCAGCCCTGACGCTTCCGTTTTGCATTGCCCCTACCTTTTCGGGATAAAGAGTTTCTTCATATATTTTTAAAATAAGTTCCGAAAGCGGAATGTTTTTTGAAAGAACGCGGAATTTGCCGAGCGTATTCAAAAAATCCGCGCTTTTTTTATTTGTTTTCGCGCTCTTGGTAAGCGCTTCATAAAAGGTGCAATCCTTGGCGCAAAGCCTTATTTCGATTATCTCTTCGTTTTTAAAGCCAAACATGCCCGATCTCATCGCGCCGATAAGCTCGATATCCTGAAGCGGATTATCTATACAATTCAAAAAGGCGCGAACAACGGTAATTTCTTCCTTTGTGAAAAACGCGTCGCCCTGCTCGCAATAACCGAAAAGACCTTGTTTTTGAAGTGCCGCGGTGAATATGTATGCTTTGTTTTTCAGATTTCGCATCAAAATAACTATATCCCGCGCGCGAACCGCTCGCTTCTCTCCGGATCGGGAATCGGTTACTTTAAAGCCGCTGTCAATAAGCTCTTTTATCTTTTTCGCGACCTCTTCCGCCTCTGTTTGTACCGCTGAAATTTCTTCGGCAGGCTCGCTTTCTTCCTCCTCTTGTGCCGGTGCGTTACCGCGCTGTCTTTCCTTTCTTGGAAGGCTTAATATATTTACCTCAACCGGAGAATAATCTGAAAATTCGCGGCCAGACACAAGCATTTCCTCTGTATCATAAGGCGTTTCTCCCGCCTGCTTAGACATACAAAGCCCGAAAAAATAGTTTACAAAATCGATAATAGCCGGCGCGCAACGAAAATTGCTGCGAAGAAAAATTTTCTTTTTCCCGTTTTCGCCGGTGCTGCTGCTTTCGGCGCGCTTGTCCATAAAAATCTTCGGATCAGCCTGGCGAAATCGGTAGATGCTCTGTTTTAAATCGCCCACCATAAAAAGATTTTTTTCGTCTTTTGATATCGCCCTGAAGATAAGATCCTGCAAATCGTTAACATCTTGATATTCGTCAATTAAAATCTCGTTATATTTTTCCGAAATGTTCTTAGCGATTTCCGATTTTTCAAAAGTGCCGCTTTCTATATCAAATTTTGAAATAAGCAGCTCATATGCCTTTCTTTCGCAATCGGCAAAGGAAAGTGCGCCCGCATTATAATGTGCTTCCCACTTCCGCTCTATATAAATAAGCTCAATATCAAAAAGAGTTTTGAAAATCGGGAAAAGTTTTTCAAAATCATCTTTTATGTCTTCTTCGGAAAACATAAAATATTCCGCAATCGTATCAATTGATTCTTTTATCTCGTTTGAATTTATATTTTGAATTTCTTCCTTTAAGCAAATATCGCTGTAGTCTTTTGGAAATATCAGGCTTTTTTTCGGTCTTTGCAAGAACGCCTGCCGTGCGTCACCGTATTTTTCCCTTGCTATAAAATCTTTCACAAGAATAAAATGCCCGAAAAGCTCTTCGAATTTTTCCTCAACCTTTGAAAGCTCGCCATCCGTTGCCGCGAGCCTTTTTGCCTCCGCGCAATAGTGCATAATCTGATCGCAATACATCAAAAGCGTGGTTTTTAATTCCTCGCCGTATGCACCTTCAAATACAGAAGTTTCCGCGGCGGTTTTGAACACTTCAAGCTGCCGCGCAAAAAAATCTTTCGGGCTTGGAATCGAGGTCATAAAATTATCGAGGCTTTTAATAAGCTCAACGAGTTTTACATCGCTTTTTTTATCGCAAAAAAACTCGACAACATCAAAAAACTCGGCATCGCCTTTTTCGTAAAGCTCGGTTAAAAGCCGGTCAAGCGCGGCATCATTCAAAAGTTCCGCTTCGCTCTCGTCCATAACCCGAACATCAGGAGCTATTCCCAAAATATTGTAATAACTTTTGCAAAGATTAAGGCAAAAAGAATTTATCGTCGAAATTTCCGCGTTAGAAACCCGCATAATTTGGTCAAAAATCCGCTCGTTTCCGGGATCGCTTGCGAGCCTTTTGTATAGCGCGGAGGTTATTTTTCCGATGACCGAAGATGCCGCGGCTTTTGTAAATGTTACGATGAGAAATTCGCTTATATCAACAGGAAAATTTTCATCGAGAATTTTTTTACATATGCGTTCAACAAGCACGGCGGTTTTGCCGCTGCCGGCAGACGCCGAAACAAGCAGTCTGTTGCCATCGTCGCTTATCGCTGTTATTTGCTCGTCGGTATAGCTAAATTTGCTCATCTTCTTCCCCTTTCAAAAACTCGAGGAATTGCTTTGCCTCTACCTTTTCCTGTTTTCTTGTTTTATCCCCTTCGTAGCGGCAAATAGGATTCATGTCACAGTATTCGCAAGCGCCTCCGCTTCCGGTTATCAGCGGCGAAATTTCTATTTCGCCCTCGCTTATCGCCGCGCAGCTGTCAAGCAGGATATTTTTAATATATTCTTCAAGTTTTTCAAACCCCTTTTCGCTTGTTACCATCGAGCGGTCGTCAAAATTTCCGTCTTTTTTTATTGCAACAGGCAGAGAATCAAATTCGCCGCTTTCATCCATTGCGTTAATTATTTCAATATCATCAAGGAGAAGTCCGCTTCCTTTTGTTTCCTTTTTTTGCATTTTTGCTATTTGCTCTTTGTTTTTGCTTCGCTCATCACAGTGTACTGCGTCAAATTTCACGAGGCTGTAAAGCACGCCCGCCGGCTTCATTTCCTTTCCGAAATAGCTTTTGCCGCCGTGCGCGATGGCAAAAAGGTAAAGAAGAAGCTGAAGCGAAAGCCCGCTGCTGACGTCTTTAAATGAAAAATATTTTTTACCTGTTTTATAGTCAACTATCCTAAAATAAAGTTTTCCGTCTTTTTCGTATGTATCCACCCTGTCCACAATTCCTTTAAGCGAAACAAAGGTGCGGTCGTCCGAATATTCAAGCGGCATCACGTCGCCGTTTTTGCCTATGGAAAGCTCGAAAACCGCAGGCCGGAATTTGCTTTTCGAAAATTCGTCAAAAGCATTCAAAAGATATGTGTAAACCGCATCTTTAACGCGCGCAAAAAGCCGCTGAAACCTCGCGTCAAAGCTCTCAAGGTCGGGTAAATATTCGTTTATATATTCCAAAACAAGGCTGTCGATAAAATTTTCAAGTTTTTCGCCTGTATATCCGTAAATTTCGCGATTTGCTTCCGCTTTGGCAAACGCCTTTTCAAAAATAAAGTGGACAAAAGTCCCTGTTTCCGCCGCGGCAAATCCATATTTTTCGCGTTTTTTTGCCTTTAGGCCATATTCGCAATAATACGCAAATTTGCATTTTGCGAATTTTTCAAGCGATGTCGGGCTGATATTCACCTGATTATAAAGTTTTTCCGCCGCTTCTTTCCCGAGAACCGGTTCTTCGTTTTTCGGCGCGGCAAGAACGTCTTTATATCCCTTCTGAGCGTCCAGCCGTTGTTTTATGATAGCTTTCAGCTCGTCGCCGCTCGGAAGCGATGCATACACAGAAGCTGCCGAAGAAAGGCTTTCGATTCTCAAAATTTTTTCCTTCGGATATTTCAGCTCTTTTTCCTCTCGGTATTCTACTTCGATATTAAGCTTATTTAATATTATTTCGCCGATATAGGAAAGCGAAAGCCCCTCTGTTCCTCCCAAAACACGAGGAAAACTGATAAAGAGTTTTTCCGCCGCCGTAACGACCGATGAATAAACATAAAAACATTCCTGCTCTGAAAGTGTTTTAATATCGTTTTGCCTGATTGCGGGAAACGCCTCGCGCTCTTTTGTGCTTAAAATTCCCTGTTCCGAGCTTCCTTTCGGGAAAACACCGGTGGCAAAGCCGATTATAAAAGTGCATTTTCCCCTTGTCCGGCGGATATCCTCTGCGCCGCCCACAACAACTTCGTCATTTGCGGTCGGGATTGTTCCGATTTCTTTTTCGCTTGCAAAAAGCTTGAAAAGCTCAAAATACTCTTCAATTGAAATTCCATCGTCGCTGTATTTTGCAAATTTATCAAGCAGGTCGATCATAATATCATAAATTTGTGCGTATTCCTGCGCGATTTTCAGCTCGCCCATTTCTTCCAAAGTAGCTTTTCCGGCTTTTAATTTTTCTTTTGCCGAAATTTCGCATAAAAAAGAATAAATAGCTCCCGAAATTTCTTTTGCTCCGCCGCCTTTTGCCGCTTGCAAAAAATTCAGAACCGGGGCAATCGCCTTTTTCCTTATCTCATTTATCTCATTAATTGCCTTTTTTGCTTTATCGCTGTCCTTTGCAAAACCTTTAGGCGAACGGCAAAAATCGCTTTCCCAGCTTTTTTTGCCGCGGATATCCCATGAATATGCATAGTTTTCAAGAATATCGCACTCGCTTTCGCTAATGTTCGCAAGCCCGCATTTTAAAAAGGAAAAAACATCGCTGTATGTAAAGCCTTTTGTAATAATCGCAAAAAGCGACAGCACCGCCGTGAAAAGCGATTTTGTTGCCGCTTTGTTTTTTATGTCATTATAAAATGGGATATTATATTTCGGAAATACCGCGGCAATAATGCTTTTATATTGCTCCGGCGATCTTGCAATTATCGTAAAATCGCGGAAGCGATATCCGTTTTCGCGAACAAGGCGGCAGATATTTTCAGCGGCAAAGCTGATTTCATCATACGCATTTGCCGCGCAGGTAAAGGAAATTCCTTCCGGATCGCCTTTTTTTTGAGTTCCGAAATCGCAGAGAATTTCTTCGGCATAAGATATGCCCGGCGCAAATTTATTTTTGTTTTTCTGCTCTATTACATCAACCGAAATTTTATTATGCTCCGCAAAATCGGACAGCCGCTTTGCGACCGACCGAATCCGCCTGAAAACAGGTCTTGTCCCCTTTATGCCGTCACAGCAAAATGCGGCGCAAACTTCCTTTGCCGACAAGATAACCGTCTTTAACAGCTCTTCTTCCGCATGCGAAAATTCTTTAAATCCATCTACAAAAAGATATGTATCGCACATCACCGAAAAATCCTGCGAAAGTTTTTCTTTTGCAAGCTCGTAAATCTTTATCGGATCGCGCCCGCGAAGGGATAATAGCGTTTCATATTCCTCGAAAATCTTCGATAAATCAAGAAGTTTATCCCGGCTGAGCCCGTTTTGCCCTTCCGCATTTTCTTTTATGCGCGCAGGGGAAATTTCGCCGAGTGTAAACTCGTTATAAAGCGAAACAAGCCGCTGTGAAAATCCGGCTTGTCTTGTCTTGCCTCTAAGCGACGTCAGCTCGCCCGAAACCTTTTTCATCGCATGATGCATCAAAATGCAGGTGGCGTCGCCGTCAACGAAACTCGCCGCGCCGCCTGTTTTACTTAATATGTATTCCGCAAACCGCCTAAAACCCATGACCTCACAGTTCGCGGAAAGCGCGCCGCCCGATTTTTCAAGCAAAGCGCGCTCGGTTGATACCGAAAACTGGCCCGGCACCAAAACTATTACCTTTTTGCTTTCTGGAACGCTTATTATCCTGTCGAAAAGCGTGCTCGCTTTTCCCGTTCCTGCCCTGCCCAAAATCAACCTCAGCATAGTTACCTCTTTAATTCCCGATGCTTAATATCTTTCCTATCATTTCGACAATTTTAAATTTCACAACCGTTTGCTCGCCTCCGGTCAAAACCGAGAATTCTTCCTCGTTTAAATTCCCTTTTAAAACGGCGACCGCTTCTTTATTTTCGGTATATTCCCCGTTATAGCAAAGCGGCGGGAACATCACGCACCACCAGTTTTGCCCCTTTGCTTCCCCAAGCTCGATTACAAGAGCGTCATATTCTCCCGCGGGGAGCCTCACCTCTCCGTAAACTTTTGTCGGAAATCCGGTTTTCTCAAAAACCGCTTTCGCGGTATACGAGGCGCCGAGCTCCGCGAGTTTCGTGTTCGCCGCATTTTCAAATAAATTAAGGTTATTTTTTATTTTACCTTCCGCGACTGTCCTATTGTCCGTACTTTCAACAAGTCCTTCGGTTTTTGCAAGCACCGCGTCCCTTACAAGCAGCTTTGTTTTTTGGTCCCCTATGGCATCGCTGTTTGCCCTTACATGAAGCCGCAAAACGCTTTCGGCAATATGTTTCGAAGTCTGTGCCGCATCAAAAAAAGCAAACGCCGCGGCGATAAGTGCCCCTGTCATAAGCGATATAAAAATCAGTTTTTTCAAATTTAAACCTCCCAATAATGACTTACATCTATCATTGACAGGTTTTAAAATTTTTAATCTATAATTTTTAGCCCCTCGGAAACCGGCGTGGCATTATATATAAAAGCCTCCTGAAAAAGCGCCTTTAAAGTCTCGGCCGCTTTTGCCGCTTTTTCCTTCGAATCAAATATCGCAAAAACTGCCGAGCCGCTGCCGCTCATGGAAGCGCCTACCGCTCCGCTCTGTTTCAGCGCCGTCAGGTATTCTTCGATTTGCGGACAAATTTTGTTTGCCGCGCTCTGCAAAACATTGCGAAGATTTTCCGAAAGTTTTGCCAAATCATTTTCGGCAAGCGCATCTATGACTTCTTTTGTATTTACCTGCACCGATTTTTCTTCATTATCAAAAAGATTATAAAGATTTTTTGTGCTTATCGGTTTTCGCGGCTTGGCAATAACAATATTGTAGTCCTCCCTGCCGCGAATTCTTTCCAGCTCTTCGCCGATTCCTGTCGCAATAGCCGTTCCGCCGTAATAGCAAAAATGAACATCGGCACCGCAAGACAGAGTAAGCTCTGCAATTTGCTCTTCCGAAAGGGTTACTTCGAAAAGATGTGACAGCCCCATGATTACAGCGGCCGCATCACAGCTTCCGCCGGCAAGGCCGGCGCCAACCGGTATTTTTTTTCTAAGATTAATAAAAACGCCGCAATCATCTATCCCTGTCATTTCAAAAAACAGCTTCGCCGCTTTATAGGCGACATTCCGCTCATCACAAGGAACATATGGTAAATTGCAAAAAAGTTTTATTTCGCCGCTTCGCGAGTTTTTTTCTATCGTTACCGTGTCGTGCAGCGAAATGCTCTGCATAACCGTTTCAATCAAATGATAGCCGTCCTCTCGAAGGCCGGTTATATCAAGCGATAGATTAATTTTTGCATATGCCGCAATTTTTATTTTTTTCACCGCGAAAACACCTCTTTATATTTTGAAAACCGAAAACCGCTTTACTTCAATAGTTTTTACCGGACACATCTCCTGACAGCAAAAGCATTTGATGCATTTTTTATAGTTAATTGCCGCTTTGCCGCTTTCTATTTTAATTGCGGCCGGCGGGCAGCTTTCCGCGCATTTCGCGCAGCCGATACATCCGTTTTTAATAATAACCGGCTTCGGCGCAAGCGGTTTTTCAAGAAAATTAAACATCTTCGGAAAAACCTTTTCGTGCGCGTCCGCTCTTTTTATCTTCTTTATTTTAATATCTTTATATTCCATGCCGATAAAATTCAGGCTTTCCGCTTCTTTCGGGATATGCCCTCTTTTTATAGATTCGGACAAGGTAAAAATTTCGTCAGTGCCAAATCCGGCCGCGCTAATCGCCGCGAGATCAAGTTCATAGGGGCTTTCGCTTGCAAAAAGAAGCCCTATTTCCACCCTGTCGCCCCCGGACGGGCCGTTACCTTCCATCCCCGCAACTGCGTCCATAATCGAAAGCGACGGTTTTGAAAACTCGCAAAGATCGACAAGCATTCCGCAAAAGGTCTTTTTGTCGGGGAACCTAAAATGAAACTCGGGTTTGATAAGTCCCGGGACGAGCCCGAACATATTCTTTACAGCTCCAGAAAATCCGGTAAAGGAATGTGTTTTGAATTTGCAAAGGTTAATCACAACGTCCGCCTCCGCAAAAGCATCGATAATAGGAAATTGCTTACAGACTAAACCTTCCGGATAATCGCGCAGGCTTGATTTATAGGCGGTATATAGTTCCGCCCCGCTTTCCGCCGCGGCGGATGTCATTCCGCACACTCTATAAACCGTGCCCATAATCGCCGCGTTATAAGGACCACCCGAACTGTCTGCAATAACCGCGGTTGCTCCCGCTTCTTTTACTATCCGCGCAACCGCCGAAACTATTGCGGGGTGTGTTGTTGTCGCTTCATCCGGTCTTTTCGGCATAAGCAAATTCGGCTTTATCAGCACCCTTTGCCCCGCTTTTACAAACTTTTCGATTCCGCCGAGATTTTTAACAAGCTCGGAAACCGAGCTATAGGCATCGCTATAAGATGCGCATCTGACAACCGAAACGCTCATTATAATATTTCCCCTATCCCTAAAAATATTTAAAACATGGCAATTTGTTTTGGTTTCCGTTTTTCGTACACTGTAAGATATTTTATTCCGCGCTCAAATAATTCTTTCCGAACATCGGCAATCCCGAACCCTAATTGGTCGGGCGCATGCGCGTCGCTTCCGATTGTGATATATTCTCCGCCGAGCTCTTTAAACATAACGGCAATATCAAGCGGAGGCATTGAAAACCCGAGCCCGTTTCGCATCGTGGACGTATTTATTTCTATGCCTTTTCCCTTTTCGATAGCCCGCTTCATGATTTTTTTCATAATGTCGTAATACGGCGTGATATCGCACTTTCCGAATGTTCTTGCAACATAGCGCATCGGATAAGGCAAATGCCCCAGCACGTCATAATTATCATAATCCGCCATGACGTAAAGGTCTTCAAAATAGTCATTAAAAATCTTATCAATATCAAGATTTGTAAAATCCATAAAATAATAATCGGTTCCCTTATGCAGGCTGTGGAGCGAGCATATAATAAAATCAAAATCGGTTCCTTCAAAAAACAGCTCTGATTTTTCGGGAAAATGGTGCGGCATACCGATTTCGATTCCGAGCTTGATTTTCAGCTTACCCTCAAAGCGCGAAACGGCCTTTTCATATTCGTCCCACATCAGTTTCTCTTTAAAAACATAGTTTTCAAAGCCGGGCAAAAGCGTGTTTGAAATATCGTAATGGTCGGTAAAGCAAAGCTCTGAAAACCCCTTTTTAATCGCTTCTTCTGCCATTTCGAATATTGTCGCTTTTGAATCCTGTGATATTCTCGTGTGCAAATGATAGTCGCAAAGATACATATTATCCACCCTTAAAAAAACTCTACCAATATTTTACCAAATAGGATATACTTAAACAAGTTTAATTATATGGAGGCATTTATTTTATGAAAGCTGTTATTACGGTTGTCGGACACGACACGGTCGGAATCATCGCGAAAATAACCGCGTATTGCGCCGAGCATCAAATTAACATTATCGATATTTCGCAAAGCATTTTATCCGAATTTTTTTGCATGATTATGCTTGTCGATTTTAAAAACAGCACCGAAAAGTTCGCCGACACGGTCGACAGGCTCACTGCTCTCGGAACTTCGATGGGGCTTTCTATTCACGTAATGCACGAAGATATTTTCAATTCGATGCACAATATTTAATTTGGGAGCTTAAAATGCTTAATAGAAATAATATCCTTGAAACAATTAAAATGATCGACGACGAGCATCTCGATATCAGAACCATCACCATGGGGATTTCGCTGCTTGACTGTATGGATTCGAATATCGATGTTGCTTGCGGCAAAATTTACGACAAAATAAGCAAAAAAGCCGAAGCCCTCGTGCAGACGGGCGAAGATATCGCCAAAGAGTTCGGTATTCCTATTATAAATAAACGAATTTCGGTTACCCCGATAGGGCTTATCGGAAATCCTTGCCATGACGCTGATTTTGTTAAGTTTGCAAAGGCTCTTGACCGCGCGGCGGAAATAACCGGCGTAAATTTTATCGGCGGGTATTCGGCGCTTGTTCACAAAGGCGCGACAAAAAGCGATCTTGCTTTGATAAACTCTATGCCGGAGGCGCTATCCGAAACCGACAGGGTTTGTTCTTCGGTTAATGTTGCGACGACAAAATCGGGTATTAATATGGACGCCGTTGCAATGCTCGGCAAAATCATTAAAAAAGCGGCGGAACTCACGGCGGACAGGGATTCTGTCGCATGCAGCAAAATAGTTGTTTTTGCCAATGCGCCCGAAGATAACCCTTTCATGGCAGGCGCTTTTCACGGCGTAGGCGAAGCTGACTGCGTTATAAATGTCGGCGTTTCCGGACCGGGCGTTGTTAAATCCGCCGTAGAAAAAGCCGGAAAATGCGACTTTTCAATGCTCGCCGATATTGTCAAAAAAACCGCATTCAAGATAACCCGTATGGGCCAGCTTGTCGCAAACGAGGCCTCAAAACGTCTCGGCGTGCCTTTCGGCATCGTCGACCTTTCGCTCGCCCCCACTCCCGCCGTCGGCGATTCGGTTGCGCATATATTGGAAGCGATGGGGCTTGCAAGATGCGGATGTCCCGGCACGACCGCCGCGCTCGCGCTTCTAAACGACGCGGTTAAGAAAGGCGGCGTTATGGCAAGCTCACATGTCGGCGGACTTTCAGGCGCATTTATTCCGGTCAGCGAAGACGCGGGCATGATTGACGCCGCCAAATGCGGCGCACTCACCCTCGAAAAACTGGAAGCTATGACCGCCGTTTGCTCGGTCGGTCTTGATATGATTGCTATTCCCGGCAGCACCAGCGCCGACACTATATCCGCCATTATCGCAGACGAAATCTCGATAGGCGTTGTAAACTCCAAGACAACCGCCGTTCGTATAATTCCCGCTGTCGGCAAATCTATCGGCGATGAAATCGTTTACGGCGGCCTTTTCGGCAGCGCGCCTATTATGGCGGTCGGCACCGATTCGCCTTCCGAATTTATCGCCCGCGGCGGCAGAATCCCCGCGCCGATGCACAGCTTGAAAAATTAGCCTTTTCCCGTATATATCAGAATTTTTTATATAAACTATCCCTAATCGCACCTTTATCTATTTTATACAATTTTTACAGCCAAAAGCTTTTTCTTTTATCTATTTTTCACTTGTTTTATTAAGATTAAAGGATTAGAATTTGGCTGTAGTTATTTTAGCGCTCCGGAGGAATTAGAATGGAACAACTTTTAAATGAAATACTTGAAATAGAACATCGCGCCAAAGAGATAACCGAAGAAGCCAAATCCCACCTCGAAGATTTTGACAACGCCCTGCTTTCGGATGCCGAAGAGCTTCAAAAAAAGCTTGAAGAGCGAAGGAAAGCAAGGCTTCTTATCGTCCGCGAAACCGAAGAAAAAGAAGCGTCTGAAAAAATCGCGGAGATAAACAGCGCTTTTGAAATTAAAGCCGCAAAAATCGACTCGGTTTGTGCCGAAAGATTTGACGAATTTGTTGACAATGTGACAAAAGGGGTTATCGGAGGTTAGAAATGCCAAAACTTTCAAAGTATGGCGCGGTATATGCCAAGATTTTGGCCATGTACGGAAAGCGGCTTTGCGAAGCGGATTATAATATCCTAAAAAGCAAGCCCGATATCTCGGAAGTTACGTCGTATCTCAAAAACAGCCCCGCCTATTCGGAGCTTTTAAAAGATGTCGACGAATACATGGTTCACAGAGACCAGCTTGAAAATATGCTTCGCAGCGAGACCTTTAATCAAAGCCTTTCTATCGAAGGCTTTTTGCTTGGCAATGATAAAACAATAATGGATATTTCGCTTAGGAAAGCCGAAATTGCCGCTATTCTTCTCCTTGTACGGCATATTTTGGGGAACAACGATTTCAAATTTTTCTTTTCGAGAAATCCTTATCTCGAGAAATTCAGCCTTCTCCCCTTTGCAAAGCTCGCAGATGCCGCAACTTTACCGGAGCTCGCCGAAATTTTGAAATCAACGAGATACCGTAATATTTCACCTGTTCTTCTTTCTGATAATTTTAATTACACTGATCTTGAAAACGCAATCAACCGTGACTATTTTAAGTCGCTCAACGCCGAATTTAAGAAAAGTTTTAATAAAGAGGATTCCGAAGTTCTTTGCGGATATTTGAAGAAACTCATTGATATTTATAATCAAGTGCGCGTTTTAAGGCTTAAGAAATATTATCCCGGCGCGGATATCGGAAGCCATCTAATCCCCGGAGGTTCATACAGCGAGCAGGCATTTTTGGACGCGAAGCCTTTTGCAAAATATCTTGAAGACGATAAAGACGGTGACTCCCTTTATTTTCGTTTCCTATATGATTACTCCAAGCGCATACTTCGAATCGGAACGCTGTCACTTGCAATTATTCCGGCTTATCTGAATTTAAAAGAAATTGAACTTTTTAATCTGACTCATATTATCGAGGGCATCAGGTATAAAATACCGCCGGGAGAAATATATGCGAAACTTATATTTTAGAAAGGAGGGGAAACTTTTTGGCAGTTGAAAAAGTAAAGTTTATCAATATAATCGGCCCGCTTGCCGCGCTTCCCGACGTGCTCGACATTTGCTCTGAAAGCGATAATTTTCACATGGAAAACGCTTCCGAATTTTCATCGGGCATAAAAGGCTTTGTCGCTATTACCGAAATCAACCCATACACCGTTCTCCTCTCGAAAGCGACCGAATTATGCGAAAAACTTGAGCTTAAGCCTATCGAGCATCATGATAAACATTTTGAGCTTGCTGAAACCGAAAAATTCCTTGACGAGGCGCTATCGAAAATCAAGGATTATACCGAGCGGCTCGGCATGCTTAAAAACAGCTTTGTTGACGATACGCAAATCATGAAGCAGATTGTTCCGCTTATCAATCTTAAAATATCGCTTAAAGAGCTTTATGCTTTGGAATATGTTGATTTTCGTTTCGGGCGGCTTACCAAAGTCGAATACGAGAAAATAAATCCCGTTTACACAAACGCAGAGCCGTATATTTTTATCCCGACGTCTACCGAGGGGCTTTATGTCTGGGGCTTTTATTTTGTCCCGACAAGCCTCAAAGATAAGGCGGACGCGACTTTCTCTTCTCTTCATTTCGAGCGTATAAGGCTTAGCGACCGCGCAAACGGCATCCCCTCTGAAGTTTACGAGATGCTCACCCTTGAGGAGCGCGAATACGACAAAGAAATCTCGCTTTTGGAGGCGGAATTTGCCGCATATAAATCTTCAATAGCGGAAAAAGCGCTTGAAACCGAGGCTTTTTTGTGGGCGCACAGCTCGGTGTTCGAGCTTCGAAAAAACTGTATACGAACAACGAACACCTTCTTCCTCGCCGGATGGCTTGCCGAAGATAAGGTTTTTGCGGAAAAGGTCGAAAGTATTCAAGATGTCCGCTGTGTTTTCGAGGAACCCAACAGCGACAAATCTATGCCGATTCCGCCGACAAAGCTGAAAAACTTCACTCTTTTCCGGCCGTTCGAGCAATTTGTCACGATGTACGGCCTGCCGCGGTACGGTGAAATCGATCCTACTCCGCTTGTCGCCATCAGCTATTCGATAATTTTCGGGCTGATGTTCGGAGATATCGGGCAGGGATTGTGCCTTTTCATCGCGGGGCTTGTTCTCGCGCTTTGGAAAAAGATGCAGTTCGGAAAAATTATTGCTACTGTCGGGCTTTTTGCCACAGCCGGCGGGTTCCTTTACGGCTCGGTTTTCGGATATGAGCTTCATTTCGGCCTTAAGCCGCTTGAGAACACCGGTCATTTTAATATTATGATGATCGGCTCGATAGTTATCGGCGTTTCGCTGATAATCATGGTAATAATTATCAATATCATCAATGCGATAAAAAGGCGCGAACTTGTGCCGATTTTTTCGCACAACGGAATTGCCGGGCTTGTTTTTTACGTCGCCGTTATCGTCGCTGTTTTAGGCATGATGGGAATGGGCAAAAATGTTTTAAGCGGTCCTTATATCATTTGTTTTGTCGTTGTTCCGCTTCTTGTGGTGTTTTTCAAAGAACCTCTTGCAAGGCTGATAAGAAAAAGGCGAAAACTCTTCCCCGAGGGCGCGGGCGGGTATATTCTTGAAAACGCCTTTGAGATGATCGAAATCCTTCTTTCCTATGTTACAAACACTATTTCTTTTGTCCGAATCGGCGCGTTTGCCCTTAACCACGCGGGAATGATGATGTTTGTTTTCATAATCGCCAGAATGTCCGGCAGCAGCGAAAATATTGCGGTTGTCATTATCGGAAACATCGTCGTTATGGCTCTTGAGGGCTTGATTGTCGGAATCCAGGTTCTCCGTCTTGAGTTCTACGAAATTTTCGGCAGATTCTTCTCCGGCGACGGACGGGATTTTATTCCTGTAAGCTCGGTCCTTAAAAAACCAAAAGAATAATAAAATTTATATTTAACATTTATTTTGAAAGGAAATTTATATGTACATTTTGTTTATAGCGGCAGCCGCCGTAATCGTTCTTCCCTTTATCAAACCGCTTAGAAAACGCGGCGGAAAAACAGCCGTTCTTATCAATATCGGCGCATTTGCCGCAATCGCCGTCGCTCTTACAGTTATGATGTTCTCCGGAACCGCTTCTGCCGCAGGCGAAGACGTTGCAACTACAGCGGCCGCTACGGGCGGAATCGCAAACGGACTCGGTTACCTCGCCGCCGCGCTTGTTACCGGTCTTGCCACAATCGGCTCAGGCATCGCGGTTGCAGCAGGCTCAACCGCCGCCATCGGTGCGACCAGCGAAAACCCGAAAATGCTTACAAAAGGACTTATTTTCGTTGCTCTCGGCGAAGGCATCGCGCTTTACGGCCTTCTCATGAGCTTTATGATTTTGAACAGATTAGGCTAAAAATATGCAGATTTATCTTATTTCGGACAACGTTGATACCGCCACAGGAATGCGGCTTGCCGGCATCCCCGGTACCGTCGCGCACACCGAGGAGGAGGTTTCTGACGCCGTCTCGAAAGTTATATGCGACGAAAACATAGGCGTTCTGCTTGTCACAAACGCGCTTAAAAAGGAATTCGAGCATATTTTCAGCGAAATTTCACTAAGGCGCAGGCTTCCGCTTGTCGTTGAAGTTCCCGACAGGCACGGATACGACACCGAAAAATCATCAATAACCGGCTATATCGAAACGGCGATTGGCCTTAAACTCTGATTTACGAGGATATTATTATGGTAGATAAAATTAATCTTGCCGGTTTTAAGGACGCTGTTTTAAAATCGGCTTCCGCCGAAAAGTCCGCCCTTATCGACAAGTACAACGAGATGAAAAAACTTAAATTCTCCGAGATAGAAAACGGGATTTTAAGCAAAGCATATACAGCGATTCAAAAGGATATAGACGCGATAAGAAACGAATACCGCGCGAAAATCGCTGCGGCCGAGCAGGACGCGAGAAAAAAACTTATCGAAAAGCGGCTTTCTATTGAAGAAAAGGTTTTTGAGAAAGCGACGGTAAACATCTTGGCTTTTACCGAGTCCCCCGCTTATAAAGATTTTCTTGTAAAAAAAGCGGAAGAAATAAAAACTGATCTTCCCTCTTGCGACGGGATGAAAATCCTTCTCCGCGCAAAAGACATGGTTTATAAAAGCGAGCTTGAAAATATCATAAGCTCGGCAAAAGCCGAGGAATGCGAAACGATTAAGCTCGGCGGATTTATTATCAACGCGGCAGAGAAAAACATGAGATTCGACTGCACGCTCGACTCGCTTCTAAAAGAGCAGCGGAAGCATTTTCTCACAACCGCCAATATTCAAGTTGATTAACAGAGGTATATATGACGAACAAAATTTACGGGATAAACGGCCCTGTTGTTACCGTTGCGAAAACCGATGATTTTGCGATGCTTGAGATGGTTCATGTCGGTAACTTGCGCCTTATCGGCGAAGTTATCGGAATTACGTCTGATTTTACCACCATCCAGGTTTACGAAGATACAAGCGGTCTTGAATGCGGCGAGCCGGTTGTCGGTTCGGGGCAGCCTCTTTGCGCTCTGCTCGGTCCCGGGCTTTTAAAAAATATTTTTGACGGAATCGGTCGCCCGCTTCTTTCGATTGCAGAAGAAACCGGAGCTTTTATCGGCCGCGGAATCGAGATTTCTGCCCTTGACACCGAAAAAGTTTGGGATAATGTCAAGATTTGCGTCATGGTCGGCGACAAAATTTCGGCAGGCCGAATTTATGCCACCCTGCCCGAAACACCTATGATTGAACACCGCTGCCTTGTCCCCGCGGGAATCAGCGGCGAAGTTATTTTTTGCGCCGCCGACGGGAGTTATAAAGTAACCGACACCATAATTAAAATTAAAGATGAAAAAGATAAGGAAATCTCTCTTTCTCTTGCCCAGCTATGTCCGATTCGCCGACCGCGCCCGGTTGCAAAGCGCCACGCAATTAGCAAACCGCTAATCACAGGCCAGCGCATTATCGATACTCTTTTCCCTATCGCCAAAGGCGGCACAGCCGCTATTCCCGGCGGTTTCGGAACAGGAAAAACGCTTACTCAGCATCAGCTCGCCAAATGGTGCGACGCCGATGTTATCATATATGTCGGTTGCGGCGAACGCGGCAACGAGATGACTCAGGTTCTCGAGGAATTCGGCTCACTTGTCGATCCGCGCTCCGGCCATCTTTTGACCGACCGCACCGTACTTATTGCTAATACATCTAACATGCCTGTTTCTGCGCGTGAGGCGTCGATTTACACCGGCATCACACTTGCCGAATACTACCGCGATATGGGCTACCACGTTGCGATTATGGCCGACTCCACTTCCCGGTGGGCGGAAGCGCTGCGTGAACTCTCCGGCAGACTTGAAGAAATGCCGGCGGAAGAGGGCTTTCCCGCTTATCTGTCCTCCCGGCTTTCGGAGTTTTACGAGCGCGGCGGTTATGTTTCAACCCTTTCCGGCGCCGAGGGCTCGATAACCATTATCGGCGCGGTTTCCCCGCAGGGCGGCGACTTTTCGGAGCCGGTCACCCAAAATACAAAACGGTATATTCGAACTTTTCTCGCGCTTGACAGAGCTCTCGCCTACTCCCGCCACTTCCCCGCAATAAACTGGATCAACAGCTACAGCGAATATGCAGCAGAGCTTGTACCGTGGTACAACGAAAATGTCAGCGAGGATTTCTATTCTCTTCGCGAAAAACTTATCGCCATTTTGGCGGAGGAAAACAAGCTCCAGGAAGTTGTTAAACTTATCGGTTCTGATGTTTTGCCGGATGACCAGAAACTTATTATCGAAGTTTCAAAAATAATCCGCTCCGCTTTTCTTCAGCAAAACGCTTATAACGAAGTTGACACCTTTGTTCCGATGAGCAAACAGTATCTACTTATGAAATCGATAATAACGTTCTACGAGGGCGCGAAAAATATTGTCGCCGCAAGCGTTCCGCTTGCAAGGATTCTCGAGACGAACCTCGGCGAAAAGATTATCCGCTCAAAATATGAAATTAAAAACGACGACTTCGCAAAGATAAACGAAATAATCGATGAAATTAAGAACACCTGCGCCGATGTACTGCGCAAAAATAGAGTTTAAGGGGGCGTAAATTTTGTCAGTTTCATATACAAGATTAAAAGAGATAAACGGCCCTCTCGTTGTTTTAGACGGCGTTCCGGGCGCCTCCTATGAGGAAATTGTCAACATCTCCACCGAAAGCGGAAAGCAAAGCCTCGGCCGCGTTGTTGCGCTTGATGAAAGCAAAACTGTCGTCCAGCTTTTCGGCAATAATGAAGGGATTTCGCTTAAAAATATCGCGGTTTCTTTTACAGGGCATCCGATGGAGCTCCCTTTGTCAAAAGAAATTCTCGGCCGTGTTTTCGACGGCGTAGGAAATCCCATCGACGGGCTCGGCGATATTTTCCCCGAGACGAAACAAAACGTCAACGGTCTGCCGATAAACCCGGTTTCCCGTGTTTATCCGAACAACTATATAAGAACCGGAATTTCGGCAATCGACTGCCTCGCGACGCTTATAAGAGGGCAAAAACTTCCGATTTTTTCGGGCTCCGGTTTGCCTCACAACCAGCTTGCGGCGCAGATTGCAAGACAGGCGCAAATCGCAAGCGAAGAAGGCACCGAGTTTGCCGTTATTTTTGCCGCGATGGGCGTCAAAAACGACGTTGCAGACTTCTTTAAAAAATCATTTGCCGAGTCGGGCGCGCTTTCGCGCGTTGCGATGTTTCTTAATCTTTCAAACGATCCGATTATCGAGCGAATAATTACTCCGCGCTGCGCTCTTACCGCCGCGGAATATCTTGCTTATACTCACAATATGCATATTCTCGTTATTATGACCGACATGACAGCCTATGCAGAAGCGCTCCGCGAATTCTCCGCTTCAAAAGGCGAAATCCCGGCCCGAAAAGGCTTTCCGGGTTACCTTTATTCCGACCTTGCTTCTCTTTACGAGAGAGCCGGAATGATAAAGGGCAGCACCGGCTCGGTCACTCAGATTCCGATAATGACCATGCCCAGCGATGATATCACCCACCCGATTCCCGATATGACCGGATATATTACCGAAGGGCAGATTGTTTTTGACCGCTCGCTCGACCAGCTTGCAGTTTACCCGCCAATCGCCGTTCTCCCCTCGCTTTCAAGGCTTATGAAAGACGGTATCGGCGAAGGGTTTACGCGCGAAGACCACCCCGCGGTTTCGAATCAGCTTTTTGCATGTTACGCCGCCGTTGCGGACGCGCGAAGCCTTGCTTCGGTTATCGGCGAAGATGAACTTACCGCCGCAGATAAGCTGTATATAGAGTTCGGCAAACGGTTCGAAAGCGAATTTTTAAACCAAGGTCAAAACGAAAACCGAAGCCTTGAAAAAACGCTTTCACTCGCATGGGATCTTCTTTCGATTTTTCCTCGCGAAGAACTTACCAGGATTGAAGACAAATATCTTGATAAATACTATAAAAAGGTCATTTTGTCCTCCTCTTTTGCCGCCGAATAGCATATAAAGGAACTAAACTCAAATGGATTCAAATCTTTTTCCGACCAAAGCCAATTTAATGCTTATGAAGCGCTCTCATTCGATAGCGCAGCTCGGCTATGACCTTATGGACCGCAAGCGGAATGTTATGGTAATCGAGCTTATGCAGATGATTGATAAGGCAAAAGAAATTCAAGAGCATATCGGCACCACATTTGCAAAAGCATACGCCGCTTTGCAGCAGGCAAATATCTCTATCGGAATCGAGCGGGTCAATAACCTCTCATACTGCGCGCCTATTGATAACGATGTCGATATAAAATTTCGCAGCGTTATGGGTGTGGAACTGCCTATTGTCACCACTCTTCCCGACGAGCCGAAACCGATTTTCGGATTCGTTTCGTCGGACAGCAGTTTTGATAACGCATACATCCGATTTTTGGAAGTTAAGCACCTTACCCTTGAACTTGCCGAAATCGAAAGCACGATATATAAACTTGCTATAAATATCAAGAAAACAAAAAAAAGAGCTAATGCTCTTTCGGATATCATTATCCCGAGAATCGAAGGCAACATAAAATATATATCCGCTGTTTTCGAGGAAAAAGAACGGGAAGAATTTACCAGGCTCAAAGTTATTAAACAACAAAAAAAGGGGCATAATACTCCTAAAGGATAAAATCCTTTTCTCAACAAATAGGAGGAATTATGGAGCGCTTTATAGACAAACTCGCACTTACACTTGTTATTATCGGCGCGATAAACTGGGCGCTTGTAGGTGTTTTCCAGTTTGACTTAGTCTCATGGATTTTCGGAACACAGGTTGCGCTTGCATCAAGAATCGTTTATACACTTATTGGTATCGCAGGCGTTTGGAGCATATCTCTTCTCTTTAGGCACGAAAGAGTTGTATCCCATCACATTGTCTAAAATAAGTCATGCAAAAGGGCTGTTCTTTTAAAAGAACAGCCCTTTTGTTATTTATATTTGATTTTTAAAAGGCGCATAGCATTAAGCACTGCGACAAGGCAAACAACAACATCGGCGACTATAGCGTGCCACATTTGCGCTATTCCGATGACCGATGCGACAAGCACAAGAACCTTGACACCTATCGAGCCGACAATATTTTCGGTCTCTATCTTCATCGTTCTTTTCGCATGCGAAACGGCTGTCGGGATATTTTCTATGTCGTCGTTCATAAGAACGACGTCGGACGCCTCGATCGCCGCATCGGAGCCTATTCCGCCCATTGAGATTCCGCAAGACGCGGTGGCAAGAACCGGAGCGTCGTTTATTCCGTCGCCCACAAAAGCGGCATTACCAAAGTCTTTTTCGATTTTCCTTATCGCTTCGACCTTGCCTTCGGGAAGGAGTTCGCAGTACGGATTTTCAATCCCGATTTCGCTTGCAACCTTTTCGCCGATTTCTTTTTTGTCGCCTGTCAGCATGGTGATTTTCGCTATTCCGCTCTTTTTCAGCGTTTCTATCGTTCTTTTTGCGTTTTCTTTTATTTCATCCTCGACCTCGATATATCCCATAAATTTTTGGTCGTATGCCACATATACCGCCGATTCAGAGCTTTCTTTTATATTTATCCCTTCGAGAAGTTTTTTATTTCCGACAAGAAGGGTTTTTCCTTTATAGTCAGCTTTTATACCCATTCCCGCGACAGCGATAAGATTTTCCGCTTTTTCGTAGGTTTTTCCCGAGGCCGCGCTGACAATCGCAATTCCTATCGGGTGGGTGCTTCCCTCCTCCGCCGCGGCGGCAAGCGCGAGAAACTCGTCACTATCACCGTTTTCGGCATAAATTTTTGAAACAGAAAATGCGCCTTTTGTAAGGGTTCCCGTTTTGTCAAAAACAACGGCTTTAATTTTCGAGAGCGCCTCGATGCCTATTCCGCCTTTAAAAAGAATTCCCTGCTTCGACGCTCCGCCTATCGAGGCAAAAAAACCGAGCGGAATCGAAAGGACAAGCGCGCAAGGGCAAGAGACAAGCAAAAAGGTCAGCGCGCGATATATCCATGTTTTTGCGTCGCCGCCGAAGGGCAATGGCACTACCGCAATAAGCAGCGCGAGGCAAACGACAACCGGAGTATAAATTTTTGAAAACTTTGTAATGAATTTTTCGGTTGCCGCCTTCTTTTCGCTTGATTCCTCGGCGAGCTTTAATATCCGTGTCGCGGTTGAATCGCTGAAATGCGCGGTTACCTTCGCCGTGATAAGCGCATCCTTATTTATTCCGCCCGAAAGGAGCGAATCTCCTTCCGAAACATATGCGGGCTTGCTCTCGCCCGTCAGCGCGGAATTATCGATATAACCGCTTCCCGAAAGGATTTTGCAGTCGACAGGTATCCTGTCGCCCGCGCGAATTATTATCTCATCCCCGACCTTCAGCAGGCTCGGCTCAATTTCGATAATCTCTCCGTCGCGGCTGATATAAGCGGCATCAGGCCGGATATTCATAAGTTTTTTTATTTCATTTCGCGAATTGTCGACCGACATATCGCTGAAATATTCCCCGATATTATAAAAAACCATAACCGCCGCCGCTTCGAGATACTCGCCGATACAAACGGCGCCGATGCTCGCAACGGTCATAAGGAAGTTTTCGTCGAAAATTCCGCCTTTTATAAGGCTTTTCACGGCGTTTATAACGACTTTCCATCCCGAAATAATATAGCTAAGCGCAAAACAAATATATGCGCCGGTTCCCTTTTGGAAAATTCCGGCGACAAAAAATATAAGCGCCGCGAGAAGCATTCCGGTTTCCTTATTAAAATATTTGCTTTTCCCATGCTCGACTGGCGAAGAAACTGACGCAGAATCGCATTTATGGCATCCGCAGGAGCTTGACATATACTTTACCCTCTCTTTCTATTGTTGCTATTCATTTATATGCAAAAGGCCCATATTAAAAATCACCTTGACGTGGTCATCCGACAATGAGTAAAGAATCATTTTTCCGTCGCGCCGCGATTTTATAAGCCTTGCCTGTTTTAAAACTCTGAGCTGGTGCGACACTGCCGACTGCGTCATCGCAACCGTCGTCGTTATCTCGTGAACGCACAGTTCTTTTTCAAAAATCGCTGCCAAAATTTTAAGCCTGCTTGACTCTCCGAACATTTTAAATAAATCTGAAAGCTCATAAAGCTGCGCCTCATCAGGCATTTTTGTTTTTAATTGGCTGATTTTTCCGCATTTCGAACAACAATTACCACTCATTTTACCCTCCAACATATGAACATATATTCATTTGTTAATATTATATCCCGCGTTATTTATTTTGTCAACAACCGCTTTGTTTTTTTCGCAAAAAACAAGGTACGAGAAAATCCTCATACCTTGTTTTTGTTTTTGTTTTTGTTTTTCTTTATTATATTACCTTGCTGTCCTCTGTATCAAAATCTATCCCTGCGCAGCTTTCGACCGGCAAGGAAATTACAAGTCCGTGAGCTTCGGTTTTCATTCCGCAGGATTTTATTATCGACTGCATCAATTCTTTTTTCTGTGATTTAGAAATCAGCATTACAACGATTTCTTTTTCCGTCTGCAAAGAAATGCCAAAAAACTTGACTGCGTTTTCGATTTCGGTCCGCCTTGCATTGATTATTGTCCCGCCGCGTATGCCGGAATGATGCGCCTGCTCCATAACATTTTCGCTGAAACCCTGGTCAACGATAGCTACAACGAGTTCAAACCGCGTTTCTTGAGGAATGCTTAATGCCTCTTGTTCCATATATTCCGGCCACCTTTCCTTTTGCTCTTCAACTTCTTTTGTAAATTCACTTAGTATTGCCATGCTCACCCCCGAAATGGGAATTAAAAATGCAATGCCGTTGCCCGGATGGGAAAGTTCCATGCGCTCGGTCACCGAGGTTAGCAGCCGCCGCGCCTTAATCTCCGGCTCCATGCAAACGCAAACTATTTTTTCGCTGCCGGAGAGACCGAAAGCTTTAAGCGTTTCCGAGCGAGCCGTCCCCATACCATGAAACATATAATGTAAATGCACATGTTTTTCCCGCAAAATATCTTCAAGCTTTCCTGTTTCGCTTCTGTCAATTATGACCGCCAAAAGTTTAGGCGCTATATTAAAGTTGTCAGGACAGTTCATCGACAAAGCCCTCCTCATATTCGATAATTTCATCATCGGAATCATCCGCTGTATAAGCCTTGCCAAGCTGTGATATTTTTCCTTTATAAACGATTCCCATAAGCTGTATTGCAAGAAGAGGCATCATCGCTACCATAGCAACCAGCCCGAACGCATCGGTCATTAATCGGCTCGGATCGGCGCAAACTCCGATGGCAAAAGGAAGCAAAAAGGTTGAAGTCATCGGACCGCTTACCACCCCGCCCGAGTCAAACGCTATTCCGACAAAAATTTTAGGCGAGAAAAAGGTCATTATAATCGCCGCAATATATCCGGGAATCAGAAACCAGTATATCGAAATACCGGTCAGCACGCGAAGCATAGATATTGCCAATGAAAGCGCAACGCCGACCGATAGATATTGCTGTACCGCCTTCCCCGGGATCGCGCCGAGCGAAACTTCCTCGACCTGCTTTTTCAGCACATGAACGGCGGGCTCCGCCGCAACTATAAAATATCCGATAAGTGCGCCGAGCGGAATTAGCAGCCATTTCACCGAAGATGCCGCAAGGCTTGAACCAAGGAGCTGCCCTATGGGAATAAAACCGACATTTACGCCGGTCATAAATAGCACAAGCCCGATAAACGTATAAACAAGGCCTATCAGCAGACGCAAAAATTTCTGTTTGTGATAGCGTCTTGTAATAATCTGAAAAATGGCGAGAACGGCGATAAGCGGCCAGACGGATTTTGCGACTTCGAGAAAATAATGCGGAAGTTCATGTAAAAATTCCAAAGTCACATCCCGAGAAGTAATTATTTCAGAGATGACCGGAGGCGTATAAATTGTGTTTTGCGGCTTAAAGCATATCCCTAAAATGAGTACCGCAATAATCGGTCCGATACTGCATAACGCAACTAAGCCGAAGCTGTCCTCTCGTGATTCGCGGTCACCGCGCACCGAAGCAAGCCCAAGACCCATCGCCATTATAAAAGGAACAGTAATAGGACCTGTTGTAACCCCGCCGGAATCAAAAGCGACCGCGACAAAATTTGTGGGCGCAAAAATTGAAAGAATGATAACAAGACCATAGCATACAATAAGCATTTTCGAAAGGCTGATTCGAAATAAAATTCGCAAAATCGAAAACATCAGAAAAATACCGACGCCGCCCGCCACAGCCAATATAAGAGTCAGATTCGGGATAGCGGGAACCAGCTCTGCAAGCACCTGCAAGTCCGGTTCGGCGACGGTAATAATTATTCCCATTATTAAACTTACCGCACAGACAAGTAGAATCTTTTTTGTTTTAGTCATGGCAGCGCCGATATCCTCGCCCATCGGCATCATAAACATGTCAACGCCCATGGTAAAAAGCCCCATGCCGACAACCAAAAGCACTGCTCCGAACAAAAAAAGCATAAGCATACCCACCGGCATCGGTGTTGCAATCACGCTAAGCAAAAACACTATTATAGTAATTGGCAATACTGCGGAAAGCGCTTCATATGTCGTTTTTTCAAGCTTCTTCTTCACAGCATCACCCCTTTGAATTAGTAATTATATTATAATATGTATTAAATCAAAATGCCAGCATCGACAAAATTTTGTCAATAAAAAAAGCGCCGCTTTTGCGGCGCTTTTTTAAGTAAATTTAAATCAGCTGAAATATTCGTTAAAATCGGTGATAAACTGCCATTCGATAACATCTTTGTCGCTTACCTTATAATCCATCGGTCCTGTCATTAAAACTTCACCGTTTACAAGAAAAAGCCAGCCTGAAAGCGGACCGTCCGCCATGTTTGCCTTATTCCCTATTCTCGTCACGATTCCCGCTGAATCTTCAAGCTCAAGTCCGCTTGCAAGGCAGCAGTCGCGAAGCGTTGAAAAGGCTGTATCCTCTTCAAAAATCTCTATCTTCGCGTCGGCAAGAATCTGCCTGCCGTCGTTGATAGTTACGGTTACTTCGCCGAGATGTTCCGGTGCTTTTTCCTTTTCGGTTGTATCACAGCCGCAAAGAAGGATAACAAAAACAAGCGCAAGCGCCAAAAATGATTTTTTTGCCGTCATAACCTTACATCGCCTCGATAATTTCTTTTGTCTCGCGGGCAATCATCAGCTCCTCGTTTGTCGGAACAACCATAACCTTTACTCTTGCATTATCCTTTGAAATGATTTTCAGCTCGCCCTGTGTTTTATTTTTCTCGCTGTCGACTTCGATTCCCATAAATCCAAGACCGGCACAAACTCTTTCGCGAAGCGGCGCATTGTTTTCGCCGATTCCCGCGGTAAAGACAAGCGCGTCAATTCCGCCCATTGCCGCCGCGTATGCGCCGATAAATTTTGTCGTCTGATAGATAAACATATCAAGCGCGATTGCCGCTCTTTCGTTGCCCTCGCTGATCGCCGCATCGATTTCGCGGAAATCGCTTGAAACGCCAGAAATCGCCAAAACTCCGGATTTTTTATTCATTATGCTGTTAAAATCATCCGGCGCGATATTTTCTTTTGCCATCATATATGTAACAATAGCCGGATCGATATCGCCGCAGCGCGTTCCCATCATAAGCCCGGCAAGCGGAGTAAAGCCCATCGATGTATCGATACATTTTCCGCAGTCAACCGCCGAAATCGAAGAGCCGTTGCCAAGGTGACAGGTGACGATTTTGAGATTTTCTTTAGGAGTATTGAGCGCTTCTGCCGCTTTCATCGCGACATATTTATGCGAAGTGCCGTGTGCGCCGTAGCGGCGGATTTTGTATTTCTGATAATATTCATAAGGAAGCGCATACATATATGCTTTCGGCGGCATCGTCTGATGAAAAGCAGTGTCAAAGACAACGACCTGCGGTTTTCCCGGCATTACCTCTTCACATGCCTTAAGCCCGATAACATGCGCCGGATTATGAAGCGGAGCAAGCTCGCTGCACTCGTCAACACCGTTTAAAACTTCGGGAGTGACATACATCGGTTTATTAAATAAAACTCCGCCGTGGACCACCCTGTGGCCTATTGCGGAAATCTCGTCAAGAGAATCAAGGCATCCGATATCCTTGTCCAAAATCGCGCTGATGACCGCTTTTATCGCGTCCGCGTGTGTTGTAAATTTTTCGTCTCTCTCGATATTGGCTTTTTCGGTTTTATGCTTTAAAACGCCATCAATACCAATTCTGTCGCAATTTCCTTTTGCCATTACAAAAGAGTTTTCCATGTCAATCAGCTGATATTTCAGCGATGAGCTTCCTGCGTTTATTACAAGAATTTTCAATTTCTCTACCCCCTATATTTGCTTTTACTTAATTAAACATATAAAATATTATATTATATTTAATAATATTTACAAGCATTTTTTAGTTTGGAGCGCTTATGAAAGTTTTCGGAATTGTCGCTGAATATAATCCTTTTCACACCGGTCATAAATATCATATCGAGCAAACGCGCAAAGCGGGAGCAACTCATATCGCTGTTGTAATGAGCGGAAACTATGTTCAGCGCGGGGATTTTGCGATATTTTCAAAATGGGCGCGCGCCGAGGCGGCACTCCGCTGCGGAGCCGACCTTGTTGTCGAGCTTCCCACCCCTTATGCCATGGCTACCGCCGAAAAATTCGCGGAAAACTCTGTCTTTCTTCTTAATAGTCTCGGATTCGTCTCGGCGCTGTCTTTCGGCAGCGAATGCGGCGAAATTGACAGGCTTTCGGAAGCCGCCGGCGCAGTTGACAATCCGCAATTATCCGAGCTTTTGAAATCCGAACTGAAAAACGGAATCGGCTTTGCGGCGGCAAGAGAAAACGCCGTACGAAAACTCGCGGGCGATGAGGTTGCAAAAATCCTGAAATCGCCAAATAATATTCTTGCCGTCGAATACATACGCGCGATAAAAAGGCAAAAAAGCAAGATGCTTCCGATAACCGTTTCCAGAGCGGGCGCGGGCTACCATAGCCTTGATACCGATGCCGATTTTCTTTCGGCAACCGCAATTCGAAAAGAAATATGTGACGGCACCCTTTCACAAAGGCATATCCCGAAAGAGGCATACGAAATATTCAAAGCCGAACTGAAAAACGGCAATGCTCCCTGCCTTGCAAGTCGCGTTGATTCCGCGCTTCTCGCAATATTAAAAATGAAGGATGAACACAGTTTTTCAGAACTCCCCGACCTCAGCGAGGGCATTGAAAACCGCCTTATTGCAGTACTTTCAAAGGCGACATCGTTTGAAGAAATACAACCCGCCATCGCGACAAAAAGATATACCAAAAGCCGCGTAGACAGACTTATATTCTCTGCCGCGAGCGGGCTTTCGGCAAGCCTTGCCGAAAAGCGTCCGCCTTATATAAAAATTCTTGCGCTAAATTCAAAAGGCCGCGAAATTTTGCAAAATTGCAGCTTGCCCATAATCTCAAAACCCACTTTGGCAAAAGGCGAGCCGCTCTATGAATACGAATGCAAGGCAACCGACCTGTTCGCCCTCTCCTCGCCTATTCCGCGAAAGTCCGGCCTTGAAAATCTATATTCTCCGGTATATATCGACTAAAAATAAAAGCTCCGATTTTTCGGAGCTTTTTTATTATTTTGTGCCGAATATTCTGTCGCCCGCGTCGCCGAGACCGGGCATAATATAGCCGAATTCATTGAGGCGTTCGTCGCAAGTAGCGATATAAAGGTCAACATCGGGATGGGCTTTTGTGACCGCTTCGATTCCCTCGGGCGCTGCGATAATACACATAAATTTAATCTGACGGCCGCCGCGGCTTTTGATTTGCGTAATAGCGTCTGCGGCGCTTCCGCCTGTTGCAAGCATAGGATCAACAACGATAATATCACGGTTTTCAATATCATGCGGCAGTTTGCAGTAATACTCGACCGGCATAAGAGTTTCATGGTCGCGGTAAAGCCCGATATGCCCTACTTTGGCACTCGGAATCAGCTTCATAATACCGTTGACCATGCCGAGCCCCGCGCGAAGAATCGGCACAACCGCAAGTTTTTTACCCGCAAGAACCTTTGTTTTCGTCGTTGCAAGCGGAGTTTCCACCAAAACTTCCTCAAGCGGCAAATCCCTTGTCGCCTCATAGCATACAAGCGTTGCAAGTTCCTCGATAATCTCGCGGAATTCTTTAACGCTTGTGTCCTTGTTTCGGATAATCGACAGCTTGTGCTGAATCAGCGGATGATCCAAAATATGTACTTTCCCCATGTTAAACCGTCCTTTATATAATTTTAATTTTCAAGTTTTATAATTTTATCAATGCGGTTTTGATGACGTCCGCCCTGGAACTTAGTGCTTAAAAATCCGTCTACAAGCATAATTGCAAGCCCTGTGCCGACAACCCTTTCGCCAAGGCAGATGATGTTCGCGTCATTATGCTCTCTTGTAGCAACCGCGCTGAAAATGTCCGAACAGCAAGCCGCCCTGATTCCCTTAACCTTATTTGCCGCCATCGACATTCCGATGCCGGTACCGCAAACAAGTATTCCTTTTTCGCACTCGCCGGCGGCGACGCTTTCCGCGACAGCTTTTGCAAAATCGGGATAGTCACAGCTCTCCGCTGTGAAAGTGCCAAAATCCTTATATTCGATATTTTTTGATTTCAAATATTCGATGATTTCATTTTTTAAAGATAATCCCGCGTGGTCAGAACCTATTGCAATCATTTGTTTTTCTCCTTTGAAAGTAATTCCCGCTCCGCCTGAGGAAGACGGAGATATATCGGGCAAAGCTCGTTTATTCCAATGCTCTCTTTGCTCTCGGCAAGAAGCGCGGCATTTGCGGCATTTTGAAAACGGCGCTCCTTATCGGCAATTTCCTGCCCCTCAAACAAATGCGCGCCGTCCCCGAAATAGATAACCCTGTCAAATTTATTATTTTCTTCTATTAAAGCCGATACGGTAATCGCCCTGTCTTCGCACAGCCTTGTAATTTTGCCGTTTTCCGCTTTGAAAAGAGCGTTATAAACCTGCCCGGCTCTCGCGTCCATAACCGCGCTTATAACGGCGTTTTCGTCCTTTCCGCCCATTGCGATGACTTCAAGCGTAGAAAGCGGCACGCATTTTTTTCCTGTCGCCGCCATAAAGCCTTTTACGGTAGCGATTCCTATCCTAAGCCCCGTGAAGGACCCCGGGCCGGCCGTGACGGCAAAAGCGTCCATATCCGAAACCTTAAGCCCAAGCTCATCAAGAAGGCTCTTGCAAAGCGGCAGCAACGTTTCGCTGTGCGTCAGGCCGCAATCAATAAATTTAGCCCCGATAATTTTGCCTTTGTCGGCGACCGCGACCGAAGCCGTAATTGCGCTGCTCTCAACCGCAAGTATCATTTTTTTGTCCTTCTATTCTTATCTTTCTACCGTCATCCACCGGCTCGAGATAGACCTTTATCGCTTTTTCATCAATGTAATCTATTATATTTTCGCTCCACTCGATAATGCATAAGCCCTTTCCCGCAAAATCAAAATAGCCGGTGCTGTATAGTTCGTCATATCCGGAAATGCGGTACATATCAAAATGATAAACGGGAAAAATCCCCTCGTATTCGCGCATCAGCGTAAATGTCGGGCTTGTAACCCTCTCCTCCGGCGCAAGATATGAAACAATCCCTTTTGCAAAGGTCGTTTTTCCCGCGCCGAGGTCGCCGAACATGGCGACAATATCGCCCTGCTTTAAGGTTTTTGCAAATTCCCTGCCGATACTTTCGGTCTCCCGCGCATCTTTCGCGAAATATTCCAAGTTAAAACAGCCCCTTAATAATGCCTATTTCACCGTTGCTCGTGATATCAATTAAATCCGCCGCCGGAATTTTGGGAAGTCCCGGCATGGTCATAATATCGCCCGTTTGCACAACTACAAATCCCGCGCCGTTTGAGAGCCGCGCTGTCGAAACGGTGATTTCAAAATCGGTCGGACGGCCGAGCATCGCCTGATTATCCGAAAGCGAATACTGCGTTTTTGCCATGCAAACCGGCAACTCGCCGCCGCCGAGCTCTTCTATTTCCTTTATCGCTCTTTCCGCCGCGGTGGTGTAGTTTACTCCCCTGGCGCCATATATTTTGGTCGCAATTACATGAATTTTTTCTTTTATGCCAAGAGACAGCGGATATGCAAATTCAAAATTATTTTCCTTATCCGCCGCTTCGCAAACTGCGCGCGCGAGGTCTTCCGCGCCTTTTCCGCCCTCGGCAAAGCCTTTGCAACAAACCGCTTTTACTCCGACCTGCTCGCAGATTTTTTCGATTTCGGCGATTTCCTCGTCGGTATCTGCGTAAAAATGATTTATAGCGACGACAAGCGGCACACCGAACGACTTTATATTTTCAATATGTTTTAGGAGGTTTTTGCTGCCCTCTTTGACCGCCTCGACATTCGGCAGTTTCAGTTTATCTTTTGTGACGCCGCCGTTATATTTAAGCGCGCGGACGGTCGCGACAAGCACCGTCGCGGAAGGAGTAAGTCCCGCCTTGCGGCATTTTATATCAAAAAACTTTTCCGCGCCCAAATCGGCGCCAAAGCCCGCTTCGGTAATGCAGTAATCTGCGAGTTTCAGAGCAAGTTTTGTTGCGCGTACAGAATTGCATCCGTGCGCGATATTTGCAAAAGGTCCTCCGTGCATTATGCAGGGCGAATTTTCAAGCGTTTGGACAAGGTTCGGATCAATTGCGTCTTTCATCAGAACCGCCATCGCCCCCTGCGCATTAAGGTCTTTACAATAAACCGGCTTGCCGTCATATGTATAGCCGACAAGGATTTTTGAAAGCCTATCCTTCAAATCCTCTAAATCATCGGCAAGGCATAAAATCGCCATAATTTCGCTTGCGACGGTTATCATAAATCCGTCCTCGCGCGGAATGCCGTTGACCTTGCCGCCAAGGCCTATAATAATATTGCGAAGCGCGCGGTCGTTCATATCCATTGCGCGTTTAAAAACGATTCTGCGCGGATCGATAGAAAGCGCGTTGCCCTGATGAATATGATTGTCGATAAGCGCGCAAAGAAGGTTGTTCGCGGTTGTTATTGCGTGCATATCGCCGGTAAAATGCAGATTGATATCCTCCATCGGAAGAACCTGGGCATAGCCACCGCCTGCCGCACCGCCTTTGATACCGAAAACAGGGCCGAGCGAAGGCTCGCGAAGCGCGATAATCGCATTCTTACCGATTCTTTGCATAGCCTGTCCGAGCGAAACGGTCATGGTAGTTTTGCCCTCGCCCGCAGGCGTGGGATTAACGGCGGTGACAAGAATCAGCTTGCCGTTTTTATTATCTTTTACCCTGCTTATTACCTGCTCGTTTATCTTTGCCTTATACTTTCCGTAAAGCGAAAGTTCCTCCGGCGCAATGCCGATACTTTCCGCTATTTTTTCGATCGGAAGCATTTTCGCGCTTTGCGCTATCTCAACATCAGTAAGCATTTAAAACCTCAAAAACTTTTTTTATTATTTTAACATAATATATAGTTTTAGAAAAGAAATATATGTAAAATACATTATTTAAAGAAGCAAGGCGGAAATCGAGCTGTAATATTTTGCAAAATTCGCTGGTTTTTTATTTTTTGTAATATTATGATTAGCTCATAAAGAATTATATTTATATCAAATTTGTGCATAAAAAGCGAAGAAGCTATGCTTTTTTCTTTCTATAATGTACATGAAAGGGCGGGATAAATTTGGAATGGCTTAAACAAATGAATGAAGCGGTAAACTATATAGAAGAAAATTTAAGCGAAGATATCGACCTCGCAAAAATTGCGGAAAAGGCTTGTTGCTCATCTTATAATTTTCAGCGTATGTTTTCGTTTATTACCGGAGTTTCACTTGCGGAATATATCAGACGGCGCAGGCTCACATTGGCAGCTTTCGAAATTCAAAACAGCGATATAAAAATTATCGAAACCGCTTTGAAATACGGTTATGAAACGCCGGGATCATTTACCAGAGCATTCCAAAATTTGCACGGCGTCACCCCAAAATCTGCGCGCGATGGCGGAGTTAAGCTAAAAGCATATCCTCGCATCACCTTTCAAATTTCATTAAAAGGAGATGTCGAAATGAATTATCGAATCGAAGAAAGAAAAGCATTTTTTATTGTCGGAGCAAAGTTTTCCGCACCAACCGACATGGAAGAAAATTTTAAGGTTATCCCGAAAATCTGGGCAAAGGCGAAAAGCGACGGGCTTTTCGCCGAAATCGCTAATCTTGCAGGTACCCTTGAAACCGACTTAATTGGTTTAACGGCAAATATTTCAGGCGATAAATTTGATTATTATATTGCCGCAAAAAGTGATACAGAACCCCAAAATTCAAAATTTAGCAGTCTTGAAGTCCCCGGGTCGACCTGGGCTGTATTTGAAGCAAATGGAAATATGCCGGAAGCAAGCCAAAATATGTGGAGACGCATATTTACCGAATGGCTGCCAACATCGGATTTCGCGCTGACGGACAATCCCGAATTCGAAAGATATTTGTTTGATATAGAAAATAATCTTTGCGGATGCGAGATTTGGATTCCCGTTCGCCGTAAATAAGTATTTATTTAAAAAGGTTTAGGAGCAATAGTTCCTAAACCTTTTTTCTTTTAATTAAATTTATCAAAATATCTTTTCAGCATGACGCAAAAGGTTTCTTTATCAATATTTGCGTGGAGTTTATAATCACCTTTTTCATCGCCGAAAATTATGCCGTTTTCAATAGCCCAATTTACCGCATCTTTTGCCCACGGGCTTGGTGTATTATCCATTTTATCCTCCGGCAGGCTTCCGCCCGCTATTTTAAATATTCCTTTTGCGATTGCCTTTGCCGCCCTATCTCTCCATGCCGAGTCGTTCATATTCGCCTCGACCGCAGGGCTGGATATAAAATCGAGTTCGACGAGAATTGCCGGCATATTTGTCAGCCTTAAAACCCCGAGCGAGGACTCAACTTTTACCCCTCTGTTTTTCGAAGCAATCGCGGCTGACAGGCTATCGTTTACCGATTTCGCGAGCTTTTCGGCCATTCCGCCTTTTGCGTATATATAAGTTTCGGTGCCTGTTACGCTCTTGTCCTCATAAAAATTGCAATGAATCGAAACAAAATAATCAGCCGGCCACGCATTTGCGGCCGCCGTTCTGTCGTTTATTTTTTGAGTTTTTTGATTGCTTTGCTTTACCTCGTGGCCCGCCTCTTTCAGATACTCCGAAACTAAGTTTGCCACCATAAAGCAAATATCGCATTCTTTCGTTCCGCCGCTTCCGACCGCTCCGGTATCGAGAATCCCGTCTATTACCGTTCCATGACCTGGATCCACCCAAAATTTCGCCATTAAAACACTTCCCTTCAAGACGGCGTGACCGTCTTTATTTTACTTCCGCATATTAGTATATGTTTTGTAAAATCCCGCGTTACAAAAAAGCTTTCGGAAAACTTCCGAAAGCTTTTAATTTATGAAATATAAACGGGCTGTATTTGCCTGCCCTCCATCGCCTTTTCAATCGTTTCAAGCGCGAGCGACAAATCGGCGACCATCGAAAACGGCTTGTTATCTGGTGCGTCCTGCCGCATCGGCACAAAATATATATTTCTCGTGTTCATCAGCATGCCGATATTTTTGCAGCTTGCGCCGAGCGCGTCATTTGTCGAGGCCGCAATCACAACAGGTTTTCCTCCGCGCAGCTGTGATTTTGCGGCTCCTGTAACCGGCGTGTCGCTTATCCCGAGGGCGAGTTTCGCGAGGGTATTCCCCGTGCAGGGGGCAATCAAAAGCAAATCTATCATATCTTTCGGACCTATCGGCTCGACGTCAACCGCGCTGCAGAGCGGTTTCATTTTGCACAAGTCCTCAATCTTTTTTATATGTTCTTCGGCTTTTCCGAAGCGGGTGTCGGTGGTATATGCATTTGTCGACATAATCGGTATAACCGTATGCCCTTTTTCTATGATAAGCTGCATCAATTCAAGCGCTTTTTGAAAGGTGCAGTAGGAACCGCAGAGCGCAAAGCCTATGCGAAGCATTTAAACATTCTCCCTTTTCTTCAATATTTCTTTTACCGTTTCCCCGATGGCTTCTCCCGCAGTTACAGGCGCAACTTTTCCGGGCAGCGACGCGGCAAGGATTACATTTATCCCCGCTTTTTCCGCCTTGCAAAATTCCACGCCATATGGCGCAGAAGCAAGCTCAATTAAAATTGCGTCTTTTTTTATTTGCGAAAGCTGTTCTTCCAAAAAAACTTCGGACGGTACGGTATTAAAAATAATATCGATTTCGGGCAGAATGCCGTTCATATTATAAATATCCGCCGAAGTATACCCTTGCGCCTCCGCTTCGCTTCGCGCAATGGCGCTTCTAACGGCGACAAAAACTTTTGCGCCGAAAGCGGCGGCAAGTTTCGCCGTATGCTTCCCTATTCTGCCGTATCCGGTTATGAGGATTTTGCTTCCTGCCAAAGTTTTTTTGCGCGACTTCATGGCGACCGCAATCGCCCCTTCCGCCGTCGGAATTGCGTTTAGCTGCTGTAAAAGCTCATCTTTGTAATAGTCTATAAGTGTTAGATTCAGGCGTTTCGCCTCGTTTTCCGCATTCGCGGTAACGCCGCCCATAAAAAGCGCGCCGCTGCTATACTTTGCAATTTCCGCAAGAGTAACCCCGCCGCTGTTTTTTATCGATAAATCTTTTTCAAACGAGGGCAAAGGCAGCAAAATAATATCGGCACCTTTTACCGCCGCCTCAAGCGTGTTTGCGATGATTATGTTTTTGTTCTCACTTGCCGGTGACGCATAAACAAAAACCTTTTCATCTTTTGCAATATAATCCGCCAAAGCTCTTTGTCTTTCATCTCCGCCAACTATCGCGATTTTTTTGTTTTTTAACATAACCTTCCCCCGCAAGCCCAAATCTTTTCTCGCTCTATATTATGAAGAGCTGTGAAATTGCGTGCGGCAAAAAAGAAAAAAGCGGCAGACACATAAAAAGTGTCTGCCGCCTAAAATGATAATCAGCGATATATGGCCGCGGGCATAAAAAACCAAGCGGAATTTCGTCCGCCAAAATCAACTAATCTTACCTAAGGATTATAAAACGGGATTTTCTGCCTCAGCTTCGAGTTCCGCTTTGTACTTGGCCAAAATCTCGGCCTCAAGCTCCGCGCGGAATTCAGAATTGATAGGATGCGCAATGTCCCTGTAGCTTCCGTCCGGAGTCTTCCGGCTCGGCATCGCGATGAAAAGCTTTTCTGTGCCTTCGATGATACGAATATCATGCAAGGCAAGCTGCTCGTCCAAGGTGATGGAAACAACCGCTTTCATCTTTCCCTCAGCCAGAGTCTTCCTAATCCTGATGTCGGTAAGTTTCATTAAATAGCCCCCTTAGTGTGTATGTAAATAAAGTAATTTTATTTATTTTTACCATTAGCTATTTATATCTTGATAAAGTTATCATATAATATAAATAATTATTTGACAAGGTGATATTTTTAATGTATAAAGACGAAAATTTAAGTTTGCTTCTCAAAAAGGTTAAAAATCTTCATTTTATCGGCGTGGGCGGTGTCAGCATGAGTGCTCTTGCCGATATTATGCGCATACGCGGCTATAATGTTACCGGCTCGGATATGTCGGCAAGTCCGACGACCGCAAAGCTCGCAGGAGGCGGAATAAAGATTTTTATCGGCCACGAAGCCCAAAACGTTCGCGGAGCCGAGCTGATTATTTATACCGCTGCCGTTAAAGCCGATAATCCCGAGCTTATCGAAGGCGAGGCTCTCGGTATTCCGAGCGTTGAGCGGGCTGTTTTTCTCGGCGCGATTATGCAAAAATTCAAGCAGCCGATAGCGATTTCCGGGACTCACGGCAAAACTACGACAACCTCTATGGCGGCGGTTACCACCATCGCAGGCGGCCTTGATCCTACCGTTATGATAGGCGGCACCCTTCCCGATATCGACGGCAATTACCGTCTCGGTGCAGGCGTCAGTTTTATTTTTGAAGCGTGCGAATATGTTGATTCGTTTTTAAACTTTCATCCGAAAGTCGCCGTTATTCTAAATATCGAAGCTGACCACCTTGATTATTTCAGCGGTATCGAGCAGATTATCGGCTCTTTCAAAAAATTCGCGAATCTCTGCGGCGAGGACGGACTGGTTATCGCTAATTATGATGACGAAAATACCAGAACCGCAACCGACGAAATATTGCCGAAAGTAGTTTATTTCGGCATGGATAAAAGAGCAAAGTATTTCGCCGACAATCTTTCTGTTTTAGGTTTTCCGTCCTTTGATTTTTATATCGAGGGCGAACTCCAAAAAAGAATTTCACTTAAAGTTCCCGGCAAGCATAATGTGCTTAACTCTCTTGCTACCCTCGCCCTTTGCAACGAGCTAAACCTTGATATGGCAAAATGCTTTTATGCGCTCGAAAACTTTTCCGGTGTTTGCCGCAGATTTGAAAAAAAGGGTGAGTTTTGCGGCGCGGATATAATTGACGATTACGCCCATCACCCTTCCGAAATCGAAACAACCCTAAAAAGCGCGCGGCAAATGGGATACAAAAAAATTATTTGCATTTTCCAGCCGCATACATATACCCGCACCAAAGCACTTTTTGAGGAATTCACCTCTTCCCTTTCTTTTGCCGATGTTCCGATTATTGTCGATATTTACAGCGCAAGGGAAAAAGATGACGGCAGCATAAGCAGCGAGGCTCTTTCCTCCGCAATTCCGGGCGCGATTTACTGCCCGAGCCTTCCGGACGCCGCGGAATACGCTAAGAAAATCGCGGAACCCGGTGATGTTATTTTCACAATGGGCGCCGGCAATGTTAGCCTTACAACAAATTATATCCTTGACTGATTTATAAAAAAATATACTCCCGCGGCCAAACAAGCCGCGGGAGTTATTTTTGTCTTAGCTTAAAAACAGCGTTTTTGCCCCTCTTTTTTCGGGCAAGCCTGCCCGGAAGAGCACTGATAGCATATTTCGTTTATCAGTTCTTCGCCGTTTTCGAAAGCGGCGATATTCTCTATTGTCACAATTGCAATCGCCTGCATAGCTTCTCTTGTAAAAAATCCCTGATGCGAAGTTATGACGACGTTCGGAAAGCTGAGAAGCCTCGCCAGCTCGTCGTCTTCAATTATCTCGCTTGAGAAATCCTCGAAAAAATACTCGCTTTCTTCTTCGTAAACGTCAAGCCCCGCGCCCGAAATCTTTTTGCTTTTGAGCGCGTCAATAAGGCTTGCCGTATCGATAAGCCCGCCGCGGGAGGTGTTGACAATTATCGCGTTTTGCTTCATTTTATCAAAAGCATCTTTGTTTAAAATATGCTTTGTAGAAGAAGAAAGCGGACAGTGGAGCGATATTATATCGCTTTTTTCGAAAATCTCATCAAGGCTGACATAATTTATTTTTTCATCTGCCGCGGGATATGGATCATAGGCGATAGTTCGCATGCCGAAGCCCTCGCAAATCTTCATAAAAATGCGTCCGATTTTACCGGTTCCGATTATGCCTGCCGTTTTCCCCGCAAGATCCATTCCCATAAGCCCGTTGATATTAAAATTATTATCATGGGTTCTTTGATACGCCCTGTGCGTTTTTCTGTTGACGGTCAGAAGCAGCGCCGCCGCATGCTCCGCAACAGCCGCGGGCGAATAGCTCGGCACCCTGACAACATGCAGCTTTTTATATGCTGCCTTGAAATCAACATTGTTATAGCCGGCGCATCGCAGCGCAAGAAGTTTTACATTGTTTTTGTAAAGTATATCTATCGTTTCGCTGTCTATCACATCGTTTACAAAGGCGCAGACCACATCATAACCGCCCGCAAGCATTGCGGTATCCGCATTTAGCTTGTTTTCAAAAAACTTAATCTCATAGCCGTATTCTTTCGAAAGCGGCAGAAACCAGATTTTATCATACGGTTTTGTATCATAAAACGCTATTTTCATATTTTCACCTCTTTTTTCAGTAGCCTTATTCTTTTCCGAAAAATTCTTAAAATACAAAAGCTCCCCATTTTCGGGGAGCTTTTTGATTAGCTTATATAATTCTGTTCCTTATTCCGCGCGATATTCTGCGTTCCCTCGCTGATGCTGTTTAGGTAAGCGAGGCATTTGCCTGTCCCCTTTGCAACACAACTGATAGCGTCATCCGCAACCGAAGTAGGAATTCCTGTTTTAAACTCAATCAAATCGGCAAACCCTTTTATTAGCGCGCCGCCGCCGGTAAGGATTATTCCGTTTGCCGCAATATCTCCCACGAGCTCCGGAGGAGTGCGCTCTAAAACCGAATGCACAGCCTCGACAATGCTCTCAAGGCATTCTTCAAAAGCTTCCAAAATCTCGTCGCATGTAATCTGAATTATTTTAGGAAGCCCTGTCAAAAGGCACCTTCCCTTAATTTCTACGCTTGTCTTTTCCTCCTGCGGGAAAGCACAGCCGATTTCAACCTTGATTTTTTCGGAGGTGCGCTCGCCGATAAGAATGCTGTGTTTTCTGCGGCAATATTTAATAATCGCCTCGTCGAACTTGTCCCCCGCGACTTTTATCGAAGCGGAGCAAACAACACCGCCGAGCGAGATAACCGCAACGTCCGATGTGCCGCCGCCGATATCGATAATCATATTTCCGTTTGCCTTATAAATATCGATTCCCGCGCCGAGTGCCGCGGCGATAGGCTCTTCGACAAGATAGGTTTTCTTTGCGCCCGCCTGAGTAGCCGCGTCGATAACCGCTCTTTCTTCAACCTCTGTAATTCCGCTCGGAACGCATATCATAACGCGCGGACGGAAAAGCATAAAGTTGCCGCAAACTTTTTTAAGGAAATATTTTATCATTTTTTCGGTCATTTCATAGTCCGAAATAACGCCGTCGCGCAAGGGGCGAACCGCAATTATGCTGCTCGGTGTTCTTCCGAGCATTTTCTGCGCTTCGCTGCCGACCGACAAAACTTTATTTGTACTGCGCTCTACCGCAACAACCGACGGTTCGCGCAAAACTATACCTTTACCCCTGACATACACGAGAACGCTCGCCGTTCCAAGGTCAATCCCAACTTCTCTAACCACTTTGTTTCTCCTATTCATGTAAAGTAGATAAACTTTATTATATAGGCAAAAATACAATATTTCAAGTTTTAATTTTCATCATTTCCCGCGAGCGCCAAACAGGCGCAGTAAACTTTTTCGGCTCCTGCGAGTTTCAAAGTTTTCGAACACTCGGATAAAGTTGCTCCCGAAGTCCTGATATCGTCAATCAGCAGAATATTTCCATATGCCCGCTCGCCTTTGCGCAGGTCGAAAGAGCCGAGAACATTCGCAAATCTTCCGATATTGTCACACAGCTTCTGCTGTTTGGTTTCTCTTGTTTTGCAAAGCAGATTTTTGAACTTTGCCCCGATTTTCTCCGCTGCTTTGCGAGCGAGAAGTTCCGACTGATTATACCCTCGCCTGTAAAGGTCTTTTTCTGTCATCGGAACGCAGCAGACAGCATCGAACTTTACACCTTTATATCGAAAGTTTATCGTCTGCGCAAGTTGCTCCGAAAACTGCTCTACCGTGCTTTTATATGCATTTCTTTTAAAACGGAGAAGCGCTTCTTTGGCATATCCCTCATAATGATAAACGCCAAGCGCTCTGTCATAGCCGAGAACCTTTTCTTTGCAGGCGCACCCGTGCTTTTCAAATCCGCACACTTCGCATATTGGCTCGGTTATATAAGGTATTTCAGATAAACACGCTTTGCACGGACCTGTCTCGGAAAGCGCCGGGCGAAGGCAAAATACGCAAACCGGCGGGAAAAGCATGTTTTTAAGAAGACGGTCAATTCTCACCTGATAGCTCCTCCAAAATCGGACAAAGCCCGCTAAAACGCTTGCTTTCGCAATCATTTCTCGCCATTTTATTAATAGCGTCCCTGCTTCCGCAAAGAACAAACAACTCCCTTGCCCTCGTTATCGCAGTATATAAAAGATTTCTGTTTTGAAGTTTTTCGTGCCCGAACCAAACGGGCAGTATCACTGCCGGGTACTCATTCCCCTGCGATTTATGAACGGTTATGGCATAGGCATGATCAAGCTGAGAAAAAAACATAAAAGGATATTCGCAAATCCTGTCGTCAAATCGGATTGTTGCCGAATTCGACGTTTTATTTATCTCTCCGATAATCCCGATATCGCCGTTATAAATTCCGGCTCCGATTTCGCCGGTATCCTCTTTTACAAAAATCATGTCGTAATTATTTTTTATTTGCATTACCTTGTCGCCGCGGCGAAAAATCTTGCCGTAAATTTTGATTTCCTTTTTATCGGGCGCGGCCGGGTTAAGAATGCTTTGAAGCCTCATATTAAGGCTTTCAGTTCCAATATCGCCTTTCCTGCTCGGGCAAAGAATCTGTAAATCAAAAAACGGATCAATTCCCATATTTTTCGGCAGGCGGTTTACGCAAAGGTCGATAACCGTGTCCGCCGTGATTTCTTTTGTTTCCCTTCCGACAAAAAACATATCGCCCGATTTCGCGTCTAAATCCATTTCTTCATCCTCAAGAAGCAAATGGGAATTTACAACAATGCTGCTGTCGCGCGACTGGCGGAAAATCTCGCTAAGCTCGCACAGCGAAAAACAGCCGGAGTTTATCATATCTTTTAAAAAGTTTCCCGCGCCGACCGACGGAAGCTGATTTCTGTCGCCGACAAAAACAAGGCTTGTCCCCTCTTTTACCGCCGATAAAAGCATATACGCAAGCGAAATGTCAATCATCGAGGCTTCATCGATGATAATAACTTCATATTCGAGTTTGTTCTTGCTGTTTCTCCTCACCGTTTTGCCGTCGCCGCTGAATTCAAGAAGGCGGTGAATGGTACTGCTCGCTCTTCCCGTTATATCCGCAAGCCTTTTTGCCGCGCGTCCCGTCGGCGCCGCGAGCACAATTTTTTTGCCGAGCGTTTCGAAAGCTGCGATTATCCCGTTTAGCGTTGTTGTTTTTCCTGTTCCGGGACCGCCGGTTAGAATAAAAACGCCGCTCATAACCGAGTCGCGGATTGCTCTTTTTTGCAAATCCGCATACTTTATATCATATTTTTCTTCGATTCCCGAAATTAGCAGGTCGATATTTTGAAGCGATGCGCCGCTATAGCATTTATCGAGCGCAGTGAGCATTTCCGCCGTCCCATCTTCGAACGCATAATACTCGGGCAGATACACAGCTTCATATCCGTAAATATCGCGCAAAACAAGTTCTTTTTCCTCTGTAAGCTCAAACAGCCGCTCTTCAACCAACTCGACATCCACCGAAAGCAGGCGGCCTGTCGTTTTGCAAAGCGGCTCCATGGGAATAAAGGTGTGTCCGTTATCAAGATTGTGCCGTAAAACATGTTTAAGTCCGGCCTCTATGCGGATTTTATCAGAATCCGAAATTCCTGCTTCAGTAGCTATTTGGTCCGCTTTCGGAAAATCGATATTGTAATCGCCTTCGCAAAGAGCGTAAGGATTATTAAGTATAACCGACACGGCTTTTATCCCGAATGCCTTTTGAAGCATTATTTCGCTAATCTGCGGAAGCTCAAAGCGGCGCATCTCCAAAAGCGACGCGAGGGTGCCTTTTATCGCCTTGAACGCTTCGCTTATTTCTTCGCATTTATTTTTTGACATGCCTTTTATATCGAGAAGCTGCATGCTGTCGCTCTCAATTACTTCAAGCGCTTTTGCGCCGTGCTTTTCGATAATTCTTTCGGTCGTGACTTTGCCGACGCCTTTGAGCGCGCCGGAGGAAAGAAGAGCCCTTATTCCCTCCTCATCTTCAGGCAGAAAAACCGATATTATTTCGGCGCCAAACTGCTCGCCGAAATCACTATACTCAGCGAATTCGCCCTCCGCTTCAATCCGAAGCCCGGGAATAGCAAGCACCGAATGTCCGATAACGGTAAATTCGTCCTCACCTCGGCAGGAAAAAATGCTTCTGCCGTCGGTTTCATTGTGATATCTCACCTTTTCGATAACTGCGTTTATCTTCAATTTTTTCCTCTTCCAAATAGACACTAAGCGGCAAAAATGCCGCTTAGTTACAGTTATTTGTTTTTTAGCGAGTCCTGCAGTTCTTCAACGGTCAAAACCTTAACCCCTATATCGAATCCTGGTTTTTCGTCCATGACCAAAAAGCAATCAAAACTTTCGCTTTCCGATAAGCTGATAAGCCTTCTCGCGGCAAATTCGGCGTTGCATTCCTTGCAATAACAAAATAAGGTGGAGATGCTTCCGTTTTTCCCGATAAGCGTAATCCAAATGTTAAAAAGCAGGTTGAAAAGACCGTAGCAGGCAAATAGCAAAAGAACCGCAAAAGAAATCATTTCCAAAAAAATCGCCTCCAAAAAACTTCATTTCTTCATTTTATGACGATTTTTTATTTTTGCTACCGCTGCTGTTTTATAAATTAAAGTTTGATTTTTTCTGCTAAATCGCGTTTTTCCCACGCAACGCCGAGATCTTCGCGGCCCATATGTCCGTATGTCGCAAGCGCTTTAAATATCGGTTTTCTAAGGCCGAAAGACTGAATAATCGCCTCGGGCCGCAAATCAAAATTATCCGAAAGTCTTTTTGCGATTTCTTCGTCCGAGATTGTGCCGGTTCCGTAAGTGTCGACGAGAAGCGAAATAGGTTTTGCGACGCCAATCGCATAAGCAATTTCAACCTGGCATTTTCGCGCAAGCCCCGCCGCGACAACGTTTTTGGCAAGATACCTCGCCGCGTATGCGCCGCTTCGGTCAACCTTGGTCGGATCTTTCCCCGAAAAACTTCCGCCGCCGTGCGCCGCGTATCCGCCGTAGGTATCAACAATTATTTTCCTGCCGGTGAGTCCGCTGTCGCCCTGCGGTCCGCCGACGACGAACCGTCCTGTCGGGTTAATATAAAATTTGGTTTTTTCATCAATCATTTCGGGCGAAACGGTCACCTTGATAACTTCGTCCATAATTGCTTTGCGAAGACTTTCAACATCCGCCTCTGCCGTGTGCTGGGTTGAAACGACGACGGTATCGACTCGCGCCGGTTTGTCGTCGATATACTCAACCGTTACCTGGGTTTTGCCGTCCGGCAAAATATACGGAATTTTTCCGCTTTTCCTGACGTCCGTAAGTTTTTTTGCAAGTTTGTGCGCAAGCGAAATCGGAAGCGGCATAAGCTCCGGTGTTTCGTCACAAGCATAACCGAACATCATTCCCTGGTCACCCGCGCCGGTCTCAAAGTCGCCGTGTTCTCCGCCGCGATACTCCAGAGCTTTGTCTACTCCCTGCGCTATATCGGGCGACTGCTCGTCGATAGCCGAAATAACCGCGCAGGTTTCTGCGTCAAATCCGTATTTCGCGCGGGTGTATCCAATTTCGCGGACCGCCTGCCTTGCGATTTTCGGAATATCGACATATGTAGATGTTGATATTTCCCCGAAAACAAGTGCAAGCCCGGTTGTAACCGATACTTCGCAGGCAACCCTTGCTTTCGGATCGTCCTTTAGAATTTCATCCAAAATTGAATCGGCGATTTGGTCGCATATCTTGTCGGGATGCCCTTCTGTGACCGATTCCGATGTAAAAAATCTTCTCATTTATTTCTCCGTTTATGCATATTTTGCGTAAGTAACCGTGATTTGCTTTACGCTTTCCGCCCCGGCTTTATTTACCGCCTTAACCGTTATGAGGTTTTCCCCGAGAGTAAGTTTGACCTTTCTTGAGAAACTTCCGTCCATAAGGAATGAAACCTTGCTGTCGTTAATATACAGTTTGCAATCTATATCGAAATCTATTAAATATCCTTTTATATCGATTGTATCCGAATACGTTATGGTCGGAATCGATGAATCAAGGTAGATAATCGGTACATCGGGCGCATAAATAATTTTCGCGACAACCGGATCGGATTTTATGCCGTATTTGTTTATCGCAATAACGGTAAATGCGTTGCCGCCGAGGGTAAGCTCGTAATACTTTTCAAAATTGCCGACGCCAATATGAACACCGTTTATAAATATATTTACATCTGGATCGTTAATATCGCTGACATACCCGACAAGCATAACCCCGCCGACTTTCGTAGTCGCTTGAATCGGTTCAAGGGTGACTATCGGTTTGGCCGGTTCGAAATACACGACATGGGTGAGCGTTTCGCTTGATTTTCCGTTTGCACGGGAAACAGCGCGGATTGTGACGATATTCTCTCCTCTTACAAGTTTAACGCTTTTTGAAAAACTAGCCCCCCGTCCGACATTTGCATCGTTTATGAAAATATCGCAGTCAAGCCCGTTTTTGATTCTTCCAGAAATCACAAAATATTCGGAATCCGATTCGGTTTTGAGATTATCAAGCTCGATAATCGGAACAACGATATTATAGTTTATTTTAACCGTTTTTACCGGGCTTTTTCTGCCATTACTGTTTATCGCATAAATTTCAAAAGTATTATCTCCCGCCTTAAGCGTATATTCTTTTGAAAAAACGGTTCCCTCGCTAATGGTTTCATTATTGATTATAACGGTAACTTTGAGATTGTCCGGATCGGTAACCGTTCCGGAAATCGTGACCTTTTCGTTCGTGGTTGTCGCCGGGATTTCGTCAAGCCTTACAACCGGAAGCCCCGCTTCATAATAAATCTTTACTATGACTTCGTCGCTTTTCTTGCCTGCACTGTTTTGCGCATAGAAAACAAAGGTATTATCCCCTTTTGCAAGGGTGACCTTTTTGCTGAAAGTTTTGAAATCAATATACTCGCCGTTCATATATATTTTGACGTTATAATCGTAGCTATCCTCGGCAATCCCGGTAAAAGTATACTCCGGCTCGTAAACGACCTTTTCATATTCGTCAACGATTAGAACAGGCTTGTCCACCTGCCTTACAAGAACTATCTTAAATTCGGTCTTGACGCCGTCCAGAGTTGCGGTGACTTCGTATACCGCCTTGCCCTCTCCGGTAAACGTATGCGTGAGTTTATATTGCCCAAGGGTGTTATTTAGGCTTTGGAGTTTATATGTTTTGCCGTCTACCTTAAAAGTGGCGTTTTCAGGGCCGGTGATAATCAAAACTCTTGTGCTCGCTGTGCTGCTCTCGTCTTCTTTCACGGTAAAGCTGAGCTTGTTATAAATAGACTGCGTCGAAAATTTCGCAGCGCGGGAGAGCATTACAACGGCGGCGGCACGGGTGATACCCTTGTCCGGCTCGAAGGTGTTTTCTGTCATGCCTTCGATAATCCCGTATTCAGCCGCGATATTTACATCCTCTCGAAACTCCGCGGAAACCTTGTCAAAATCCTTGAATTTGTTTTTTGCATAATCAAGGTCAAGAACGTCTTCCGAAGTAAGCCCGAGCATTTTTACAACCGCAGAAGCGATTTCTTCTCTTGTTGCAAATTCTTCCGGACGGAACCATTTGCTGCCGTCGATTTTTGTTTCATGCGTCATGTAATCTTTGACGGCCTCAATATAACCGTAAGACCACTTTTCGGGCTTAACATCCGAAAAATCAGCCGTTGCGGGTTTTACCTCTTTTAGTTTGAAGGTCAGGATAAGGAGTTTTGCAAACTGCTCCCTTGTTACGTTAGTATTCGGAGAAAACTCGGTCGGCGAAATTCCGTCGACAACTCCGCTTTCGACAAAATAATCGATGTGTTCGACCGCCCAGGAATAGTTTTCGGGGTCAACATCGGTAAACGGATTCGCTGCAACCGCAGTAATGCAAGTGGAAAAAACCATAACAATGCAAATAAAAAGCGCAGTTAACCTTTTCATGCTAATTCTCCTTAAAATACTATTTTTCTACTATATATAGTATAATAAATCAAAAACTATATCAATATAAAATTAAAAAATAATATTGTTGACTTTATAATTGCTTGCTAATAAAATATTATTACACTTAAATATATTTGTCTTCAGGGCAGGGTGAAATTCCCGACCGGCGGTATAGTCCGCGAGTGCTTGCGCACATGATTCGGTGTGATTCCGAAACCGACAGTTTACAGTCTGGATGAGAGAAGGCGTGTTAAATTACTCCCTTAAATTATTTAACACCTGAAAGGCAAAGCTTTTTCGGGTGTTATTATTTTTCGGAGGATTCAATATGAAAAAAAACGTTTCAAAACTTGTTACCATTTCGATGCTGTGCGCTTTGGCATTTGTTGCCGTCGTCGCGACCCGCATCCCGCTATTTTCGGCGGCGCCGTTTTTAAAATACGACCCTAAGGATGTGGTCGTCACCATAGGCGGTTTTATCTTTGGGCCTTTGGCGTCTTTACTCATCTCGCTGGTCGTTTGCCTTATCGAGATGTTTACGGTGAGCGAGGCAGGTTTTATCGGCTTCATAATGAATCTTTTTGCTTCCTGCTCGTTTGCATGCACCGCCGCCTTCATTTATAAATCAAAACACACGGTAAAAGGCGCGATAATCGGGCTTGTGAGCGGAGTCTTTACATTTACGGCGGTTATGCTCCTTTGGAATTATTTTATAGCTCCTTTATATATGTCGACTTCGCCGGAGGCCATCCCCGCAATGCGCGAGATGGTAACCTCAATGCTTCTCCCGGTATTTCTTCCTTTCAACTTAATTAAAGGGATACTTAATTCGTCACTTATTATGATTTTATATAAGCCGGTTGTCGGTATGTTTCGAAAAACCCACCTTCTGCCGCAGTCAAACGAAAACAAAAAATCCAAATATCTTGGGCTTACCCTTTTTTCGCTTTTTATTGTCGTCACCTGTATTGCGCTTATTTTGGTTTTAAAGGGTATAATATAATCTTAATAAAGTTTTCATGTTTTTTCGGTTAAAATGTAATATAATGTCTTTTGGCTGTATGTCAAATTAATTGCCCGGAGTTTATAACTTGAATATTATAGTAAAAATAAATTTAATCGTTTCAATTATTTTTTCACTTTGCTATTTTTATCAGCTTTTGTTTATTGTTATTCCGTTTATCAAACGAAAAAAGCCCGATAGCGTAGCGATAAAAAACAACAGATTCGCCGTGCTTATTTCCGCCCGTAACGAGGAAAAAGTTATCACCGAGCTTATAGAGACGATAAAAAAGCAAACCTATCCCGCCGAATTTATCACCACCTTTGTAGTTGCCGATAATTGCAGCGATAATACGGCCACAGCGGCGAGAAATGCCGGCGCTGTCGTTTTCGAGCGGTTTGACACCACAAAAATAGGCAAAGGTTATGCGCTTAATTATCTTCTCGGAATCATTAAAGAAAAATATACCTTCGATGCTTTTGACGGTTATTTTGTATTTGATGCCGACAACCTTCTTGACGAAAATTATATAAGCGAAATGAACAAAACATTTTGCGCCGGTCATAAAATTATAACAAGTTACAGAAACTCGAAAAACTACAGCGACAACTGGATTTCCGCCGGATATTCACTTTGGTTTTTGCGGGAATCGCAATTTTTGAATAACTCCAGAATGATTTTGGGGACAAGCTGTGCCGTTTCCGGCACCGGCTTTATGGTATCAAGCGAAATAATCAAGAAAAACGACGCTTG
>JAVBPR010000020.1:0-51732 GCA_031549485.1 Eubacteriales bacterium | reverse complement strand
AGGTTCCGGGCGTGAACGTCCGCCTGAAAAAAGGAACTACAATAGTCTTGTATCTCGGCGAAAAGGACAGCGCAACAATTGAAGTTCCAAGCGTTATCGGTTTATCGTCCGACGCGGCGAGGGCAAAACTTGAGACGGCGGGACTTACATTGAAAATCACCGGAAATACCGGCAAAGGATATGCCGCTGCAAAACAGACGCCGCTGGCGGGCGGAATGGTTCCGCCGGGCACCGTAGTAACTGTGGAATTTTTGGCTAACACGGCGGGGGATGAGGGCATAGTTTCCTCGGATAATCTGGTCGACTAAATATAAAAGGAGGAAAAGCGCATGAAACTAATGGATTTGACCGACGGCTTTTGGTTTGAAACAAATCTTGACCTTGAAACCGAAATTGCCGATATCTGCTTTGACAGCAGAGAAGTAACGGAAAACTGCGCTTTTTTCTGCCTTAAAGGAAGCGCGGGCGACGGGCACGAATATATTCCCGCCGCAAAAAAAGCCGGCTCGGCGGTTTTCTTTGTCGAGGACAGGAAATATTACGGCGAAAACTGCGTGCTTGTGAAAGACGCGCACGACGCGATTTCGAGAGCCGCCGGAAACTTCTGGGGAAATCCGGCGCGGAAAATGAAGCTAATTGGGGTTACGGGGACAAACGGGAAAACAAGCGTCACATATATTTTGAAACAGCTTCTTGACGGCGCGGGCTTCAAATCCGGTCTTATCGGAACAGTGTCGTCGGTGATTGGGGAAAAAGAGGTGGCAAGCGGGTATACAACTCCGCCGCCGATGGCGCTGCACAAACTTTTTTATGATATGCACAAGGCGGGCTGCGAATATGTTGTTATGGAAGTTTCCTCGCATTCGCTCGACCAAAAAAGAGTTGGCGGGCTTCTGTTCGAAATAGGGATTTTTACAAACTTGACGCAGGATCATCTCGATTACCACAAAACTATGGAAAATTATCTTGCAGCGAAAGCAAAGTTGTTTTCGAATAGCAAGTTGGCGATACTGAACTACGACGATGAAGCTTGCGAAAACATCACCGCGCCGAAAATTCTCACATACAGCGCCAAAAGCGACTACGCGGATTTCACCGCGAAAGATATAAAATTCGGGCCGGGCGGAGTAAGTTATATCCTTTCCGCGAAGTATTTAATAGAGAAAATAAGCGTGCCGATTCCGGGAATGTTCAGCGTTTATAATTCGCTTGCGGCGGCCGCGGCGGCAATAACGCTCGGAGTTCCGGCGGAGCAGGTAAGCAAAACGTTGGAAACGGCGCACGGGGTAAAAGGCAGGATTGAAGTCGTGCCGGCAAACGAGAATTTCACCGTGCTTATCGATTATGCACACACGCCGGACGGACTTTATAATGTTCTCGGCACCGTGAAGGGCTACGCTCCCGGCAGGCTTGTAGTTTTATTCGGCTGCGGCGGCGACCGGGATAAGGGCAAAAGACCGATAATGGGAAAAACCGCGGCGGATTTGGCGGATTTTGTGATAGTCACATCGGATAACCCGCGCACCGAGCCGCCGGACGAGATAATTAAGGAAATCGTGGCGGGTATGGAAGACAGCAAAACGCCGAGAATCGTCATCGAAGACCGAAAAAAAGCGATAGAATATGCGATAAATAACGCGAAAGAAAATGACACGATTGTCCTTGCCGGGAAAGGACACGAAACTTATCAGATATTAAAAGACGGCAAAATTCATTTTGACGAACGCGAAATAGTTGCAGAAATTTTAAAAAACAGGTGAAAAGTGGAAAAGATTTTTTTCAGCGAAATAGCCGGACTTTTTTCGGCGGAAGTAAAAGAAGATTTTGAAATTCTGAATATTGTCACCGACACGAGAAAGATAGAAAAAGGCTGCCTTTTTGTTGCGCTCAAGGGCGATAACTTCGACGGCAACGATTTTGTGGAGGAAGCGTTTTCTTTAGGCGCGCGGGCGGCTGTTTCGGACAGAAACCATGACGACAGCAGAATAATAACCGTTTCCGATACAAAAGCGGCGCTTGGTAAAATCGCAGCATGGTATAGGCGGAGATTCGATATTATCGCGGTCGCGGTTACCGGAAGCGTCGGCAAAACAACGACAAAGCAGTTTATTTCATCGGTGCTCTCCGAAAAATACAAAACCCTTAAAACCGAGGGCAACTTAAATAATGAAATCGGTCTGCCGCTCACGATATTTAATTTAGACAGCAGCTATAAAGCGGCGGTTTTTGAGCTCGGCATGAATAATTCGGGCGAGATAGAGCGCCTTTCGAATATCGCGGGACCGAGCATTGCTGTAATTACCAATGTCGGAATGGCGCATATCGAAAATCTCGGAAGCAGGGAAAATATAGCGAAAGCAAAACTTGAAATAGTTTCGGGGCTCGCAAAAGACGGCGCGCTTATAATCAGCGGCGACGAACCGCTTCTTGTTTCGGGCGCCGCGAACCTTTGGGGAAAAACCGTTTCTTTCGGCGAAGGCGAAAATTGCGATTACCGCGCAGAAAGCATATTTGAAGTCGAAAGCGAAACCGATTTTGTGATTGCTTGTGGCGGAGAAAAAAACGCTGCGAATATCGGCGCGATAGGAAAGCACAACGTGCAAAATGCGCTTGCCGCCGCGGCGGTCGGGGAAGCGGCCGGGCTTTCTATGGAAGAAATTATCAGAGGACTTTCGAAATTTGAAAACACCGGCGGACGGCAAAAAATTTATGATATGGGAAATATCCGCCTGATAGACGACAGCTATAATGCCAATCCGGATTCGATGAAAGCGGGACTTTCGGTTCTCGCGGGATTTGACGGCGGAACGAGGTTCGCAATCCTTTCGGATATGCTTGAGCTCGGACAGTTCGGGGAGCAAAGCCACCTTGAAGTCGGGCGGATTGCGGCGCAAAACTGCGATGTGCTTTTGGCGTTCGGAAACGATGCCAAGTTCTATATCGACGGGGCAAAAGAAAAGGGAATGGAAAAAGCGTTTTTCTTTGACAGCCCGGAAGAAATTGCGAAATATCTGGCCGAAAACGCATACGAGGGCGATACGCTTCTGTTTAAAGCGAGCCGGGGAATGGCGGTCGAAAGAGTTCTAAACGCGCTTGTCAAAGCGTGGAAAGAATCATAAGTATCAAATCAGGGGAGTATAAAATGGAACTAAAAATAATTCTTTCCGCGGTTGTCGCGTTTGCGCTTACAGCGCTGTCCGGCCCGATACTGATTCCGATGCTCAAAAGGCTGAAATTTGGGCAGAGCATCAGAGAAGAGGGACCGGCGTGGCACAAGAAAAAAGAGGGAACGCCGACAATGGGGGGGATAATGTTTATTATCCCGATTGCCGCCTCAACCCTTCTTTTTGGATTGCTGAATCAAAAAACACCGGATATGCGCCTTTGGTCCGCGCTTTTCATGGCTATCGCGTATGGAATGATCGGTTTTATCGATGATTATATAAAGGTGGTAAAAAAGAGAAATCTCGGACTCTCGGCAAGACAAAAGATAATTTTGCAGGTTATTGTCGCGGTCGCATTCGTTGCTTCGCTTCAGATGCAGGGCGCGCTTCAAACGGGGATTTATCTGCCGTTTATCGGAAAAACGCTGGAGCTTTCTTATTTTTACTATCTTTTTGCGGTTGTCACTATCGTCGGGTTTGTAAACGGCGTTAACCTCACAGACGGGCTTGACGGGCTCGCTTCATCGGTTTCGGTTCCTGTCGCAGTCTTTTTTATGATCGCTTCGGGAATTCTTGCGCTGACACAGGAAGGAATTTTGGCAGGCGCTCTCTGCGGCGGTCTTCTCGGATTTCTTATTTTCAATTTCCATCCCGCCAAGGTATTTATGGGCGATACGGGATCGCTATTTATCGGCGGCGCGGTTGTCGCGCTTGCATTTGTTCTCAATATTCCCGTTATAATTTTTATCGCGGGCGGAATATATTTAATCGAAGCCTTTTCGGTTATGCTACAGGTAGCGTATTTTAAGGCGACACACGGAAAAAGGCTTTTCAAAATGAGCCCGCTTCATCACCACTTTGAAAAGTGCGGCTGGGGCGAAGTGAAAATCGTTGTTGTGTTTACCTTGATTTCGGCGGTGCTGTGCGCGCTGTCGGTTCTCGGAATTGTTAATTATTTTGTTGTTTAGGAGATTTTAAGTGGCAAGGAAAGTTGCAAGAATTAAAAACGAGAGCATCGGCATAAATAAAGGACACGGAATCGACCTGCCGTTTTTGGTCATTTTCCTTGTTCTTTTAATGCTCGGCCTTGTCATGGTTTTTTCCGCCTCCCATGCCAACGCTTATTATCAGTACGGAAACAGCTATTATTTCATAAGCCAGCAGCTGAAGTGGGCGGTTTTGGGCGGTATCGCGGTTTTCTTTACGATAAGGATAGCATCGCCGAAATTCTTGAAAAAAATGGCAATGCCGTCGCTTTATGTTTCGGTGTTTTTGCTTGTTCTTGTTCCTTTTATCGGCAAAACTAAATACGACGCGACAAGATGGCTCGAGTTCGGCGGAGTGTCGATTCAGCCGTCTGAAATCGCTAAAATAGCGGTCATTTTGAGTTTTGCGTATCTTATCGTCAAAGCGGGCGACAAAATTAAAACTTTCAAAAGAGGAATTCTGCCGTTTGTCGGGATTCTCGCGGTGATAAGCGTTCTTTTACAAAGACAGCCGCACTATTCGGCGATAATAATAATTCTCGTCGTCGGATTTTCTATGCTGATTATCGGCGGAGTTAAATTAAAAGGCATAGTAATCGCGGGCGCGGTCGCGGCCGCGGGCGTTTTATTCGTAATAACCCAGACCGATTATGCAAAAGCCCGCATTGAGCTTTGGATGGATCCGTTTATCGATCCGCTCGGGAAAGGATTTCAAACGATACAGTCGCTTTATGCGGTCGGTTCGGGCGGGCTTTTCGGAGTGGGGCTGGGGCAAAGCAGGCAAAAATACCTTTACCTGCCGGAGCCGCAAAATGATTTTATTTTCGCTATTGCCTGCGAGGAGCTCGGCTTTATCGGGGCGATGATAATTGTGCTTTTGTTTGTCGCGCTCGTTTGGCGCGGGCTTATGATTGCCTTTCGTGCGCCGGACAGATTTTCGGCGCTTGTCATAAGCGGAATAGTTATCAAGACAGGGCTTCAGGCAATTTTAAATATCGCGGTTGTAACCAATCTTTTGCCGAACACCGGAATTTCGCTTCCGTTTTTCAGCTACGGCGGATCGGCGCTTTTGATTCAGATGGTGGAAATGGGAATTATATTGTCACTAAGCCGTTTTTCGAAAATCCAAAAATTATAGCGGTAATATAAAATAGGAAAATTTTCAAAAGGAGGAGGACGCAAAAATGACAATACTTCTTGCAGGCGGCGGAACTGCGGGCCATATAAATCCCGCAATTTCGATTGCAGATTTTATAAAAGCGCGGAAACCGGAAGCAAAAATATATTTTGCCGGAACGCCGAAAGGCCTTGAAAACACCCTTGTCGAAAAAGCGGGCTATCCTCTTTTGCATGTTGAGATATACGGTTTTAAAAGAAAACTGACCGCAAGCAATATCAAAGCGGTCACAAAACTTATCCCCGCGCTCCGCAGGGCAAAAGAAATAATAGAGGAAATAAAGCCGGATATCGTTATCGGAACAGGCGGATATGTAAGCGGACCGGTGCTGTTTGCGGCGGCGCGGCTCGGGATTCCGACCGCAATACATGAGCAAAATGCTTATCCCGGAATGACCAGCCGGATTTTGGCAAGGCTTGTCGACCGCGTTATGATATCGTTTGACGCGAGCAAAAAATATTTTAAAAACGAACAAAAACTCTCGCTTGTCGGAAATCCGATCCGAAGCGAAATGCTATTTAAAGATAGGGAAGCATCGAAAAAAGAGCTCGGCCTGCCCGAAGACAAACCGTTTGTGCTGTCGTTTGGCGGAAGCCTTGGCGCAAGAGAGCTAAACGAGCGTATGCTCGCCTTTATCGGACTGCACACAAAAGAAAATAAAATATACCATATGCACGCGACCGGAAAATTCGGCTGGCGCTGGATGCCGGATAGGCTTTCGAAAATGGGGCTTCGGCCGAAAGAGGACAATCTCGATGTTCGAGAATACATATATAATATGGCGTCTGCAATGGCGGCGGCCGACCTTGTAATCTGCCGCGCGGGCGCGATTACGCTCGGTGAACTTGCCGTTTGCGGCAAACCTTCGATATTGATTCCGTCACCAAATGTTACAAACAACCATCAATATTATAACGCTCTTGCTTTTTCGGAAGCGGGCGCGGCGATAATACAGCTCGAGAAAAACGCGACCGGCGAAACCCTATATAGCGCGGCGATGACAATTTTGGAAGACAAAAACAAACTTTCAAGTATGTCCGCAGCGGCGAGCTCGCTTGCGATTTTCGACAGCACCCAAAAGATTTATGACATAATTTTCGACCTGATAAGGTCAAAAAACGGAAAAAGCGGGTAAAAAAAGCGAAAAACATAGAACCTTTGGCTTCAAGGGCACATAGTATGAAAAGACATAAACGAAGCGGAGGGAAAAATATGAACAAATATCTGCTTTCCGGCGGTAAAGTGATAGGCGGAAATATTAAAATCCAAGGTGCAAAGAACAGCATTCTGCCTGTTTTGGCGGCTGCACTTATGTGTGATACGCCGGCGACAATAATAAATTGTCCCGATATCAGCGATGTAAACGCTACATTTAATATCTTAAGACACGTCGGTTGCGAAATAACGCGCGACGGCAACTGCGTGACCATCGACAGCAGCAGTTTTGCACCGAAAAAAATCCCGGACTTGATGATGCGCGAAATGCGCTCCTCGGTCATTCTTCTCGGCGCGATGCTCGCAAAATGCGGGCATGCGGAGGTCACCTTTCCCGGCGGATGTGAGCTCGGTCCGCGCCCGATAGACTTACATATATCGGCGTTTCGCAGGCTCGGCGTGAACATAGTCGAGCATGGAGGAGAGCTGGTTTGCGAAGCTATGAACCTGCGCGGCGCGGATATCCACCTCAGTTTTCCGAGCGTCGGCGCGACCGAAAATGTTATGCTCCTCGCCAGCCTTTGCAAAGGCAAAACGGTAATAGAAAATGCGGCGAAAGAGCCGGAAATTGAGGATTTGCAGGCCTTCCTGATTGCTTGCGGCGCGAAAATCAGCGGTGCGGGAAGCAGCAGAATAGTTATCGAGGGCGTTCCGAAATTATTCGGATGCGAGCATAAAGTCATCGCCGACCGAATCGTCGCGGCAACCTATTTGGCGGCAAGCGCGATAACGGGCGGAGAAATCGAGATAGAGGACTGCGAGCCGCGGCATTTAGGCGCGATATTATCGGTTTTTGAACAAAGCGGCTGCAAAATAATTTGCAAAAAGGATAAAATCGCCCTTGCGCGAAAAGGAGATATCCTCCCGGTCGGAACAATTCGTTCTCTGCCTTATCCCGGATTCCCGACCGACGCGATGGCGCAGATTATGGCGTATCTTTCGCTCGCGAAAGGAAACAGCGTTTTTGTTGAAAACATTTTTCAAAACCGCTACAAGCATGTCGGCGAGCTCGAACGGATGGGGGCTTCGATAAAGGTACACGGCAACATCGCGGTGGTCGAGGGGGTAAAATCCCTTTGCGGGGCGAATGTCGTATCGACCGACCTGCGCGGCGGTGCCGCCCTTGTTATCGCGGGGCTTGCGGCAGAAGGACAAAGCGAAATAGAAATGATAGAATATATTGAGCGCGGATATCAGGATTTCGAAAATAACCTGCGAAGTCTCGGCGCTTCGATAGAAAAGATTAAAATATAATTTTAAAGAGGGAAACCTTTGTGATTAAAGGTTTCCCTCAAAAAGCCGGAGGAAGTCGAAATGGCGAATATAAGAAGGACAAGCGCGAACCAATCGAATATGACCGATCTTCGCTCCGACCGCCACGCGGTCATGAGGAAGCGGAAAAAGCGGAAAACCGCACGGATAATATTTTCGGTTATAATTCCGCTTGTCGTGACACTCGGCGTACTAATATATCTCGGATTTTTCTTTTTCAAAGTGGAAAATGTTTTGGTATACGGCAGCGGATTTTACGGAGAGGATCAGGTAAGACAGGCGGGCGGGATAGAGAACGGGGAAAAGCTGTTTTTGTTTAACCGCAAGGCTGCCGCAGAGAAAATTGAGGAAGAGCTTCCGTATGCCGCATCGGTAAAAATCAAAATTGTGCTTCCCGCGACCTTTTCGGTAACCATGAGCGACGCCGTACCAACCTCGGCACAGAAAATTGACGGAAAACTATTTTTACTCGACAAAAATTTAAAGGTTTTGGAAGCGCAGGAGCCTTATGACGTCGCGATACCTGTTGTCGGCGGCGCGGAACTTTTAAATCCGCCCGAAGAGGGCAAAAAACTTGACTACAAAGATAAACAAATTAACAAAATTCACGTTGACATCCTTGAAGCTTTGGCGGATAATAATTTGTTGGGAGAGGCGAAATACATCGACCTCTCGGACAAAATGGCACTTAAAGTGCAGATTGGCCGCCGTTTCGTGCTGATGCTATACAGCGGCGATGATTTAAAAGGCAAGCTCGGCTTTGCAAAATCGGTTATAGAAAAGCTCGAGCCTAATGACAGAGGGTATATCGAGATTCCAAACATCAAAAAAAGCTCGTTTATCCCGGCAGGCGATGAGATATTTATATACGAGTATTGAGAGCTAAATACTCTCCCCACACTTTACCGGCAGAAAGGATAAAAAATTGAAGAATAGACAGGCGTCAATAGCTCTTTGCATTGTGTTTTTGATTTTCGGATTTTTAGTAACACTGCAAATTCGGAGCGTTAGGGATATAAATAACAGCGAGGCGAAAAGACTTTCGTCGCTTAACGAGGAATTGCTCGAGGAAAAACGCAGAGGAGACGGGCTTGAAAACCAAATCGGCGAGCTCGAAGCCGAGCTTGAAAAATTCCGCAATGCCGCGGGCGAGGGCGGGCAGAATCAGATAATTCTCGACCAGCTCAAAAAAGCGGAGATGCTCGCAGGATCTACCGATATGACAGGCCCGGGAGTTACCGTCACAATCAGCGACAGCGAGGAAGAACCTGCCATGGGCGTTAATGAGAACAACTATGTTATTCATGACTCCGACCTTCTTCAGATAATCAACAAGCTGAAAGCCGCGGGCGCGGAGGCGATTTCGGTCAACGGCGAACGACTTATAATCACAAGCGAGATCAGTTGCATCGGCCCCACCGTCAGCGTAAACAAAAATTCCTACGGCGCGCCGTTTGTGATTACAGCCATCGGCGACTCGCTGAAACTTGAAAACGCGATAAAAATGCGCGGCGGCATCGCCGAGAATTTGGCATATTGGGGAATCAAGGTAAACGTTGAAAAAAGCGACTTGCTGCTTATAAAAGCATTCAGCGGCACGATAACTTATAAATACGCAACCCCGACCGGGAAAGGAGCGGCACAATGATTTTAACGATTTCAGGTTTTGCCGTCGGCATCCTTTTGGGGCTTATTTTCCCGGGAATTATCCCGAAACAGTATTCGGTTTACCTTGGAATCGCTCTGCTTTCGGCGATAGATTCGATTGTCGGCGCGATCAACGCAAAACTTAACAAAACGTATAACGCGAAAATATTTTTATCGGGATTTATCATAAACTCGATTTTGGCGGTCGGGCTCATTTTGCTCGGTAAATTGCTTGGCCTCGATTTCAGCCTTGCGGCGCTCGTCGTGTTCGGAACGCGGCTGTTTTCCAATTTTGCGGCTATCAGAAGAAACCTATTGAACATTGAGGATAAGAAGTGATATAATAATTTCAGTATATAAAAAAGAGCAGGAGGGTTGAGTTTTGCCGTTACAGTTTGATATAGAAACGTCCAGTCCGGTCAATATAAAAGTTATTGGAGTTGGCGGCGGCGGTAACAACGCGGTCAACAGAATGATAGGGGCAGGCGTATCAAACGTTGAATTTATCAGCGTAAATACTGATATGCAGGCGCTTTCGGCGTCAAGAGCCACGACAAAATTACAAATAGGGGACAAGCTTACAAAAGGACGCGGCGCGGGCGGAAATCCCGAGCGCGGCCAGCGCGCAGCCGAAGAAAGCAAAGATGAAATCGCGAATTTCCTTAAAGGAACCGAGATGATTTTCATTACTGCCGGAATGGGCGGCGGAACAGGCACCGGCGCTGCTCCGGTCATCGCCGAAATCGCGAGGGAAATGGGAATTCTCACGGTCGGTATTGTCACAAAGCCGTTTAATTTTGAGGGCCGCCGCAAAATGCAGCAGGCGGAAATGGGCATCTCAAATCTTAAGGAAAATTGCGATTCGCTCGTCGTTATTCCGAACGAAAGGCTCAAACTCATCTCTGAAACACAGCTTACAATGCTCAATGCGTTTGAAATTGCCGATGAGGCACTTAGAAAAGGCATTTCGGGCATCTCCGAGCTTATTACTTCCGAGGGACTTATAAATCTCGACTTCGCTGATATTTCGGCCGTTATGAAAGACGCGGGCTACGCTCACATGGGTTACGGCACCGCAAGCGGCAGGGATATGGTCGAAGAAGCGGCAAAACTTGCAATCACAAGCCCGCTTATCGAAACTTCAATCAACGGAGCAAAAGGCGTTATTGTCAATATCGTCGCTTCGCCGAATGTCAACCTCGACGAAATCGACAAGGCCTGCACAATGATTCAGCAGGCGGTCGATAAGGACGCCGATATCAAGGTAGGTATGTCTTTCGATACTTCTATGAACGACGAAGTTAAGATAACAGTTATCGCAACAGGCTTTAACAGCATTTCAAGCAATATCGTAAGAAACGATGACGATTCATTGGATCTTTCCGGATTCAGCTTTATGAATAAAAGCCATGCAGAAACTCCGGAAGCGGAATCCGCTCCCGATGCTGCTCCGGCTGCTCCGAGCTCGTCTTCCGCTTCGATATTCGAAGTTCCGCTTCGCACAGGCGGTTATAAAGCGCCTGACCAGGGAAGGCCGATGCCGAGCTACGGTATTCCGTCGTCGATTAAAACAAACACATATCAAGCCCCGTCGGATAAGCCTGTCGGCGGAGATGTCGACGATATCGACGTCGTTCTCGACATTTTCAAGAAGAAATAAATCAAAATTTATCAAAACAGGCGGCATATGCTGCCTGTTTTTTTGCGAAATTAATTGATTTTGTTGCAAAAAAGCGCAGTTATGCTTATAATAAATTAAGTATGAAAAAAAGGAGAGTGTATATGAGTACCGACCCGTACCGAAGTATCAATTTAATAAAACGGACGGCCGCTTTTATACACAGGTTTCGCGGTTAGTCCGAAGAAAGGATTTTGCCGTGATAAATTTTTATGAAACAATTGACGGCGTTATCACAGCTTTGCCCGAAATGAAAGCGGGCTGCTGGGTTAACGTCGTTCATCCCGATGAGGATGAGATAAAATATCTTACCGAAGATTGCGGCCTTGATGTCGGCTTTGTCCGAAGCGCGCTCGACGAAGAAGAAACGTCGCGTATCGAGGTTGAGGAAGAACAGGTTCTGATTATTGTCGACACACCGCTGACTCAGCTCGACCAAGGCGGAATGGTATATGTCACCACCCCGATAGGCGTTATTTTATCGGGAAGCAATTTGTTTACCATTTCGCAGCGCGAAAATTCGGTTCTCTCCGAATTTTCCGAGGGGCAGGTTCGCGGCGCGGACACAACCGACAAATACAGATTTTTAATGAGCATCTTGCTTAAATTTATCGGCAGATTTCATCAATACCTCCGCCAGATAGATAAAATCACAAGCTATATTGAAAAACAGCTTCATAAATCGCTTAGGAACAAAGAGCTTATCCAGCTAATGGAGCTGCAAAAATCGCTTGTTTATTTTTCAACGTCGCTTAAAGCGGATGAGCTGACTTTTGAAAAAATTCTCCGCGGAAGAATTATCAAACTCGGCGAGGAAGAGCAGGAACTGCTTGAAGATGTTATTGTCGAGGTAAAACAGGCTATCGAAATGAGTAATATTTACAGCCAGGTTCTCACAGGGACGATGGACGCCTTCGCCTCGGTTATAAGCAACAATCTTAATATCGTCATGAAGGTGCTCACTTCGATAACTATTTTGCTTGCGATTCCGAATGTAATTACAAGCGCATACGGAATGAATGTAAGCAATCTTCCTTTTCCGAATTTCTGGTTCCCGATCGGGATTACGGCGGTGGTGCTGCTGATTGCGACCTATTTTCTTAAAAAATACGATATGTTTAAATAAAAGAAGCCGGTTTATCATAACCGGCTTCTTTTTACATTTTTTATAATAAATATGATATAATATTCAAATGTACACAGAACAAAAGCCGGCATAAAACTAACATTTTCTTGTTAAGATTTGCCGTTTTTAATACTCTTGCCGAGAATTTTTAAGCAGACTCCATAGGAGGAGTGAAAAGGAAGGAACAGATGACAGAAAAATATAAAATTTCAGAGGGCGCGGAGCTTATAATCTATAAAACAAGCAAGTTTACCACCAATATGGTTTCGGTAAATTTTTTGTCTCCGCTTTCGAAAGAAACGTGCAGCGCGCGCGGACTTTTGCTAAATACAATGAAAAAAAGCTGCGATAAATATCCGGCCGCGCAGAGAGTAAGCGAGAAGCAGGATGAACTATACGGCGCTTCGCTTCACATGGTCAAACGGAAATTGGGCGATTATTTTTGCGCCGGTTTTGCGATGAATTTTATAAAAAACGAATTCGCGCTTGAGGTCGAAGACGTATTGACCGACGCTCTTGATTTTTTCTGCGAGATGCTTTTTTCGCCGCGCCGCCAAATAGACGCGGATGCGATGGAAACCGAGAAAAACAATATGCTTTGCGAGATAGAGGGAAAATCAAACGACAAGGTGAAATATTCTTCGATAAGGTGCTGCGAAATTGCGTGTGAGGGAGAGCCTTTTGAAACCTATGCCGGCGGAGATATCGAAACCCTGAAAAAAATAACGCCGCAAAAACTTTTGGATGTTTACGCGCAAATGCTTGAAACATCGCCTATTGAAGTCGTTTTTGTCGGCGATGCCGATTCGGAAAAATTAATAGAAATTTTCAAAGAAAAACTTTCGAAAATAAAAAGAAATGTTTTGCCGCTGCCAAAGACGGTGACGAAAGCGGCGAAAGATATTCCGGCCGAGGTTATCGAAACAATGCCGGTAAACCAGGGCAAGCTCGCGCTCGCCTTTAAAACGCCTATAACGGCGGAGGATACGCGCTATCCCGCGCTTGCTCTGTTTAATAATATTTTCGGGGGGAGCCCGGGTTCAAAGCTGTTTTTGAACGTCCGCGAGCGCCTTTCGCTCTGTTATTATTGCTCGGCAAAAAGCGAGAAAAATAAAGGCCTCATCATCGTTTCAAGCGGAATCGAAAACGATAAAAAAGAAGCGGCGGAAACCGAGATTTTAGCTCAGTTTGAGGCGATGAAAAAAGGGGAAATTTCGGACAGGGAAATTGCCGAGGCAAAGGAAGTTCTGAAAAACGCCTTTTTGGCAAAAACCGACAGCGCGGCGGAAATCGAGGACTATTATCTCGGGATTTCGGTTTGCGGCGGAGACGAGCTCGATATATTGCGCGAAAAGGTTATGGCGGTCGGCAAAGAGGAGATAATTGCCGCAGCGAACACCGTAATGCTCGACACCGTTTATTTTCTTAAAGGAGAAAACGCATGAAAGAGATAATAAAAGACATAAAAAAGATTTCTCACCCGTCGGGGCTTGATATATATCTTCTTCCGAATTCCGAATTTTCAAAAAGCTATGCCGTATATGCGACGCATTACGGATCGGTCAACGCTTTCTATAAAACAGGCGGAGAATTTGCGGAAATGCCGGACGGCATGGCGCATTTTTTGGAGCATAAGCTGTTCGAAAACCCCGAGGGCGACGCGTTTTCGCTTTTCGGGCAGTATGGCGGCAATGCAAATGCCTTCACCGATTTTGACATGACGGCTTATCTCTTTTCCTGCACCTCGAATTTCAAGGAGAATTTCGAGATTCTTCTCGATTTTGTAAACCGCCCGTATTTCACCGAAAAATCGGTCGTAAAAGAGCGCGGGATTATAGAGCAGGAAATAAAAATGTATGACGACTCGCCCGATTGGAGGCTTATTTTCAATTTGCTTGAGGCGATGTATGAAAAATCGCCGGTGCGAAAAGACATCGCCGGCACGGCTGAAACGATATCGCGCATAACGCCAGAGCTGCTTTATGAGATTTACGGAAAATTTTATAGCCCCGAAAATATGATAATCGCGATTTGCGGAAATGTTTCGGAAAGCGAAGTGGCGGAAATTGCGGAAAGGGTTTTGCCGAAAGGGAAAAAGCCGGCGCCCGAAAAATATTTTCCGCCCGAACCAAGCAAAATACGGCAAAAAGAAATACGCCAGAATTTTGCGGTTTCGATGCCGATGTTTGCTATGGGGTTCAAAGATAACGAGGTTTTCAAAGAGGGAAAAGAGGCGGCAAAGCGCGATTATGCTTTTGCGATTTTGTGCGAAATTATTGCAGGAAAAGCGTCGCCGTTATATAATAAACTTTACGAAAGCGGTTTGATAAACGACAGCTTTTCGGCGGGCTACGAAAGCTCCTACAGCTTTGCCTATGCGCTTTTCAGCGGAGAGAGCAAAGAACCAAACGCCGTTTACGAAAAAATTCTCGAAGAATGCGGCAGGCTCAAAGCAAGCGGGTTTTCGGAAGAGGTATTTTTACGTGCCAAGAAAAAGGTCTACGGCATGCAGATAAAAGCGCTTAATTCGCCGGAGCGGATTGCAAATGCTTTTGTGCGGTGCGCTTTTCGCGGATTTTCGCTTTCCTCTCTTTTGGAGGCGTTTTCGGAAATTAAATATGAAGAGGTGCTCGGGCTTCTTGAGGTTTTTGCCGAGGAAAACTGCGCCTTTTCGGTTATACTCCCAAAATAAATAAGGATGGTGGCAAATGGGTACAGGCATGATTTCTTTCCCGGGGCTCGGAATCAACAATCTTGAAATCAACAGGGTGATTTTCCGCATCTTCGGTCAAAATGTCTATTGGTACGGGGTAATTATTGCGCTTGGTATCATCGCGGCGATTTTTGTCGCAAGTTATCTTTGCAAAAAAGCAAATCTTGATTCGGATAAGCTGTTTAATATGTTCTTCCTCGCGGTTATTTTCGGAATACCGGGGGCGAGGATTTACTATGTTCTCTTTACCCTTGATTACTATAACAGTTTTTGGGACATGATAAACATCCGCGACGGCGGCCTTGCGATTTACGGCGCGATTATAGCCGGCCTTCTTGCGATTTTGGTCTATTGCAAAATCAAAAAGCTCAATTTCTGGGCTTATCTTGATGTTTTCGCGCCTGCAGTTTTAATTGCGCAGTGCATTGGCCGATGGGGCAATTTTGTAAATCAAGAGGCATTCGGCGGGCTTACAAATCTTCCGTGGAGAATGGAAATCATCCTCGGCGGCGAAGCGGTTGCGGTGCATCCGACCTTTTTGTATGAATCGCTTTGGAACCTTGTCGGATTTATTCTTTTGATGTGCATATTTAAACGCCGCCGTTGGAACGGGCAAATTTTTGTCATCTATGCGGGCTGGTACGGACTTGGAAGAATGATAATTGAAGGGCTTCGCGCAGACAGCCTTATGCTCGGGCAGATAAGGGTTTCACAGATTGTCGCGGGATTATGCGTGATAGCGGCAATAGTTATTTTAATTGTAAATGCTAAAAAACGTATGCCAGAAGCCGCCGCGGCGGTGCAGCCGGCGGAAGAAACCGAAAAAGAAGAAATAAAAATAGATGAGCCGAAAGAAACGGCGGAAGTTACAGCCCCCGAAGCAGCGGCAGAAGAAACGGCAGAAGAAGCTCCGGAGGAAACCCCGGAAGCGCCTGTGGTGGATGTTATAGAAGCGCCGTCCAAAGGATTCGAGGCTGAAATAGAAGAGCCGGAAGAGACGGTCGCCGAAGCGGCTGCGGAAACTGCGGCAATAGCTGAAGAAGCAGAAGAAAAGATAAAAGAAGAGGTAGTAAAAGATGGCGAAGTTAATTGACGGCAAGGCGATTTCGGCCGAAGTGCGCGCCGAAATGGCGGGGGAAGTCGCCCGACTTAAAGAGCAGGGAATTACCCCGGGGCTTGCCGTTGTTATAGTCGGAGAGGACTCCGCATCGCAAGTCTATGTCAGAAACAAACATAAAGCATGTGCCGAAACGGGCATGTACAGCGAAGTTATCGAGCTTCCGGCGCAGACAAGCGAGGAAGAGCTGCTAAATCTTGTCGCGCAGCTTAACGGAAGGGATGAAATCGACGGAATCCTCTGCCAGCTCCCGCTGCCGAAGCATTTAAACGAAGAAATAATCATAAATAATATCTTGCCCGAAAAGGATGTCGACGCTTTCCACCCGACAAATGTCGGAAAAATCATGATAGGAAACTTTGATTTTCTGCCCTGCACACCGGCGGGGGTTATGGTTCTCCTCGAAAAAAGCGGAATTGATCCCGCGGGAAAAGAATGCGTGATAATCGGACGAAGCAATATCGTTGGAAAACCCCAGGCGATGCTGCTTATGCATAAGAACGGCACCGTGACCGTCTGCCACAGCAGAACGAAAAATCTTGCCGAGGTTACAAGGCGCGCAGATATTCTTGTCGCGGCAATCGGAAAGGCGAAATTTGTCACCGCCGATATGGTTAAGGACGGCGCGGTCGTTATAGACGTCGGGATGAATCGCGACGAAAACGGAAAACTTTGCGGCGACGTTGATTTTGACGGCGTTTTTGAGAAAGCTTCTTATATAACTCCTGTTCCCGGCGGCGTCGGACCGATGACCATCACAATGCTTCTCAAAAACACGCTGACCGCCGCAAAAAACAGGCTTGACAGGAAATAATTGCTTGTGCTATACTTTTAAATGCCGCATATTTTGGGCTTATTAAATTCGGCTTTGCCGATGCCTAACGTAGCGAGTCTTATATGAGAAAGAGAGGTGCTTTGTCTGTACGCGATAATTATAACAGGCGGAAAACAGTACAAGGTGCAGGAGGGCGACATCATTTTTGTCGAAAAGCTCTCCGATGAAAGCGAAAACATTACATTTGACCAGGTCCTTATGGGCTCGGGCGACAGCGGCATTGTTGTTGGTAATCCCACAATCGCCGGTGCGAAAGTTACTGCGAAACTTATCAAAAACGGCAGATCAAAAAAGATCATCGTTTTCAAGTTTAAAGCAAAGAAAAACTACAGGAAAAAACAAGGTCACAGACAGCCATATTCAAAGGTTCAGATTGAAAAAATCGCGCTCTGATGACAAGGTTTATCTTTAAAAAAACCGGTGACTTATTTGTCGGGTTTTCGGTTTTCGGACACAGCGGATTTGCCAAAAAAGGTGAAGATATAGTCTGTGCAGCGGCTTCGGCCGTTACCGAACTCACCCTAAACGGTATCACAAAAGCGGCGGATGCCGAGGCGGATATCGAAATCAAAGAAGAACCGCCGGTTGTTTCGGTTGAACTTACAAAGCGGAATGAAAAGGCGCAGGCAATGATTCACGCCCTGTTTTTAGAGGCGCAGTTGCTCTTTGCGCAGTATCCCGATTATGTTTCGCTAAAACTTACGGAGGAATAGAAATGATTAAACTCGGTTTGCAATTTTTTGCACATAAAAAGGGCGTTGGCTCTACAAAAAACGGCCGTGACTCCAACTCCAAACGCCTCGGCGTTAAAAGAGCGGACGGTCAGGCTATCTCTGCCGGCGGAATTATCGTTCGCCAGAGAGGCACAAAAATCCATCCCGGCGTAAATGTCGGTCGTGGCTCTGACGATACTTTGTTTGCTCTCGTTTCGGGCAAGGTCCGGTTTGAAAGAGTCGGCAAAGACAGAAAACGCGCAAGCGTTTACGAACAGTAAAATTAGAAGCCCGAACGGTGTTCGGGCTTTTTACTTGTAAATTATTTTGTTTCGCGCAAAACCTGCGCGGCAAGGGAAAAATATGTTTATTGATAAAGTTGATATAAGTGTAAAAGCGGGAAACGGCGGCGACGGTGCCGTTGCGTTTCACCGCGAAAAATATGTCGCGGCGGGCGGCCCGGACGGCGGCGACGGCGGCAAGGGCGGGAATATCGTTTTCGTCGCGGACAGCAATCTTAGCACCCTGCTTGATTTCCGCTATAAGAAAAAATATGCGGCGGAGCGCGGTGATAACGGCCGCGGCGGCAACAGCTTCGGAAAAGACGGAGCCGATCTTGTAATCAAAGTGCCGCACGGAACGGTTATAAAAGAAAAAAACAGCGGAAGAATTATAAAAGACCTTTCGGATTTTGAGCCTTTTATCGTCGCGCGCGGCGGCCGCGGAGGATGGGGAAATTCGCATTTCGCCACTCCGACAAGACAAGCGCCGCGCTTTGCAAAAAGCGGACTGCGCGGACAGGAATTTGAGCTGACGCTTGAGCTGAAACTCCTTGCAGACGTGGGGCTTATCGGCTTTCCGAATGTCGGAAAATCCACCCTTTTGTCGGTTATCTCGGCTGCGCGGCCAAAAATCGCAAACTATCATTTTACCACCCTTATTCCCCAGCTCGGCGTTGTGAAAACAGGCGACAAAAGTTTTGTCGTTGCCGACATTCCGGGGCTGATTGAGGGCGCGCATGAGGGAATCGGGCTCGGCCATGATTTTCTGCGTCATATCGAGAGATGCCGCCTGCTTATCCATCTTGTCGACGTTTCGGGGATAGAAGGCAGAGACGCCGTCTCGGATTTTGAAATTATCAACGGCGAGCTTTTGGATTTTTCGCCGGTGCTCGCGGAAAAGCCGCAAATCGTGGCGGGGAGCAAGGCGGATCTTGTTTTCGACAGGACAAACGCGGACGCGCTTCGCGGCGAGGCGGAGAAAAAAGGATTTAAATATTTTGAAATAAGCGGCGCGACTCATCAGGGGATAAAAGAGCTTCTCGGGGAGGTCGAAAGACTGCTCGCAACTCTTCCGCCTGTAACCGTTTACGAGCCGGAAGCGCTGCCGGTTGAAACCAGCGCAGAGCGGGTAATCGATATCACGGTAAACGACGGCGTGTATGAGATAGAGGGAGACTGGCTTCTCGAAGTGCTCGGCAGCGTCAATTTTGACGATTACGAGAGCTTGCAGTATTTCCATAAAGTCCTTAAAAACAGCGGAATTTATGAACGCCTCGAGAAAATGGGGATAGAGGAAGGCGCGACCGTCTCGATTTACGGCGTTTCTTTCGAATATATCAGATAAATCTGCGCTTTTCCGCGAAAAAATGCTTGACATGTACACGAAAAACCATTATTCTATATTAGACAATGAAGTAGAAAGCCCGACTTTCTCACCGTACGGCAGATTTTAGCCAGTCCGGTTAATAATTCAAATTTACTTTGATTTATTTTTAAAAGCGGGTTTTCCCCGCTTTTTTTGTTTTGTTAATCGCTTTTGTTATCGTGCAAAAGCAAAAAATGCCGATATTCCGGTGTTTTAAATTTTTTGGAGGTGTTTCCGTATAGCTAAACAAGAACTGCAAATTAACGGCGAAATCAGAGGTATTAAAGAAGTCAGGCTTATTGGCGCGGCCAATGAACAGCTTGGCGTATTCGACCTTGCGAAAGCGAAGGATTTGGCAAACGACCAAAATTTGGACCTTGTCCTTATTGCGCCGAATGCCGCTCCGCCTGTCTGCCGAATCTGCGATTATGGCAAACTTCGCTTTGAACAGGCGAAGAAAGAAAAAGAAGCAAGGAAGAACCAGCACGCGGTAGAGGTTAAAGAAATCAGGTTTTCGGTTAATATCGACACCCATGATTTCAACACAAAACTTCGCAACACCGCCCGCTTTTTGCAGGATGGAAACAAGGTAAAAGTCTCGGTCCGCTTCCGTGGCCGCGAAATGACTCATACCTCGCTCGGCACCGAATTGTTAAACAAATTCGCGGAAGCGATTTCAGAGCATGGTGTCGTCGAAAAGCCGCCTAAACTTGAAGGGCGCATGATGTCAATTTTTATAACCAAAAAAATTGAAAAACCGGTTAAAAAAGAAACTAAAGGAGAGAAAGATAATGCCCAAGATTAAAACGCACTCCGGCGCGAAAAAAAGATTCAGATTTACAAAAACGGGAAAAATTAAGCGTGCGCACGCTTATAAATCACATATCCTTAACAAAAAAAGCACAAAACGTAAAAGAGGGCTTCGTGCTCCTGGCCTTGTTGCCGAGGTAAATATGGCGGCGGTCAAAAAGCAGCTTCCCTATAAATAATTTTGAAAACGACAAGGAGATAGATTGATATGGCACGTGTAAAAGGCGCGTTGATGACCCGTAAAAGAAGAAAAAAAGTATTAAAACTTGCTAAAGGATACTGGGGTTCAAAAAGCAAGCATTATAAGATGGCGAACCAGGCTGTTATGAAAAGCCTTAAATACGCCTACATCAGCAGAAGACTTAAAAAGAGAGATTTCCGTGCTCTTTGGATCACAAGAATCTCGGCAGCATGCAAATTAAACGACATTAATTACAGCCGTTTTATAAACGGGCTTAAAAAAGCGGAAATCACGCTTGACCGCAAAGTTCTTTCGGATATCGCGATTTCGGATCCCAAAGGATTTGCAGAGCTTGTAAGCAAAGCTAAAGCAGCTTTATAATTAAAATGAAAGCGCGCCGGTTTTCGGCGGGCTTTCTTTTTTTGCAAAAATATTCTTCCTATATATATAAATATGTTGCTTTTTTTAGGTCAATGGGTTTATATTATAAAAATAAAGCAAAGGAGGGGCAAAATGATAAAAGCGGAAATAACCTCGCTGAAAAACGAAAAGGTCAAGTTTGCCGTTTCTTTGAAAGAAAAGAAAAACAGGGACGAGCTCGGTCTTTTTTTGCTCGAGGGGGAAAAACTGCTTTCGGACGCTTTCCGCGCAGGGCTCGAGATAAAAACCGTTTTCTCCTCTGCGGAAGATTCGCCGGATGTCGGCGCAAAAGAGTTTTACCGCGTCCCGCAGCAGATAATTGAAAAAATAAGCGAAGCGAAAAATCCGCAAAGCGTTGTCGCCGTTGCGAAAAAACCGGAAATTGCCGCGAAAATCAAAAAAGGCGGCAGATATATCCTGCTTGAAAATGTGAGCGATCCGGGCAATTTCGGCGGAATAATCCGAAGCGCCGAGTGTTTTGGTTTTGATGCCGTGCTCGCGGTCGGCGCTTGCGCCGATGCTTTTTCGACAAAAGCGGTGAGAGGGAGCATGGGAAGTCTTTTTCGCATGCCGGTGCTCTCTTTCGATACGCCGGAGAGCGCGTCAAAAGAGCTTAAATTAAACGAAATAACCCTTGCCGCGGCAGAACTTCGAAAGACCTCGGAAGAGCCGAAAAAACTGCCGAAAAGCGGAATCTGCGTGGCGATAGGCAACGAGGGCGCTGGGCTTAGCAAAGAACTTTCTGCGCTTGCCGATATGTCGGTTGCAATACCGCAGGCCGGCGCTGCCGAATCACTGTCCGCGGGAGTTGCCGCGGCGGTGCTTATGTGGGAGATATATTATGAACGCTGATTTGATTTATGATATTTGGCTTTCGGACGCAGTCGATAAGAAATATAATTTCTATAAAAGCCTTGTTGACGCTTACGGCAGCGCAAAAAATGTCTATGACGAAAAAGGAAGCTACAGCGTTCCGCTGACGCCCGGTACAATCCGCCGCCTTTCGAATAAATCGCTTGAAAGCGCAAATATAATATTTAAACGGTGCGAGCGGCAGCATATCGAAATATTATCGGTTAATGATGAAAAATATCCTGCCAGATTACGCGAGATTTACGATCCGCCGATAATCCTTTATGCTATCGGAACGCTTCCGGATTTTGACAACCTACTTTGCATCGCCGGTGTCGGCAAAAGAGAATGTTCGGAGTATGGCAGAGAAAACGCTCGCCGAATATGCAAAGACCTCTCGGAAACGGGGATAATCATTGTTTCGGGTTTGGCAAAAGGAATTGACAGCGCCTGCCATAAAGGCGCTCTTGACGCCGGAGGGATAACTGTTGCGGTGTTCGGAACCGCGATTGATAAAATTTATCCGGCTATTCAAAAGCCGCTCCGGAATAAAATTGTCGTAAACGGCGCGGTTATCAGCGAATACGGACCGGGAGTTAAAACCGAGAAAAGCTCGTTTCCGCAGAGAAACAGAATTATATGCGGGCTTTGCCAGGGCGTTGCCGTTTTCGAAGCGCCGGAGAAAAGCGGCTCGCTGATCACTGCGTCTTACGCCGCGGAATATAACAGGGATATTTTTGCAATGCCGGGAAATATCGACCATCCTAATTTTGTCGGGTGCAACAGTCTTATAAAGAATGACCTCGCAACCCCGATTCTCGGCGCGGAAAGTATAATTAATGATTACATCGGGATGTTTCCGGAACTCGGAAATGCGGCGAAATCGAAAAAGCAAAGCATAGGCTTATCGGAAGAGGACCGCGCGGCACTAACTGAATTTGAAAGCGCGGTAATTGAGGTTCTCGGATCAGATGCGCGCAGCATCGATGAGATAATCAGAGGGACAAAACTTCCGGCAAATAAAGTAATAAGCGCGGTAGGGATGTTGAAAGTCAAAAGAATTATCACCGACCTGCCGGGGAACAGATATAAAAGAAGCTAAAGAAAGGAATTATTTGATGCCGAATCTTATAATTGTCGAGTCGCCTGCCAAGGCGAAAACCATAAAAAAATATCTTGGCGGAAAATATAAGGTTGTCGCTTCGATGGGCCATATCAGAGACCTGCCCAAAAGCCAGCTGGGTATCGACGTCGAAAACGATTTCGAGCCGAAATATATTTCGATAAGAGGAAAAAGCAAGCTGATAAATTCGCTTAAAAAAGATGCGAAAGAGGCGAAAAAAGTCTATCTCGCGACCGACCCCGACCGCGAAGGAGAGGCAATATCCTGGCATCTTTCCAGCCTTTTGGAGCTTGATGAGAGCAACAGCGCAAGGGTTATTTTTAACGAAATCACGAAAAACGCCGTTCAAAACGGAATAAAAAATCCGCGCGCAATCGATATGAATCTTGTCGACGCGCAACAGGCAAGACGGGTTCTTGACCGCCTTGTCGGCTATAAAATCAGCCCGTTTTTGTGGCGCAAGGTCAAAAAAGGCCTTTCAGCGGGGCGCGTACAGTCGGTCGCGACCAAGCTGATTGTTGACAGAGAAAAAGAAATTGAAAACTTTAAAGAGGTCGAATACTGGACAATCGATGCAAACCTTCTAAAAGGAGAAACGAAATTTTCCGCGAAGTTTTACGGCGACGAGAAGAAAAAAATCGTTCCCGCAAACGAAAAGGAAGCGTCAGAAATCGCAAACGCGGCGGACGGCGCGGCATACAGCGTCGGCGACGTGAAAAAAGCGAAAAAGAAACGTCACCCCGCGCCCCCTTTTATAACATCAACGCTTCAGCAGGAGGCTTCGAGAAAGCTCTCTTTTACAGCGAAGAAAACAATGCAGCTCGCGCAGGAACTTTATGAGGGTATCGAAATTTCGGGGCACGGCCTTGTCGGTCTTATCACCTACATGAGAACCGACTCGCTCAGGGTTTCGGATGATTCGGTCAAAGCGGCGCGCGCTTTTGCAAGCTCGCATTTCGGCGAGGATTTTATTCCGTCAAAGCCGAGGTATTATAAAAGCAGCAAAAACGCGCAGGACGCCCATGTCGCGATAACGCCGACCGATTTTTATCTCTCGCCCGAGGTGGTCAAAAAAAGCCTCGGCAAAGACCAGTTCAAACTTTATAAGCTCATTTGGGACCGTTTTGTCGCCTCGCAGATGTCGGATATGATTCTCGACACCGTCGCTGCCGATATAAATTGTGCAGGCAAAAACGGGAAAAAATATATTTTTCGCGCGACCGGCTCGGTTGTGGTTTTTTCCGGATTTGCGGCAATTTACGAAGAAGGCAAAGACGAGAAAAACGAGGAAGAGGGTAAACTTCCCGAGCTTTCGTCCGGAGATTCCCTGAAATTCGAAAGCCTTGAAAAGGCACAACACTTTACACAGCCGCCCGCGAGATATTCGGAAGCGACGCTGATTAAAGCGCTTGAAGAAAACGGCATCGGCAGACCAAGCACCTACGCGCCGACCATTACAACAATTTTAAACAGGGAATACGTTGTCAAAGAAGGCAAAACCTTTAGGCCGACCGCGCTCGGAACGGTTACGACCGACCTCATGCTAAACAGCTTTGGCGAAATCGTCGATATCGAATTTACGGCGAAAATGGAAAGCGAGCTCGACCGCGTCGAGGAGGGTTCGCTCGAGTGGAAAAAACTTATCGAAGGATTTTATAAAGGCTTCGAAAAAACGCTTAAAACCGCTGAGGAAAAGCTCGAGGGCGTTTATTACAAGGTTCCGGATGAGGTGACCGAAGAAATATGCGAGCTCTGCGGCAAAAATATGATAATAAAAAACGGAAAGTTCGGAAAATTCCTTGCTTGCCCGGGGTATCCGACCTGCAAAAACACAAAACCGCTTATTAGCGACACCGGCGGAATATGCCCGAAATGCGGGGGAAGAATTATTCGCCGCCGCAGCAAAAACGGAAATAAATTTTACGGCTGTGAAAAACAGGGCTGCGACTTTATGACATGGTATGAGCCGACCGGGAAACTTTGCCCGCAATGCGGAAAAACACTCCTCGGTAAAAATAATTTCAAAAAAGAGGTTATCTGCTCAAACGAGGGCTGTTCTTATACCGAGACGGCAAAAAAGAATGATTAGGGTAATCGGCGCGGGCCTTGCCGGGTGCGAGGCGGCGTGGCAGATTGCAAACGCGGGAGAAAAAGTGGAGCTTTATGAAATGAAGCCCCATAAAAAAACGCCCGCGCATAAAAGCGAAAATTTCGGCGAGCTTGTTTGCAGCAACTCGCTCCGCGCGGCGGATTTGACCGGCGCGCCCGGGCTTTTAAAAGAGGAAATGCGTCGCCTTGGCTCGCTTATAATGGCGGCGGCGGACGCTACCTCGGTGCCGGCGGGCGGCGCGCTTGCCGTTGACCGCACGGGATTCGAAGAATATATAACCGAAAAAATCAAATCGCATGAAAACATCAAGATTATCGCCGGCGAAGTCGCCGAGCTGCCGCGCGGGGGAAGAACTATAATAGCGACAGGGCCGCTTACCGAGGGGCGATTTTTTGATTATATTCAAACGCGTTTTGGTTTAAGCGAGCTGTATTTTTTCGATGCCGCGGCGCCTATTGCGACCTTCGAGAGCATCGATATGGAGACTTGTTTTTTCGCGTCGCGCTATGATAAAAACGGCGCGGATTACATAAACTGTCCTTTTGAAAGAGAGCAGTATTTGGATTTTTACAATGCGCTTGTCGGCGCGGAAACGGCGGAGCTGCACGGCTTTGAAAATGCGGCGGTGTTTGAAGGGTGTATGCCTATCGAAGTTATGGCCGCAAGGGGAAAAGACACGATGCGATTCGGCCCGCTAAAGCCTGTCGGGCTGATAAATCCGAAAACGGGGAAAGAGGCATATGCCGTCTGTCAGCTTAGAAAAGATGATGCGGCGGGTAGCCTTTACAACATCGTGGGGTTTCAGACGCATCTGAAATTTTCAGAGCAAAAAAAGGTTTTCCGGATGATTCCGGGGCTTCAAAACGCAGAATTTGTGCGCTACGGCGTTATGCACCGCAACACTTTTATCAATTCGCCGCTTTATCTTGACAATTTTTACCGCCTTAAAACCGACAGCTCGGTTTATTTTGCGGGGCAGATAACAGGAGTGGAAGGCTACATCGAGTCGGCAAGCTCCGGCCTGCTCGCGGGATTTAATGCGGCAAGAGAGGAAAAAGGGCAGAACCCGGTTGATTTTACAAACGAGACGGCAATCGGCGCACTTTCGCATTATGTAAGCGCAGAAAATAAAAAATTCCAGCCGATGAATATAAATTTTGGAATTATAAGCAGCACCGGAATCCGCGGAAAAGGGAGAAAAGGAAAAAGGCAGGCGAAAGCAAGTGCCGCGCTTTCAAAACTTTCTTTGGTCGCCGCGGAAAACGGCATAACGCTTAAAGCGGGAAAATATTTAGCAGAAGGGGAATAAAATGAAAGTAATTGTAGATGCTTTTGGTGGTGACAATGCGCCGGCGGAAATAGTAAAAGGCGCTGTTAAAGCCGCTTGTAATCACGGCCTTGAAATAATTCTCACCGGCGATAAAGAAAAAATTGACGAGGTTTTCAAAAAAGAGAACCTAAGCCAAAACGGAATCGAAATAGTCCACGCGCCGGATATCGTTTCAATGCACGACGAGCCGACATCGGCGGTGAAAAACAAAAAAGAAAGCTCGATGATGAAAGGTTTTGATCTCCTCTCAAAAGGCGAGGGCGAAGCGTTTGTTTCGGCAGGTTCGACCGGCGCGATGCTTGCGGGAGCGACCTTTATCGCAAAAAGAATTGGGGGAATAAAACGCGCGGCGCTCGCCCCTGTAATACCATGCGTCGGCGGAAAATTTCTGCTTATAGACTGCGGCGCGAACGCCGAATGCCGCCCTGAATACCTGCTTCAGTTCGGGCTTATGGGCAAGGTTTATATGGAAAAGGTTTTCGGAATAAAGAACCCGCGAATCGGGCTTGTCAATATCGGCGCGGAAGACACAAAAGGAAACGATTTGCAAAGACAGGCGCTTGCGCTTTTGCGCGAAAGCGGATTGAATTTTGTCGGGAATGTCGAGGCAAGGGACCTGCCGCTCGGCAAAGTTGATGTCGCGGTTTGTGACGGTTTTACCGGAAATATCGCGCTTAAAATGTATGAGGGCGCGGCAAAATTCGTAAGCGGTGAATTTAAAAACGTATTTTATAAATCGCTTAAAACAAAAATCGGCGCGCTGCTTCTGAAAAAAGATTTGACTGCCCTAACGGCGAAACTTGATCCGAACAAGGTCGGCGGAACGGCGTTTTTAGGGATAAAAAAATCGGTAATAAAAGCGCACGGAAACTGCAAAGCGGAGGGAATTTGCTCTGCGATAAAAGGCGCGGCCGATTTCGCGAAATCGGGAGCTATTGAAGTTCTTTCCGAAAGTTTTTCGCGCGAAGAATCTTGACATAGAAAAACTTTAAAGCTAATATCAATATAGCGTAAATTAATTAAAGGAGAATTTTATGGAGTTAGAAAAAATCAAACAAATCATCAGTTCGCAGTTCAATGTGAAAGAAGATGAAATCACGGTTGACACTAAAATGGAAGACCTCGACGCCGATTCGCTCGACATCGTCGAATTTATCATGGCAGTTGAGGAAGAATTTGATATAACCGTTGACGAAGCGGCGGCGCAAAATTTCACAACGGTAGGGGACGTGTTAAACTACGTCAAAGGCTCTGCAAACTAAAATGGACCTTACAAATTTGCAAGAAAAAATAGGATATAAATTTAAGAACGAGCGGCTTTTAACAACCGCTCTTTCCCATTCTTCCTACACAAATGAAAGCGGCGGAGAATGCAACGAACGGCTCGAATTTTTGGGAGACAGCGTGCTTTCACTTGTCACTACCAACTTTTTATTTAACAGCTATAAAAAAGTTCAGGAAGGACAGCTCACAAAAATCCGCGCCTCGCTTGTTTGCGAAAAATCGCTTTATAATTTCTCAAAAAGCTTTTCGCTCGGCGACCATCTGCTTCTCGGAAAAGGGGAAGAGCAGACAGGCGGCAGGGAGAGGGCTTCGATACTCGCCGATGCTTTTGAGTCGCTTCTCGGCGCGATTTTCCTCGACGGCGGATTTTCCGCGGCGGAAAATTTCGCGCTTCCTTTTATTAAAGAAAGCATGGCGGAAAACCGCGACGGCGGCGTTTTTGTCGATTATAAAACAAAACTTCAGGAGATTATTCAAAAAAACAGGGAAGAGGTTTTGTCCTATCACGGCGTCGGCGAAAAAGGGCCGGAACACGCCAAGGAATTTGTCGCCGAAGTGCATTTGAACAGCAACGTAATCGGAATCGGCAGCGGCAAAACAAAAAAAGAAGCAGAGCAACAGGCGGCAAAAGCCGCGCTGGAATACATGGGGGAATAGTTCTGAAAAAAGGCAATATTTCGATATTTATTCCGCACGCAGGCTGTGAAAACACCTGCGTGTTTTGCAATCAGAAAGCTATTGCAAACACGCAAAAAATCCCCTCTGCCGACGAGATTTCGGAAACGGTTTGCAAGGGGGCGGAAAGCAAAAATTTAATAAAAAGCGAAAGCGAGATTGCCTTTTTCGGCGGAAGTTTTACAGCGCTTCCCGAAAGCGAGATGGAAAGCTATCTTAAAGAAGCGTCGGCGCTTGTAAAAAAATTCGGACTAAAAGGGATAAGAATTTCCACAAGGCCGGACGCAATAGATGAAAGTAAACTCTCGCTCTTGAAAAAATACGGCGTCACAGCTATCGAGCTCGGCGCACAGAGCTTTTCAAACGAGGTGCTGCGCAAATCAAAAAGAGGGCATACGAAAGAGGATATAGAAGCGGCGGCAAAGCTGATAAAAAAAGAAGGTTTCGAGCTTATTCTTCAGCTTATGACGGGGCTGCCGGGCGATACGCAAGGCGGCGCGGAAAATTCGCTTGCGGAGGCGGTTTCGCTGAATCCGGACGGGCTTCGAATATACCCGTGCATCGTGATTACGGGCAGCGAACTTGCGCAAATGTATGAGCGCGGCGAATATGCGCCGCAGAGCCTTTCCGAAGCGGTCGGCCTTTGCAAAAAGCTTGTAAGAGCGGCGGGGGATTTGCCGGTTTTAAAGCTCGGGCTTCATGCAAGCGAGAGCCTTTTTGAGAAGGATTACATAGCGGGGCCGTATCATCCCGCGTTTTCAGAGCTTGTTTACGGCGCGGTTTTTCTTGATGAAATCCTTGAAAAAGCGGCGGGCAGGCAAGAAGTATCGGTGATTTGCAATCCGAAGGACAGGAGCATGGTGGTCGGTCACGGCGGAGAAAACGCAAGGAAAATCAAGATGAAAATCACCGAAGACGAAAAGCAACCCCGCGGAAAAATAAAAATTTATTGAACTGCACCCTAATAATAGATATAATAAATAAATATTATATTTATTTGTAAAGGGTGTAGTTTTTGTATTTAAAAAGTCTGCGCATGCAGGGTTTTAAGTCCTTTCCTGACAAACTAAATATTGAATTCCATGAGGGCATAACCGCGATCGTGGGACCGAACGGAAGCGGAAAAAGCAACATAGTTGACGCTATCCGCTGGGTTCTCGGCGAGCAAAGCACAAAAGCGCTTCGCGGCAGCAAAATGGAAGACGTTATTTTCGGCGGAACTCTCGCACGAAGCCAGGTCGGCTTTGCGGAGGTCTGCCTTAATCTCGATAATTCGGACGGCTCTATTCCTTTGGAGTATACCGAGGTTACACTTACAAGACGCTATTACCGGTCGGGCGAGAGCGAATATTATATAAATCAAACCCAATGCCGCCTTCGCGATATTCACGAGATGTTTATGAACACCGGCCTTGGCAGAGACGGATATTCTATGATAGGCCAGGGGAAAATCGCCGAAGTGGTTTCAGCTAAAAGCGAGGATCGCCGAACGATATTTGAGGAAGCGGCGGGAATATCAAAATTCCGCTCCCGCAAAGAGGAAAGCCAGCGCAAATTGGCGGCTACCGAGGAAAACCTTGTCCGTATTTGCGACATCCACGCCGAGCTCGAAAGCAGGGTGGAGCCGCTTGCCGTTGAAAGCGCCCGCGCAAAAGAATATCTCGAATGCAGGGACGAGCGCAGACAGCTCGAGGTCGATGTTTGGCTGCACGGAATAGGGCAGGTAAAAGACCACCTCTCGAAAGTGGAGGCGGATTTGCTTGCCGTTACGGCGGAGCTTGAAAAAAGCGGAAAAGCAGCTGAGGAAGCGGAGCGCGAGATTGACGAAAAATTCGCAAAAATTGCAGAGATAAACGCGAAAATCGAAGATATCCGCGCCGAGATAAAAAGCGAAAATGAAATTATAACCGAGCTTCGCGGCGCGTATGCCGTCGCGGAAAACGATATTGCCCATGCGAAAGCAAAGGCAGAGGATATCAAAAAAAGCGCTGAACAAGCGGCTCCGAAAAGTGCGGAACTCGCCGCGGCGACGGAAGAAAAAAGCCGTCATATTACCGAGCTTGAGGCGGAAATAAACCGAATAGATAGTGAACTTTCGGCGCTTCATGAAAAGAATGAAAAAGCTATTTTGTCGGCCGAATCGGAAAATGACAAAGGAAGCGGGCTTTCGGCAAAACTTTCGGCCGAAGAGGCTGGACGGACCGAGCTTAAAATATTACTTTCGGCTAAAAGCGCGGAAGAGGAGCAGGCGACAGCGAGAGTTGCCGTGCTAAAAGCGGACCTCGCCGCAAAAGAGCCTGAAATCGCAAGGATAAAGGCAGAGCGTGAAACGGCGAAAAACCGCGCTCTTTTACAGGAAGAAGAGACAAACAAACTTCAAAATATGATAGCGGGATACAGCGCAAAGCTCGCCGCAAAGGAAGCAAAAAGAGAAACCGCGCAAAATGAGCTTGATTTGCTTACGAAAAACCTGTTTGAAAAAGAGCATCGGCTTTCGGTGCTTTCGGATATGGAAAAAGCGCACGACGGATATTTTTTCAGCGTAAAGAAAATCCTTGAGCTCTCGAATCGCGGACGGCTAAAAGGGATTATCGGAACGGTTTCAAGCCTTGTTTCGGCAAAAGAGGAATACGCGGTTGCGGTCGAAACTGCTTTAGGCGGCGCTATGCAGCATATCGTGACCGAAAATGAGGAAGCGGCGAAATCGGCGATAAGGCTTCTGAAATCCGAAAACGCGGGCCGCGCGACCTTTTTGCCGATTGACGTTATGAAAGGCGCGGCGTTTGACGAAAAAAATATCGAGAAGGAAGAAGGCTTTGTCGGCATCGCGTCCGACCTCGCTTCTTTCGACGCAAAATACAAAAATATTATAACCGGAATTTGCGGCAGGGCGGCGGTCGCCGAAAATATCGACGCCGCGGTCAGGATTGCAAAGAAATACAGCAACCGTTTTAAGGTTGTCACCCTTGACGGTCAGATTGTAAATATCGGCGGTTCGCTTACGGGCGGCTCGCAGCAGAAAAATGTCGGGCTTCTCAGCAGGAAAAACGAAATCGAAAAACTGAAAGCCGAAGTTTCGGGGCTGAAAAACAAAGAGAATTCGCTTAAAGAAGCGCACAAAAAATGCGTCCTTGATGCCGATGAGGCAAATGCCGAGCTGGTCGGGGCAAATGCCGAGCTTCAGACGGCGAGAGAGGAAAAACTGCGCCTTGAGGGCGAGCTAAATAGAATTTCAGATTTGTCGGCGGCGATTGAGGCGGGCGCGGCGGCGTATATAGCCGAAGAAAAACAGCTTGCGGAAAAAATAAAACAGATTGCCGATTTGAAAAAAGAAATATCGGGAAAAATAGAAATATCGGAAAAAGCGGCAAAGGAAATCGAAAACGAGATTGCGAAGATATCCGGCGTCCTTTCGCTTGCCATCGCGGAAAAGGAAAAAACGGCGGAGGAAATATCAGAAAAACGCCTTAGGATTGCCGAACTTCACCGCGATATCGAGGCGGATAAACAGGCGGCGGAAGAAATCCGGCTTAGAATGGAGAGCTTCTGCCTTGAACAGGCGGAAAAAGAATCCGAGGTGAAAAAATGCGAAGCTGAGGCGGCGGCGCTTCTTTTGAAAGCGGAGGGCATTAAAGCAGAAATCGCGCAAAAAGAAGAACGCGCCGAAAAGTCGGCTGAGAATATCAAGGAGCTTTCTAAGGAGCGCGATGACGCGGAAAAAGACATAACAAAACTGCGGCAGGAAGCAAAAGAAAAATCGGGCGGCAGAGAAAACCTCATCAAAGAAGAAAGCCGTCTTGAAGCGAGAAAAGCCTCGATTAGCGGCGAATACGACAATGTCGTTGCTAAGCTCTGGGATGAATACGAGCTTACAGTTTCGGAGGCGGAAAAAATCCGCCGTCCTGTGACCGAGCTTTCGAAAACAAACAAGAGGATAAGCGAGCTAAAAAGCAAAATGAAGTCGCTCGGCGATGTCAATATCGGTGCGATCGAGGAATACAAGACTGTAAAAGAGCGATACGAATTTTTGAGCGCGCAGATCAGCGATTTAGAGAGCAGCAAAGGCGAGCTGATAAAGATTATCGACGATTTAACCGAGATAATGAAAACGCTTTTCAAAGAGCAGTTTTCGGTTATCAATGCAAAATTCAGCGAGGTGTTTCGCGATCTTTTCGGCGGCGGCAGCGCGTGTCTTGAGCTTACAGACCAAAGCAATATTTTGGATTCGGGAATCGAAATAAAGGTAAGCCCTCCGGGAAAACTTATAAAAACGCTTGCGCTCCTCTCGGGCGGTGAACAGGCTTTGGTTGCTATCGCGCTTTATTTTGCGATTTTTGCCATTAAACCAGTTCCGTTTTGCATTCTCGACGAAATCGAAGCGGCGCTTGACGATGTCAACGTCACAAGATTTGCAAACTACGTTAGAAAATTCAGCAAAAAAACGCAATTTATCATCGTCACCCACAGAAGGGGCACGATGGAATCGGCGGAGCGTCTGTATGGCGTGACGATGCAGGAAAAAGGAATTTCCAAGCTTCTTGCTCTAAATGTCGCCGAGATAGAGGAAAGACTGAAAATCAAAATTTAAGGCAGAGGTACAAATGGGCTTTTTTGAAAAAATAAAACAAGGGCTGTCGAAAACTCGCGGCGCGGTTGCCGAAAATATCTCGAATCTCGTCGCGAATTTCACAAAGGTCGACGAGGATTTGCTCGAAGAGCTTTGCGATATGCTTATCATGTCGGATATGGGCGCGGTAGCAAGCGAAGAGATTATTGACCGCCTTCGCGAGCGGGCAAAGCATGAAAAAATAAAAGATTCGGAAGAACTAAAAGCGGCGCTTACCGAGATTATCTGCGATATGATCAGCGGCGATACCAAACTAAAAATTGCCACAAAACCGTCGGTCATTTTGGTTGTCGGAGTAAACGGGGTGGGCAAAACAACTTCTATTGCGAAAATCGCCGCGATGCTAAAAAACGAGGGCAAAAAAGTTATTTTGGGCGCAGCGGATACCTTCCGCGCGGCGGCGGCGGACCAGCTTCAAATTTGGGCGGAGCGCGTCGGCACCGATATTGTCAGGCTTGACGAGGGCGCCGATCCCGCGGCAGTCGTTTTCGACACAATCGCCGCGGGAAAAGCAAGGGGAGCAGACGTTATTATCTGCGACACGGCGGGCAGGCTTCATAACAAGAAAAATTTGATGAGCGAGCTATCGAAAATCAGCCGTATTATCGACAGAGAACTGCCCGGCGCCGATAAAGAAACTCTTCTTGTAATAGATGCCACAACAGGGCAAAACGGCATCAGCCAGGCAAAAGAATTTAAAGAGGCGGCGGGGCTTTCGGGCATAATTCTCACAAAACTCGACGGCACGGCAAAGGGCGGCATCGTCGTCCCGATAGCGGCAGAGCTCGGCTTGCCTGTTAAATTCATCGGCGTGGGCGAGAGCATGGACGATTTGCAGGAATTTGTGCCGGAAGAATTCGCAAGAGCGTTATTTGAAAGCTGATTTGCGGTATCGAAGCAGGCAAGAAGAAAATAAACGAAAAGGAAATTCACTTTGACAAAACTTATTGTGGCGACAAATAACAGCGGAAAGCTGAAAGAATTTAAAGCGATTCTAAGCGACTACGAACTTATAGGGCAAAGGCAGGCCGGCGTGGATATTGAAGTTCCCGAAACCGGCAGCACCTTCGAGGAAAATGCCATGCAAAAGGCAAAGGCGATAATGAAGCTGACAGGCAATGCGGCAATCGCTGATGACAGCGGTCTTTGCGTGGACGCGATGGGCGGAGAGCCGGGGATATTTTCGGCGCGCTATGCGGGCGAAAACGCCACCAACGAGGAGCGGATAAACAAACTTCTCAAAAGGCTGAAAACCGAAAGCGACCGAAGCGCGAAGTTTGTTTCGGCAATCGCTTACGCCGCGCCGGACGGCACCGAGTTTACCGTGACCGGCGAGTGCAAAGGCGAGATTTTAAATGAGCCGGAGGGCGAGGGCGGATTTGGATATGATCCGATATTTTATTCGTACGAGCTTAAAAAATCTTTCGGGATAGCCGAAGAAAACGAGAAAAACGCGGTAAGCCACAGGGCGGCCGCGCTGAAAAAATTTAGAACGAAACTTGCGGAGATAGTGTGATGAACGGAAAACAAAGAGCGTATTTGCGAAAGCTCGCAAACGACGCGGAAACAATCTTTCAAATAGGAAAAGGCGGGATAACAGAGGTCCTTTGCACCGAATTTGACCTCGCGCTTGCGGCGAGGGAACTCGTGAAAGCAAAAGTTTTGGAAACCGCCGGACTCACGGCGAGAGAAGCGGCCGAGGAAATCGCGGCGGCTTGCGGCGCGGAGGTTATCACCTGCATCGGCTTCAAGTTTGTGCTTTATAAGAAAAACGCAAAAGAGCCAAAAATAAAGCTGCCGCTATGAAAAATTTCGGAATCTGGGGCGGAACATTTAATCCGTTTCATATAGGTCATTTGCGGGCGGCGGAGTATATTTTAAAGAGCTTTCCTATATCGAAGCTGTATATAATCCCAAACAAAATTCCACCGCATAAAAGTTTTGACGGGCCGGACGGAGAAACAAGGCTTGAACTTATTTCCCGCGCGGTTGAAAACTTGCCGAACTGCGAGGTTTCGGATATAGAGCTGCGGAGGCAGGGTGTAAGTTATACTATAGATACCCTGAAAGAATTGCTTTCCGAAAATCCCGGCTTCGGCGCGTATCTGTTTATCGGCACCGACATGATTTTGGGATTTTCGACCGTTTGGAAGTCGTCCGAAGAAATCGCAAACCTTTGCAAAATCCGCGTTCTTTGCAGAAATGACGAAGATAAAGAAGCGGCCGATGCCGAGTGCGGCAGGCTTGAAAAACTTTACGGCGGGGATATAAAAATCTGCGAAAACCCTGTCACAAAAGTTTCCTCGACACAAATAAGAGAAATGCTTGCAAAAGGAGAGATTCCCGAGAATTTGCTTCCCCTCGGGGCAATAAAATATATAAGAGAGAAAAAACTTTATGGAATATCTTGATTATGTAAAAAGCAGGCTTAGCGAGAAGAGGGCAATCCATTCGGTTTCGGTTATGGAAACCGCCGAAATTCTCGCGAAAAAATACGGCGCTGATGCCGACAGGGCAAAAATAGCGGGGCTTCTGCACGATGTGACAAAAGAGTGTTCTGGGCAGGAGCAGCTGGCGCTTTGCGAAAAATACGGAATAGAAATTAAAGAAGAATATTTCGCTATGCCGAAGATTTTACACGGTTTTACCGCCGCGGAAACCGTTCGGGCAGAGCTTGGAATATATGACGACGAGATTTTGGACGCTATTCGCTATCACACTACCGGCAGGGCGAATATGTGCACTCTCGAAAAAATTATTTATCTTGCCGACGCCATAGAGCCGACGCGAAACTACAGCAGCGTTGATGTAATCAGACAAGCGGAAGAAGAAAAAGGGCTTGACGCGGCGGTGCGGGCGTCACTTGACAACACGATAAGCGATCTTCTTTCGAGAGGGCTCGCTTTTTGCACGCTCTCGACCGAAGCGAGAAATTATTTGATACTAAATTCTGAAACTACAGCGGATTTAAAGCCGTCAAAGGTATAAAGGAGAATAAGATGAATTACACTTCAAGCGAAATAGCAAAAAAAATCGCGGGGCTTCTCGACGATAAAAAGGCGGAAAATGTTGAGCTGCTGCACGTTGTGGAGCTAACCAGCCTAGCCGAATATTTTGTTATCTGCAACGGTATGTCGAGCACCCATGTCCGCGCGCTTGCCGACGAGGTCGAGATGCAGCTTTCAAAAATGGGGATAGAGCCGCACCATGTCGAGGGAAACCGCGGCGAAAGCTGGATTCTTATGGACTATGACAGCGTAATCGTCCATATTTTCTATAAAGAAATGCGCGATTTTTATAACCTTGAAAGGCTTTGGAGCGACGCGGAAAAGGTCGACTTTCTTACAAGCAATTCTCCGAAAGGCAGTGACGAAGAATGAATTATGACTTTAAAAAGATAGAAAAAAAGTGGCAAAAATATTGGGATGAAAACGAAACCTTTAAAGCGGAAAACGGAAGCGACAAAGAAAAGTTTTACGCGCTTGTGGAGTTTCCGTATCCTTCGGGGCAGGGGCTTCATGTCGGGCATCCGCGTTCCTATACTGCGCTTGATATCGTGGCGAGGAAAAAGAGAATGGGCGGGTATAACGTGCTTTATCCGATGGGCTGGGACGCTTTCGGGCTTCCCACCGAAAACTTTGCGATAAAGAACAAAATCCACCCGAAAGAAGTCACAAAAACAAATATTGCACGCTTTAAATCGCAGCTTAAATCGCTCGGGCTTTCTTTTGACTGGTCAAGAGAGGTCAACACGACCGATCCCGAATATTATAAATGGACGCAGTGGATTTTCCTTAAACTTTTTGAGAACGGACTTGCCTATAAAAAGGAAATGGCGGTCAACTGGTGCGTTTCCTGCAAATGCGTTCTCGCAAACGAAGAGGTTGTAAACGGCGGATGTGAGCGCTGTGGAAGCGAAGTGGTCCGTAAGGTCAAAAGCCAGTGGATGCTTAAAATCACCGAATACGCCGAAAGGCTTATTAACGACCTCGACACGGTCGACTATATCGAGAGGGTAAAAATCCAGCAAAAGAACTGGATTGGCAGAAGCACCGGCGCAGAGGTGGTTTTTAAAACAACCTCGGGGGACGAGCTTAAGGTCTATACGACAAGGCCGGACACCCTTTTCGGCGCGACATATATGGTAATCGCGCCCGAGCATCCGATAATCGAAAAATTTGAGCTCGAAAACAGAGGCGAGGTAAACGAGTACATAGAAAAAGCGGCGCGAAAATCCGATTTTGAGCGCACCGAGCTTGTAAAAGAAAAAACGGGCGTAGAGCTAAAAGGGATAAAGGCAATAAATCCGGTAAGCAACACTGAAATCCCAATTTTTATTTCGGATTACGTGCTTTATTCTTACGGAACAGGCGCGATTATGGCCGTTCCGGCACACGATACACGAGACTATGAATTCGCCAAAAAGTTTGACCTTCCCATTATCGAGGTGGTCGCCGGCGGCGACATTGAAAAAGAAGCGTTCACCGATTGCGAAACAGGAACAATGGTCAACAGCGGGCTTCTAAACGGGCTTTCGGTCGACGATGCGAAAGCAAAAATAACCGAGTTTTTAGCTGAAAACAAAATCGGCGAAGCAAAGGTGAATTATAAGCTCCGCGATTGGGTTTTTTCGCGGCAAAGATACTGGGGCGAGCCGATTCCGATTATTCATTGTCCGCATTGCGGACATGTTCCGGTGCCCGAGAGCGAGCTTCCGATCGAGCTTCCCGAAGTTGCCTCGTATGAGCCGACCGACAGCGGTGAGTCTCCGCTTGCAACGCTTAAAGACTGGGTAAGTACTACCTGCCCGAAGTGCGGTGCGCCGGCGCAAAGAGAGACCGATACGATGCCGCAATGGGCGGGCTCGAGCTGGTATTTCCTGCGCTATTGCGATCCGCATAACAATGAGGCTCTCGCTTCGCGCGAGGCGCTTGAATATTGGACTCCGGTCGATTGGTATAACGGCGGCATGGAACATACAACGCTTCATCTGCTTTATTCGAGATTTTGGCATAAATTTTTATATGACATCGGCGTGGTGCCTACTTCGGAACCGTACAGCAAGAGAACAAGCCACGGCATGATTCTCGGCGAAAACGGCGAAAAGATGAGTAAATCGCGCGGAAATGTCGTAAATCCCGATGAAATTATCGAGCGTTACGGCGCTGACACAATGCGCCTTTACGAGATGTTTATCGGCGATTTTGAAAAAAGCGCGCCGTGGTCGAGCACCTCGATAAAAGGCTGCAAACGGTTTCTCGACCGCACTTTCGGGCTTGCCGAAAAGCTGACCAAGGAAGAGGGCAGCCTCGGAAAAGAATTTCATAAGACGATTAAAAAGGTCGGCGAAGATATCGAAAGCCTCAAATTCAATACGGCAATCGCCGCGCTGATGGCTCTTATAAATGAAGTTTACGACAAAAACAGAATCGACAGGCGGGAAATGAAAGCCTTCCTGTGCCTCTTAAATCCGTTCGCGCCGCATATCACCGAGGAACTTTGGAGCATGTGCGGGTTTGACGGCGAGGTTTCGAAGCAGAGCTTCCCGAAATATGATCCTAAGATGATTGTTGATAACGAAGTTACGATAGCGGTGCAGATAAACGGAAAGATGCGAGGAACGGTTGTTGTCGCCGCTGATGCTTCGGAGGACGAGGTTTCGGCAAAGGCAAAAGAGCTGCCTGCGGCGGCTTCCGCGCTCTCGGGGCTTAGCATAGTCAAACAGATTTTTGTCAAGGGAAAACTGATAAATATTGTCGCAAAATAAGAATTGACTATATAAACGCGATTTGTTATAATACTCTTTGAATTACAGCAAATACCTTTGCGATAAGCGGGGAGGGATATAGATGTCGGAAATCAAAGTTAAAGATAACGAAACACTTGACAGCGCATTGCGCAGATTCAAGCGTTCGTGCGCGAAATCGGGCGTGCTTTCAGAACTTCGTAAAAGAGAGCATTACGAGAAACCCAGCGTTAAGCGCAAAAAGAAAAGCGAAGCTGCGAGAAAGCGTAAGTTTAAATAACACACAAACCCTCAAGCGTTTGCTTGAGGGTTTATTTTAACGGGGATTTATGAAAAATTTGTTTAATCCGACCTATTTTGTAAAAAGTATATATGATATTACTCCTGATTTTTTGATTAAAAGAGGGATTTTCGGCGTTGTCCTTGATGTTGATAACACCCTTTGCCTTTATTCCTGCAAAGAGCCGGAGGAAAAAACGCTGAATTTTATCGGCTCGCTCAAAAAAGCGGGCGTTGCCGCGGTGATTTTGTCAAACGGCGCAGGGCCGAGAATCAGCGCATATGCCGAAAAGCTCGGAATAGAGGCGATGACAAGAAGCATGAAACCGCGGGGAAAAGGTTTTTTGTGGGCACAGGGCAAGCTCGGGCTGCCGAAAGAAAAGGTTGCGGTAATTGGCGACCAGATTTTTACCGATATTTACGGCGGGAACAGATTCGGCTTCAAAACCATTTTGACCGAGCCGTTCGATCCGTGCGAGCCCGCTTTTGTAAAAGCAAAAAGAGGGCTCGAGCGTTTTGTAAGAAGAGGATAATTATGCGAAATATTGCGAGATTCGGCCCGGCGGGCGGAGACGACTATTTTCACGAAAACTATAAAAGCACAGAGCAAATTCCCGAATATTTAAATAAAATCGGGCTTAATGCTTATGAATACCAGGCGGGCAACGGCGTTCGCATTTCGTCCGAAAAAGCGGCGGCGTTTGGAAAAATCGCTAAAGAAAGCGGCATCGCGCTTTCGCTTCACGCGCCGTATTATATTTCGCTTTCGAGCATTGACGAAGAAAAAAGGCTCGGCAGCGCGAAATATGTTTTGCAAAGCCTTAAGGTTTCGCGGGCGATGGGGGCGGACAGAATCGTCGTCCACTGCGGCTCTGCGGGAAAAATCTCGAGGGAAGAAGCGACAGTTCTCGCAAAAGACACATTGCGGCATATTCTTTCGGAGATGGATAAAGAGGGTTACGGCGATATTTTTCTTTGTATCGAAACTATGGGCAAAATAAACCAGCTCGGAACGCTCTCCGAAGTGCTTGAGCTTTGCACCCTTTCGCCGCTTTTTATCCCGTGCGTCGATTTCGGGCATCTCAATGCGCGCACCGGCGGCGGGCTGAAAACGGCAGAGGATTATGAAAAATCATTTACTCGGCGATGGAAAAGCTCGGCGAGGAAAAAATAAAATCGCTTCACTGCCATTTTTCGAAAATCGAATTTACCGATGCAGGGGAAAAGCGGCATCTCACTTTTGAAGACAGAGTATTCGGTCCGGAATTTCCGCCGCTTGCAGAAGTTTTTGCAAAATACAAAATGACCCCGACCGTAATTTGCGAATCCCGCGGAACGCAGGGGGCGGACGCGGTTTTTATGAAAAAATGTTTTGAAGGAAAAATCAATGCAAAATAGGATAATTAAAGCCCGCGAAGCGATGCCACGCAGCTGCGACGCGCTTTTTATCACCTCGCATATCTCGCGGCTTTATTTGAGCGGCGCGGACACCTCGGCGGGCGTGATTCTGATAACAAAAGAAAAAGCCTTTTTTTTCACCGATTTCAGATATTATGAAAGGGTGAAAAAAGAGGCCGGCTTTTTTGAAATTTTCGACAGCGCCGAGACGAAAATAGGCGATATATTAAAATCGGAAAAGATAAAATCGCTCGGCTTTGAGGATAGAAAAGTAACCGTTTTTGAACTTCAAAAGCTGAAAGAAAAATATAGGTCGGTCAGTTTTGTGCCTATCGGAGATTTGATTGAAAAAATCCGCGCGGTAAAAGAACCGCTTGAAATAGAAGCAATCAAAACGGCGCAAAGGATAGCCGAAAAATCGCTTTTTGAAACTTTGAAAATTATAAAAGAGGGAATAAGCGAGAAAGAACTCGCGGATTTCCTCGTTTCGAGAATGAAAGAAAACGGCGCGGACGACGAGTTTTTCAAAACGATAGTTCTTGCCGGAGAAAACACCTCGATGCCGCACGGCGTCCCGGGTGAGCGCAAGGTCGAAAAAGGGGATTTTATTCTTTTCGACTTCGGTGCGAAAATTGAAAATTACGGCTCGGATATGACAAGAACGGTTGCTTTCGGTGAGCCGACGCAAAAAATGAGGCAGGTTTATGAGCTTGTGAGAATGTCTCAAGACGAGGCGAAAAAGGCAATTAAAGTAGACGTGATAGGAAAAGAAGTCGACCGCGCTTCGAGAGACTTTTTGGCGGAAAACGGTTATAAAAAAGAATTCGGGCACGGGCTGGGGCACAGCCTTGGGCTTGAGGTTCACGAAGCGCCCAGTTTTTCGCAGGGATGTGAAGAAAAAATCAAAAGCGGCTGTGTGATTACGGTCGAGCCGGGCGTTTATCTTTCAGGGGAGTTCGGCGTCCGAATCGAGGATATGGTGCTTGTGACTGAAAATGGATATGAAAACTTAACCTCGTTTCCGAAAGATTTGATTATACTATAAAAAACCGCGCTGCCCAAAGGGGCAGCGCGGTTTTGATTTATAAAAATTATTCCTCGGTGAATTCGAATTTGTTTTCTTTGCGATTAAGGCTGATGGTGTAAGATTTTTGCGCCTCTGCGGTAACTTTCAGCATGAGCGGACCGACCGTCGTAGTGACGTTTTTATACATAACGCCGGGACGCGAATAGCCTGCCTGAACCTGAATTTCGCTTTCGCCGGGAAGAAGGTAAAAGCCTGATTTTGTGCCTTTGTAAAAAGTGTGTGTGGCAACGCCGTTAACGGTGAATACCGTTATAGATGTCGAATAGATTCCGTCCATACCCTGTTTTAAATAAACTTTTGCGGCTTCCGGATGTTCGGATTCAAAAGCGTCGTTTTTCTTCTTTTTGTTCGACATATGTATAATCATAAAAATGCCGTAGATTATTATAACTGCACCGATAACGATAAAATACCAGCCGGTCGGGCCGGAAAATAAGTTTTTGATTGCGTCCATTTAAAAAAATACCCCTTTTAAATTATTGTTTTTTTGTTGTTTCCAGCGTTTGTGTTTCATCATTAAAGCCAAGCGCGTCCAAGAACCGATAATAACGCGAAGCGCCGAGCATGCTGAAATCGACCGTTTGACTGGAACCGTCAGGTGAAGTGATTGTTAGGTGGCAATCCGAATCGCCGCTCTTCGTGACCATGCGCGAATGAAAATGGCACTGCGAGATAGTGAAACGGTATTTTTCCTTTTTTCCCCGATAAACAATAAGCTCATCGCCGTCGATAACGGCGCGAAGATTATCCCCAAAAAGCGCGAAATAGGCAAGAATAAGGCAAAGTGCGGAACCAATAATTATCGAGTAGGTAAAATTAAGCCAGATATGCGCGATAAAAACTGCCGCTGCTCCCCCAAAAACAGCATAAAGCAAGTTTTTTACAATGACAAAAGAACTGCTTTTAAATTCTGTCATTATAATTCCTCCTTTCCAAAAAATTTCATAAAAATTGTAACATAATGCGGAATGATTGTAAATTATTTTTTAACTGGCATGTAGTAAGTATAATCATTTGTGATAAAAAATCATTGATTTTATATATGCGTATGGGGTAAAATATAATGTATATGAAAAAAGGAAAATAACGGAGGATAAATATTATGTTATCTGCTGGCGATTTTAGGAACGGCGCGACCTTTGAGCAGGACGGCCAGGTTTTGCAGATTATCGAATTTCAGCATGTCAAGCCGGGAAAAGGCGCGGCGTTTGTAAGAACAAAAACCAGGAACGTTATTACCGGCGGCGTTGTTGAAAGAACATATAACCCGAGCGACAAATTCCCGATAGCTTATGTCGAGCGCAAAAATATGGAGTATCTCTACGCGGAAGGCGATCTGCTTTATTTTATGGATCAGGAAACATACGAGCAGCAGCCGATAAACAAAAGCATCACAGACGACAGCTTCAGATTTATCAAAGAAAATGAAATCTGCAAAATTCTTTCGTATAAAGGCAGCGTTTTCGGCATAGAGCCGCCGCTTTTTGTCGAACTTGTCATCACCGAGACAGAGCCGGGGTTCAAAGGCGACACAACAACAAACACATACAAACCCGCAAAGGTTGAAACCGGCGCAGAAATCAGAGTTCCGCTCTTTATCGAAGAGGGCGAAAAAATCAGAATCGACACCCGCACGGGCGAATATTTGGAAAGGGCGTAAGAATAATGGATATGAATTTAACCGAAAGAGTTTCCTATCTTAAAGGCTTGATGGACGGGCTTTCAATCGCGGATACCACACCGGAGGGCAAACTTTTCAAAGCTATTATCGATGTTCTTGACGAGATGGCCGAATCGGTCACCTTGCTTGAAGACGACGTTGATGAGATGTTTGAGCTCGCAGATGAAATTGATGCAGACCTCGCCGAGGTCGAAAAAATTGCTTATGACGAAGAAGATTTTTATGAAATCGAATGTCCGGAATGCGGCGAAATCATCAATATCGATGAGGACCTCGCAGAAGAAGGACAGGTCGTTTGCCCGGTATGCGGCGAAGACCTTGAATTTGATCTCGATGACCTTATAGACGACTGCGATTGCGGTTGCGAAGATTGCAAGTAATATAAAAATAATTACAGGCGCTCGGCTTTGCCGGGCGCCTGTTTTTTCGACAATTTATCGTTTTTCGATAAAAAAATATTTACAAACAATAACTTGTGTGGTAAAGTCATAAAAAAGGAGGGCAAGATGAAAATAAATTCTTCTATTCACCGCCTTACCAAAATTGTTGTCGATATATTATTTTACGGCGGGATACTCGCGTTTATCTTTATAATTCCTTTCGCGAAAATGTGGCGGACATATTACGGCCTTGGAGATAATGAAATGCTGTTTTATGCGGCGATTTTATTTTTGTCGGGAATATGCGCCATTTACATAATGTGGCAGCTGAAAAAAATATTTAAAAGCATTTCGGGCGGCGATCCGTTTATAGTAAAAAACGTCGGCTGCCTTCGAAAAATTTCGGTCGCATGTATGTTGATTTCCATTATATATATCGTCAAAGCGATTTGGTATTTTTCGGTCACCGCTATTGTGCTTGTTGTCGCGTTCGCGCTTATGGGGCTCATCTGCCTGACGCTGAAAGATATTATTAAGCAAGCGATAGCATATAAAGAAGAAAACGATTGGACGGTGTGAAAATGCCTATAATCGTAAATTTGGATGTCGTAATGGCAAGAAGAAAAATAGGGCTCACCGAACTTGCTGAAAAAATTGATATAACGGCCGCGAATCTCTCGATTTTAAAGACAGGGAAAGCAAAAGCGGTGAGGTTTTCAACGCTTGAGGAAATATGCAAGGCGCTTGACTGCCAACCCGGCGAAATTCTTGAATATGTAAAGGAGACAGACTGATGTACGCAAAAGAAATCAAAACAAAAATTTGGATATACATTGCCGCGACGGCGATAAGTTTTGCTTATCTGCTGCTTATTCCGATGCAGGGGATAAGCGTGCTTATATACCACGCGATTCAAATGGGATTATTTTTCATGATCGCGTCGGGCAGCGCGGGCCGGCAAAAAAACATGAAAGCGCTTTTACTTTTCATTCCCATTTTTATAATTTCCGCAAGCTCTTTTGTAAGCGCGCTTGAGATTTATTCGTTTACAAATATGCTCGTGATTTTTGCGCTTTATGTTGTGATGATAATTATGTTCCTCGGCGAGTTCCCGTCTATAAAAGACACCTCGCCGCGCTTTGTCAAAAAGTTTTTTGTGCATGCTATTGAGCCTTTTTGGCATTTCTTCGAGCCGCTTACCTGGCTGAAAAAAGGGGAAAAAAGCAACAAGAAAATTTGGAAAAGAATTCTCATCGGAGTTATTGCGGCGGTTCCTGCGGCTTTTATTCTCACCTTTATTCTCGCCTCGGTCGATTCTGTTTTTGCAGATAAGGTCGAAGCGGTTATTGAATTTGTTTTTGAATTTAAATTCTTTGACGACATTGTAAGAATAGTTATCGGGCTTGTAATCGCGCTTTATTTTTGCGGTCTCCTTTTGCTTCTTTATAAAGAGAAAAAAGCAAAAGAGGAAGAGCCCGCAACCCGTGCGCCCAAGGCGGATGCGGTTATTTTCAATATCATTACAATCAGCCTTATTGCGGTCTACACGCTATTTGCCTTTGTTCAGATAAAGTACCTTTTTGCGGGCGCTCAGCTTCCAAACGGGCTTGATTTTCAAACATATGCAAGGCGCGGATTTTTCGAGCTTATTGTTTTGTCGTTTGCAAATATTTCGCTTGTTTTGGTAAGCGTTTATCTTTTCAAAAACCGCACCGGCAAAACAGGCGTTATTATAAAAGCGGTAAACATCGCTCTTTGCGCGCTGACCGGCGTTATGCTTGCGTCGTCTTTTTACCGCATGTGGCTTTACGGCGCGGACGACGGACTGACAAGGCTTCGCTTTATCGTTTTCGGATTTTTAATTTTTGAGGCAATCGGCCTTATTATTACCGTTTTTTATGTTTTAAAGCCGAAATTCAATATTTTCTTTGTCTATACCGCGCTGGCGCTTTCGTATTACTGCCTGCTCACCGTTTCGAATATGGACTATTTTATCGCGAAAAGCCAAATCGACCGATATTTTGAAAACGGCACGACAGGGCTTCACTATACAACTATGCTCTCACCGGACGCTTATCCGCAGATGAAACGCCTTATCGGAACCGAGCGCGGAGAAATATACAGCCAGTACATTCAAAATAATGAATATAGGGTATTCCTGCTTGAAAAGGACTGGCGCAGCGCAAATATCTCGCGCGATAGGTTTTCGCACGAAGTAAAATGAAAAGGTTTTTTGAAATATCGTTTATAATTCTTGCCGCTATGCTTGCGCTTGTGATTTTTTTGAATTCGATGTTTTGGAGCAAGATAGCTTTAAGGCGATACAGCGTTGATACAGGGAAGCTGACCGCGCCGGTTAAAATAGTGCTGCTTTCCGATTTGCACAGCTATATTTACGGTGAAAACCAGGAAATTCTGATAGAAAAAATCAAAAATGAGAATCCGGATATTATCGCGCTTAGCGGCGATATAGCGGACGATGTTGTGCCGATAGACGGAACGAAAATTTTGCTTGAGGGGATAAAAGATATCGCGCCGTGCTACTACGTTATCGGAAATCACGAATACTGGTCGGACGAAATTGAGGATATTTTAGAGATTTTTTATGATAACGGCGTTACAGTTTTGCGGGACGAAATGGTCGAAATTGATACCGCCGGAGGCAGGGTTATTATCGCCGGAATAAACGATCCCGCATGGAAAAAATATTCGAAAATCGGGAAAACCGACGAGCAACGCAGCGAGCTTTTTGCGGATATTTCTGAAAGCAAGTATCCGACCGTGCTGCTGGCGCACCGGCCCGAAAATACCGAGATTTATGAAAAATACGGATTTGACCTTATCCTCTCCGGCCATGTCCACGGCGGGATTGTAAGAATCCCGGGAATATTAAACGGTCTTATATCACCCGATACCGGATTTTTCCCGAAATTTGCGGGCGGGGAATATAGCTACGGAAAAACGACACATATTATAAGCCGCGGGCTGGTGATAGACGAAAAGCCGAGAATATTTAATCCTCCCGAAATTTGCGTAATCACGCTTAAATAAGAAAAGGGCGGCCGCCGGCCGCCCTTTTCTTATATTAAAATATCTCGCCGCAGATTTTTTTTGCCAGCGCGTCGGATTTTGAAAAATCCATCGCCGCCACATAGTATTTTTCCAGCTCGTCGTGCAATGTTATCGCTTCTTTCAGCGAAGAAACAGCGCCTGAAAGCAGGCTTTTTTCACATTTCTTATTAAAGCGGACGCGGCTTTTTGCGCCGCAAGCCGGTTCTTTTTCAATAAATCTTGTGGTGAAAATGCGTTTTGTAAAATCGCCGGAATAGGGATGAAAATCATCTGACGTAATAATAGCCAGCGAAAGTTCCTCTATATAAATGTGCTCGAGTTTGGTGTCGGGCGCCATCGGGCAATAATAGCTGATAACCGTGTATCCTGCGGCGATACCGCCGTTTCGCAGATTGGTCAGCAAAAGATTTGAAAGCCCGAGTTTATCTTCAATAACGATGATTTCTTTGCTGTTTTTTGTAAGCGAATCAATATAGCTTATTGTGCCGTATGGGGTGATGCCGGACAGAAAACGCTTTATTTCCTTGCCGTGTTTTCCGGTCGGTGCAAAAAGCTTTTTGCACTGCCGCTCGGAATATTTGGTGAGCTTATTAACGTCAAGCGAGCTTGCAAGCGCGCCGCAACTGTCTTTTTGGACAAAGCCGGCCGCGCCAATAAAGCGGTATGCTTTTGCAAAATTCTGCGATATTTCCAAGGAAAGTTTGATTATGTTTGCCTTTTCGCGGCGCAAGGCACTCTCATCCCAAAACTCGCCGAGATTGATTATCTCGTCGACAGCTCCCGGAAATACGGGATCGAGAATATGAGGAGCGGTGCCGTCGGCAAAAGCTATTTTAAGTTTCGGAAAAACTATGCCGTCAAGAGAATTTGGATCGGAAGAACAATATATAAGCTCCACGGCGTGGCCTTTCGCCGCGCCGGCTTCGGCTATTTTTCGCATAAAAGAGCTCTTGCCGGTTCCCGGTCCGCCTTTGATGATATACAGGCGGTTTGCTGTTTCGTAGTCGATTATCTGGTCAAAATATGAAAAAAAGCCGTCCGGCGAATTGGCGCCGAGAAAATATTTAATGCTTTTATCAAGGCTCATAGCTCCACGCTTTCTTCCGCTGCCGTAAGCGGTTATGCCTGCCTTCCGTCGGCGAGATTACAAAAGGCGCTCTGGTCAAAAACAGATTATTACAGTTTATTTTGGAAGTAAAAATGTGTGACTGTAAGAATTTGAATTTATTTAATAAATGTAATAGAATTAATTATCAATAAGAAAATCGGCATAATTCTCGAAAAATCTCGAATTTTGTAAATTGATATATTATCTGCGCCCTATTATTCTTGAATAAAAGAAAGGTAGGGATAAACATTGGAAAAAGAGCTGTATTTTTCGAAGAAACTTTCAAATATCGCAGGGTTGCAGGAAGCGGCGCAAATAGACTATTTTCTGTGCAGCGAAAACGACGTTTTCGGCATCGAAATAACCGAAGACAGTTACGGAAGCGAATTTATAGGGTGCTCTTTTAAAACAAAATCTGAGGCTGAAAATTTTATTTTTTACATTTATGAGAACAGCGTCTATCCCGGCAATGCCGCCGAAATAATAAATGATTTAAGAGGAAAGCATGATTAACCTAATGATTGCCGACGACAACAAGGATTTATGCGAGATACTGAAAGAGTATTTTGAGTTTTATCCTGACCTAAAATGCGTCGGCGTTGCTTATGACGGGTTTACGGCTTTGGAAATGGTGAGCGCTCTCGAACCGGACATTTTAATTCTCGACCTTGCGATGCCTAACCTTGACGGGTTAGGCGTCTTGGAACGCATGCCTAAAACCCTCAAAACAAAGGTTATTCTCGGAACGGCAAACGGCAGGGATTTCGTTCATGAAGGCGCTTTGGAACGCGGCGCGGAAATGGTCATTTTAAAGCCGTTTTTGCTTGACGGCAGCAATGGGGATTTGATAAGCAGAATAAGGATGATAAATGGCTGCGGACAGCCGAAAGCTCCCCATACCAATACGGTTTGCTCTTTTCTTCTTTCCTTGGGATTTAAGCCAAACCACTTGGGATACAGATATATCGAAATGGCGCTTGAAATCATGCTAAGAGAATGGGTTGACGATCTTTTTAAGGTGATATACATTCAGATTGCAAGCAAATATGAAACCAGCCCGCAAAATATCGATGCGGCAATAAGAAGCGCGGTATTAACGGCTTATGCCAGTGACAACGCAAATTTTTCTAATATCTTCGGTGATGCAAAACCGTCGAATAGCACTTTTCTTTCAACAGCGCGGGAATATTTAAAGGAGGATTTGAAAATTGATATCAAAAAGTGAATATCTTGCGGATTTATCGCATTCTCTCAAAACTCCGATGGCGGTTATTTCCGAATCAATTGATTTGATTGAGATGAAACTATTTAAAGAAATTGGGGAAGTTGAGGCGTATAAAGGGATTATCGAGCGCATGCGCAGAAACAGCGACATATTGCAAAGAAGCATAAATAATATAATCGAAAGCGCAGTGATTGAAGAGAAACGGATGATAATGCGCCCGGCGCTTGTAAGCTTATCCGAGATTGCCGAAAAAGCGGTTGATGACGCAAAAATCTATACGGAAAAGAAAAATTTGTCGATAAAATTTATCGACAAAACGAAAAAGGAAACGGTATTTAGCGACGGCGAAATGTATGAAAGCATAATTCTTAACCTAATTTCTAATTCGGTAAAATACACCGGCGAAAACGGGAAAATCATCATAAAACTTTGTGAGAGCGAAGAGATGTTTATCACCGAAGTGTCGGATAACGGCTGCGGGATAGGTAAAGATAGGCAAAAACGCCTTTTCAAAAAGGGCGGAATAAAAAGATTGCAGGAGCAGGGCTCGGGAATAGGAATCGGGCTTTATCTTGTAAGCGAAAAAATCAAACTTATGGGTGGCACAAAACATCTGGAGAGCGAAGAAGGAAAGGGCACGAAATTCTCCTTTGCAATCCCGAAAAAGTATATCTTTCAAAAGAGCAAAACAAAAAACGACTTCGGTCAAGTCATTTTTAATCAAAGCAGGGTGGAGTATTCTTCGCTATTACCGTTTATAAAATAATTCATTACATACAAAAGCCGCCTGGAAAACAGGCGGCTTTTGTATGAGTGATTCTATAAGCCGAGTTCTGTAACTGACAGTCATCTATCTTGGCGGCGGGTTGCCCCGTCGCTCGCGCCACCCGTCCGGGTATAGCCGTCGGACAAACGATTCCCGTGTCGGTGTTGCTTCGGATTGGGTTTACATTGACGCGCAAGGTCACCCATGCGCCGGTGGGCTCTTACCCCACCTTTCCATCCTTGCCGAAAATCGGCGGTTTATTTCTGTTGCACTATCCCTAAAGTCGCCTTTGGTGGGCGTTACCCACAATCCCGTCCTGCGAAGCTCGGACTTTCCTCATATGAAACATATGCGACTGCCCAAATCACTCATACAAAATATTTTATCGCATGCAGAGGTCTTTGGCAAGCGCGCAAAAAATGATGTAAAAGTCAAAGTTTTAAAAAATTGATAAACTATTCCATTAATTGTATAATATACTATTATATTGATAATAACTTTTCGGGAGTTTAAAATATGCAGGCTAAAGAGTATTTCGACAGTATAAAAAATAAAGAAGTTACGGTTATAGGCATAGGCATCAGCAACACGCCGCTTATTAAAATGCTTCGCCGTTTCGGAGTTTCGGTTACAGCTTGTGACAAAAGGGGCAGAGAGCAGCTCGGCGACCTTTGCGCGGAGCTTGAAGAAATAGGTGTAAAACTAAGCCTCGGTGCAGATTATCTTGAAAACATCTCGGCGGATATAATAATTAAAACGCCGGGTATGCGGCCGGATTTGCCGGCGCTTACTGCCGCTAAAGAAAGCGGCACTGTCGTAACCTCCGAAATGGAAATATTTTTCGAGCTTTGCCCCTGTAAAATCGTGGCGGTCACCGGAAGCGACGGAAAATCGACCACCACCGCAATAATTAACGAGCTTCTTTCGGCGGCGGGTTATGTAACTCATCTCGGGGGCAATATCGGATGCCCGCTTTTGCCGGATATCGAAAACATCGGAAAAGACGATATTTGCGTCATAGAGCTTTCGAGCTTCCAGCTGATGACTATGAAAAAAAGCCCGGATATTGCCGTTGTTACAAACCTTTCGCCTAATCATCTTGATATGCATATTTCGATGGATGAGTATATCGGCGCGAAGAAAAATATTTTTCTCCACCAAAAAAAGGGAGAGCGGCTTGTCCTAAATCATGAAAATAAAATAACGGCGGACTTCTGTGATGAATCGGTCAATCCGCCCGTCTGGTTCAGCCTGAAAAACAGGGTGGAAAACGGATTTTATTTTGACGGCTGTTCGATTCTAAAAGCCGAAAAAAACGGGGATAAAATAATTCTTTCGGCAAAAGATATTTTGATTCCGGGACTTCACAACATTGACAATTATATGGCGGCGATTGCGGCGGTCTACGAGCTTGTCGACCTCGAAACAATAAAAGAGGTGGCGAAGGCGTTCGGCGGATTAAAACACAGGATAGAGCTTGTGCGGACAATTCACGGGGTGACTTATTATAACGACTCGATAGCGTCCAGCCCGACGCGCGCAGCGGCGAGTTTTGAGGCGCTTTCGGGCAATGTTGTTTTGATCGCGGGCGGAAGCGACAAAGGTATTTCTTTCGACGAATTCGGAGAGGCGGCGGCAAAGAGATGCAAGGCGATTGTCCTTTGCGGCGCAACCGCGGAAAAAATCGAAAAGGCGATTAAAAGCGCACCGTCCTATAGTGAGAAAAATCCGGTTTTAGTGAGAGAAAAGTCCTTTAAAGCCGCGGTTTTAGAGGCTTCGCACCTTGCGGGGTGCGGCGATAAAGTTATTTTGTCGCCGGCTTGTGCGAGCTTTGATATGTTTGATAATTTCGAGCAAAGAGGCAACATTTTTAAATCGATTGTTATGGAGCTGAAATGATTATAAAGGAACTTTGCGCCCTTTCGGCGGGTTCGGGCGACGAAAAAAGCGTTCGCGCTTTTTTGGAAGAAAAGCTCGCCGGCAAATGTGACAAAATTTATACGGACAAGCTGGGTAATTTAATCGCGGTTAAAAGACGCGGGAAAGAAAGCGGACCGGTGTATGCTCTTGATGCGCATATGGATCAGATTGCAATGCTTGTCGAAAAAATAACCGACGGCGGATTTTTGAAAATTTCGAGAATATCGGGAATCGACAAGCGCGTTCTTCCGGCGGCGCGGGTGAAAGTTCACGGCAAAAAAGAGGTTTTAGGCGTTGTTTCATCGACGCCTCCGCACGCTTCAAAACCGGACGAGCGCGATAATTTCACCGAAATTTCGGAGCTGTTT
>JAVBPR010000003.1:0-27120 GCA_031549485.1 Eubacteriales bacterium | reverse complement strand
AATTTCACCGAAATTTCGGAGCTGTTTGTCGATATCGGCGCGGCTGACAAGGCGGCGGCGGAAGCGATTGTATCGGTTGGCGATTACATCACTCTCTGCGGAGAATATACCGATTTCGGCAACGGTGCGATAGCCTCCCGGTCGCTTGATAATCGCGCGGGCGTTTCGGCTATACTTGAAATCTTTTTGGAAACCGAAAATATAAATCTGACCGCCATTTTTTCAAGCGGAGAGGAAGCGGGACTTCGCGGAGCGAAAGCGGCGGGATTTTCCGAGGAAATAGATACCTGTATCGTTGTTGACACCACCTTTGCGCGAACACCGGAGCTCTCGGAGGAAGAAGCGGGGGTTTTCGGCGGAGGAGCAATGATAGGTATCGCGCCTATACTTGACCGCGCGCTGTTTTCACAGCTTTGCGAAGCGGCGGAAGGCGCGTATCAAATCGAGGTTATGAACGGAGGAACGGGGACAAACGCGTTTTCCTATCACGCCGCGGCAAACGGTATAAAAACAGGGCTTATCTCAATTCCGATAAAAAACATGCATACCGGAATCGAAATGATGAAGTTATCCGATTACGAGAGCGCGAAAGACATTTTGCGCAACTTTTTTAAGGAGGTTGCGCAAAATGCTTAATCTGCTTAAAGAACTTTGCACAGCGCGGGGAGTATCCGGCGATGAGTCTGAAATCGCGGCGGTAATCGCGCGGTGTTTCGAGAGCTATGAACTTGACAATATGGGCAATCTGCTCTGCTTTAAAGAGGGGAAGAATCACAGCAAGCATATTTTGGTTGCGGCGCATATGGATGAGGTCGGCTTTATTATTTCGGGAATTCACAAGGACGGGCTTTTAAAGTTTATGCCGGTCGGCGGAATTGACAAACGGACGATTCTCGGCAAAAAGGTGCTTGTCGGACCAAAACGCGTTGCCGGCGTCATCGGATGTAAGGCGCTGCATCTTTCAAACGAAAAGGAAAAAAGCAAGGCGCCCGATTTCGAAAAACTTTTTATAGACCTCGGCTTTGAAAACGCCGATATAAAAAAAGGCGATACGGTAGTTTTTGACAGGGATTTCACCACGTTGCTCGACACAAAGGTTTGCTCCCCTTCGCTTGACAACCGCGTCGGTTGCCTTGCGGCAATTTTGGCGGCGGGAGATACGCCTTATTACGATACCACCTTTGCGTTTACCGTTTCGGAGGAGATAGGGCTTCGCGGAGCTTACGCGGCGGCAAATCGCGTCGCGCCCGATTTTGCGATTGTCGTTGATACAACTACGGCGGTCGACCTGCCAGGACGCAGGAGCCACGAAGTCGGGTGCCGGCTCGGCGAAGGGACGGCAATATTTATGATTGACGGGGTAACTTATTATGACCGCGAAACGGTGAAAAAAGCAGAGGAGATTGCAGCGCGGGAAAGTATAAAATATCAGCTTAAAACTTTTATCACCGGCGGGGTGGATGCGGGCGCGATACAGCGCAGTAGAGGCGGAATAAAAACGCTGACCATAGCAACCCCGTGCAGATATCTTCACAGCCCGTCATCGCTTGGCGATATCGGGGATATAAACGAAACTGTAAGGCTTTTGAAAGCACTTCTTGCAAGCGAGGATTTAATATGACCAAGACGATTTTAGAAATTATGAATATTCCCGCTCCGTCGGGCGGCGAAAAAAGCATGGCGGATTATATCGAGCAGGCTCTTGCCGGAAAGGCCGAAATTTCGCGGGATGTTCTCGGGAATATCGTCGCGCGAAAAAAAGGAAAAAGCAAGAAAAAACTTATGATTCTTTGCAGAATGGACGAGCCCGGAATTATCGTAAGCGAAAGCGGCGAATTTTCGAGGATAACGAAAACCGGGAAATATCCGACCGAACTGCTCTGCGGAAGCACGGTCATAATGGGCGATATCTTCGGCGTCGCGCATGCCGAAAAAAGCGAAAAGCCTGAAGCGGGCGACATTTTTATCGAAACGGCGGAAGAGGTGCCGGTCGGCACTCTCGGCGCGGTAGCGCAAAACACACGGCTTATCGGCGAAAGAATTTGCGGAGTCTGGGCAGGCGGGAAATCCGCGCTTGCCGCGGCGCTTTTTGCCGCCGAGACAGATTTTGCGCCGGTTTACGACACATATTTTGTCTTCGAGGCGCAGGGACTCGCTGGCGGCCGCGGCGCTCTCGCCGCCGCATACAATATCAAACCTGATTATTGCATTTCTGTCGGAACCTGCGCGGCGAACGATTTTCCGGGCGGCAAAGGGGACATAGAGTCGGGCGGCGGCGCGGTTTTAAAACTTGCCGACAGCGGAATTATCTGCGACAAAAGAATAATCAGCCACATCAGAAATAAAAAAGAGGGGATTTGCACCCTTCCGGTTTCTGAGGAAAGTTTTGATGACGGAGTAGCGCATACCGCCGCGGGCGGCGCGATTTCGGGCGGTATTGTGCTTCCGGTGAGACATGCCGGCAGCGCCTGTGAAGCTGTTTCGCTTTACGACATAAACGACGTTACCGATTTGATTATTGCCTGTTGCGGAAGCGAAATAGAGGAATAAAATGATTAAAAAGTTTTCAGAAAACTTTAAAACGCCGGAGCAGCGCATCTTTTTCGAAGCGCTCTATAACAGGCAAAATGATGCGTATTATTCGGCGTTTGCCGATTTTGAAGGCGGCGCGTTTATTCAGCGTGTTTTCGGCGCTTGGCATATCAGTGCGGAAAATATCGACGAAACCGCGCTTTTTTTAAAAATGCACCGTGCGCGGGAAATTACCGGTGACGAGAAAACGGTTTCCGGCATTGCGGAGTTTTTCGGCGGAATGCCGAAAAGTTTCCCGCTTTTGAAATATCAAGGAGATTCCGTGCAAGAGCAAAGCGGAAAAGATGGCGCGCCCGAAATAAAGATCGCATCAACAATAGAAGAGCATAAATCTGTTTACTCGTTACTACGCGATACCGAAACATTTGATATGCCTGAATTTGAAGAATATTACACCGCCCGCCGGTCGATTGAAAAGCTCGGCGCGGGCGAAACGGTATTTGTCGAAGAAAACGGCGTGGCGGTGTGTACCGCGTCGATTGTCTGCGAAAGCAGGGCGGAGGCGATTCTCGGAAGCGTTGCGACCGCAAAAGAACACCGCGGCAAAGGGCTTGCGGGAGCGGCGGTATTATATCTTGCAAAAAAACTTTCGGAAAATGGAAAAAACGTCTACATAGCTTGTTACAACCCTGCGGCGGTGAGGGTTTATAAGCGCGTCGGATTTGTTGATTTCGGGGAAAAGTTCTGTTATAATGTATAATTGTAGGACGGAAAGACGGAAGGAAAGCTGTTATAGCTCGAATTGCCGCGCTTTTTTGCGGCGATTTTGATTTTTTCGGAGATAAAAATGCCCGGGAAAATTAATAATAGGCAGAGCCCTTTTGTTTGGCGGCAGAAAATCGGTGTGTGATGTCGGCGTTTTCGTACGATACAGCATCTTTTTCGCTGCTATTTTTATTAGCCGTCGGTAGATAGCAAAGCGGAAAATAACAAGAAGCGGTTTAAAACGCTTGCAGTAGGAGGGAATATGTTCTGGCAAAAAGATTTGGAAACTATGGCGAGGGCGGAAATCGAAAAGTTGCAGCTTGAGCGGCTCAAATGGGTGGTAGATTACGCATACAGGAATATACCTTTATATAAAGAAAAATACGATAAGGCGGGTGTTTCCGCCGATAAAATAAAATCGCTTGACGATGTGAAACATCTTCCTTTCACCACGAAAGAAGATTTAAGGGACAATTATCCGCTTAAAATGGCGGCGGTGCCGCGCTCCGAGATTGTTCGGATTCACGGAACAAGCGGAACGACGGGCAAACCGACGCTCGTCGGGTATACGCGAAACGACCTTAATATCTGGGCGGATTTGATTGCGCGGCTTGCGACCGCTGTCGGCGTTACGCGGGACGATGTTGCGCAGATGGCTTTTGGCTACGGGCTTTTCACCGGCGGATTTGGCCTGCATTACGGGCTTGAAAAAATCGGGTGCATGATAGTTCCGCTTGCGGCGGGAAACACCGAGCGCCATATTTATATGATGCAGGATTTGCAGACGACCGTGCTTATCGCAACGCCATCATACGCCCTTTATCTTTCTGAAAGTATCCGGGAAAAAGGGATAGATAAAAACAGCCTCGCTCTCAAAGTAGGACTTTTCGGCGGAGAAGGCTGCACAAAAGAAATGCGCGAAACTATCGAGAAAAATCTGGGGATTATCGCGACCGATAACTACGGCATGTGCGAGCTCGGCGGCCCCGGCGTTTCGGGCGAGTGTGTCGAGCGAAACGGCCTGCATATTGCGGAAGACCACTTTTTGCCGGAACTTATCAATCCCGAAACGCTTGAAAGAGTCGCGCCGGGCGAAAAAGGCGAAATGGTGCTGACCTCGCTTACAAGAGAGGGCTTCCCGATTATTAGATATCGCACAAAAGATATTACAAGGCTAAATTACGAACCCTGCGTCTGCGGAAGAACGCATGTCCGGATGGACAAGGTAACCGGACGCAGCGACGATATGATAATAATCAAGGGAGTAAATGTTTTCCCGTCGCAGATCGAAAGCGTGATTATCGGTATGGAAAATATAGCGCCGTTTTATCAGCTTGTCGTTCGCCGCGAAGGGTTTAAAGATACCCTTGAGGTCGAGGTGGAAATTGCGGACAGCATAGACCTTGAAAATTGGCAGGAACTTGCGGCGACGCAAAACAATATAAAAGTTAAACTACATTCGGTCCTCGGGCTTGACGCAAAAGTCCGCCTTGTTGAGAGCAAATCGTTGCCGAGAACAGAGGGCAAATCAAAGCGCGTCATTGATTTGAGACCGAAAGATTAGAGGTATAGATGAGTAAAAAAATGATGCTTGGAAACGATGCGGTTGCGCGCGGACTCTACGAAGCCGGGGTGAAATTCATCTCGAGCTATCCGGGAACGCCGAGCACCGAGATAACCGAAGCGGCGGCAAAATACAGCGAGATGTACAGCGAATGGGCGCCGAATGAAAAGGTCGCTTTTGAGGCGGCATATGGCGCGTCTATCGGCGGCGGGCGCTCGTTTTGCGCCATGAAGCATGTCGGGCTGAATGTCGCTGCCGATCCGCTTTTTGTCGGAGCTTATACCGGGGTGAACGCCGGATTTCTTATCGCGGTCGCGGACGATCAGGGACTGCACTCTTCACAAAACGAGCAGGACTCGAGGCACTACGCGAGAGCGGCGAAACTCCCGATGATCGAGCCGTGTGATTCGCAGGAATGCGTGGATTTCGCAAAGCTCGCATACGAACTTTCGGAAAAATACGATACCCCGTTTATGCTGCGGCTTTCCACCCGTGTTTCGCATTCGCAAAGCCTTGTCGCGCAGAGCGAGCGCGTTGAAATTCCGCTTATAGAATATAAAAAAGACGCATCGAAATTTGTTATGATGCCGGGCAATGCGAAAAAACGCCACGCCGTTGTTGAAGAGCGGCTTGCCAAAATGCGCGAAGAACTTGCAGAATCGGATATATTAAACAAAACATATGAAAGCGGCAAAAAAATCGGCGTAATTTCCTGCGGAATTGCTTATGATTACGCGAGGGAAGCGCTCGGCGACGATGTCGATTATTTGAAACTCGCGCTTTTAAACCCGCTTCCCGAAAAACTTATTGCGGATTTTGCCGCCCGCCACGAGCGGGTGATTGTTATCGAGGAGCTTGATCCGTATATAGAAAACCACGTCAAAAGCCTTGGTATAAAATGCGACGGCAAGAACCTTTTCAGCGTGCTTTACGAATATACTTCGGCCGAGATAAAAGAAAAAATCCTGTTTGAAGAAACTATGCTCTGCGGCACCGCAGCCGATGTTCCGGTAAGACCTCCGGTCATGTGCCCGGGGTGCCCGCACCGCGGATTGTTCTATACACTTAATAAGCGCAAATTGACCGTTATGGGGGACATCGGTTGCTATACCCTCGGAGCCCAGCCGCCGCTGAATGCGATGGATACAACGCTTTGCATGGGCGCTTCGATTTCCTCGCTTCACGGGTTTAATAAGGTCGCCGGAAACAGCAAGGCTTCGGTCGCGGTTATAGGGGATTCGACCTTTATGCACAGCGGCATGACCAGCCTTGCCGACATTGTTTACAACAAAGGCAATTCAACCGTAATTATCGTCGATAACAGCATAACCGGCATGACAGGGCATCAGCAAAATCCGACGACCGGCTTCACCATTAAAAACGAGCCGACCACCGCGATAAATCTTGAAAAACTTTGCGAGGCGCTTGGGATTAAAGACATTACCGTTGTCGATCCTAACGACCTGAAAGCCACCGATGAAGCGATTATGGCGGCGGTAGCAAAAGATGAACCTTCGGTTGTCATAACCCGCCGGCCGTGTGCGCTTTTGAAATACGTCAAGCACGAGCCGCCGGTTGAGATAAGCAAAGAAAAATGTATAAATTGCGGAATTTGCCTTAAGATAGGCTGCCCGGCGATTTCGAAAGAAAACGGCGCGCACGTCATCGATAAAACGCTTTGCAACGGATGTGGATTATGCATTTCGGTCTGCCCGAAGGGCGCAATCGGGAGGGAAATATAAGTGGAAACAAAAAATATTATGATTGTCGGCGTCGGCGGACAGGGAACATTGCTCGCCAGCCGAGTTTTAGGGCATCTTTTTGTCAAAAAAGGGTTTGACGTCAAGGTCAGCGAAGTTCACGGAATGGCGCAAAGGGGCGGTTCGGTCGTTACTTACGTCAGATACGGCGACAAAGTTTATTCGCCGATTATCGACGCGGGCTACGCCGATGTCATCATAGCTTTCGAGCGTCTTGAGGCCTTGCGCTACACACATTACTGCAAAAAAGAGGGCAAGATAATTTTCAACGACCAGCGGATAAATCCGATGCCGGTTATTACCGGCGCGGCAGAATATCCCGAAGATGTTTTTTCGAAAATCAAGATGCTCGTTCCCGACACCACCGTGATAAACGCCCTCAGCCTTGCGGAAGAAGCGGGCAGCGCGAAAGCGGTGAATATCGCGCTTATCGGCGTTTACGCTAAGGGAAGCGAATTTGCAAAAGAAGATTTTCTTGACGCTATTTCCGAGGTTGTGCCGGAAAAATTCAGAGAGCTGAATATCAAAGCGTTTGAGCTCGGGTATAATTCATAATTTCAAAAATAAAAGCAGACGCTGCCCGTCTGCTTTTATTTTATTATAGCGTATTAAATATAGATATGATATAATAACTTAAATAAATTCTCTTTAGAAAAAGGAGACTTATATGATTAAACAAATATCGGTTTTTGTGGACAATAAAGTCGGCAGGCTATCCGAAATTGCCGACATCATGGCGGCAAACGGAATTGATATCCGCGCTTTGTCGATTGCGGATACCACCGATTTCGGCATTTTGCGGCTTATCGTTAATAAGCCGGAGCATTGCTGCGAAGTTTTGCGCGCCGAGGGAATAACCGTTTCGATAACAAGCGTCACGGCGGTTAGCATTGTAGATAAGCCGGGGCAGTTTGCGAAGGTTCTTGACCTGCTTTCGAAAAACAATATTAATGTTGATTATGTTTATGCGTTTATCGGCCGAAGCGACGCAGCAAGCGTAATTTTGAAAACAAGCGACGATGCCGCCGCTTCCAAAATCCTTTCCGAAAACGGAACGCGCCTTTTGACCGACGACGAAGTCTACGCATGATTTTTGAGCGGTTTAACTTTTCGGAGGAGATAATCCTACGCGCGAAAAAAGCGGAGGAGCTTTGCGCCCGCGAGTTCGCGAAAATTGACGAAATTGCGGAGTGGAACAGCGGAAAGGTCCACAACGCATTTTATAATAATAGAATTTCCGAAGCGCATCTCTTTGGAACCACCGGTTACGGTTATGGTGACAGGGGGAGAGATGCGCTTGACTGCGTTTACGCCGAAATTTTCGGCGCCGAAAGGGCGCTTGTCCGCAGCTTTATGATCAGCGGAACGCACGCGATTGCAACCATGCTTTTTGGCGTTTTGCGGCCGGGAGACACCGCCCTTTCGATTACCGGAGCGCCGTACGATACCCTTTCGGATGTTATAAGTAAAAGCGGCGCGGGTTCGCTTGCCGATTACAACATCAATTTTGTCAAGGCTAAGTTAATAGACGGAAAAATCGATTATGATGCGCTTTCGGAGGCGCTTAAAGATAAGCCGCGAATGATATATATTCAGCGCTCGGGCGGGTACAGCGCGCGCAGTGCGATCGGAATAAGCGAGATAAAAAAAGTCTGCGAAATTGTCAGAGCCACTTCCGAAAAAACGATTGTCGCCGTTGATAATTGCTACGGCGAATTTTCCGAAACGCTCGAGCCCTGCGATGTCGGCGCGGATATCATAGCGGGCTCGCTAATAAAAAATCCGGGCGGCGGAATCGCCCTTTGCGGCGGATATATCGCAGGAAAAAAAGAGCTTGTCGACCTTGCGGCATATCGCCTGACTTCGCCTGCAATCGGCACTAAAGCGGGCGCGACGATGGAATTTAATCGCGGCGCATTTCAGGGGATATACAACGCCCCTCACGCTGTCGGGCAGGCGCTGAAAGCCGCTGTTTTCGCTTCGGCGTTGTTTGAAGGTATGGGCTTTGAAACCGCGCCGAAATACAGCGAGCAGCGAAGCGATATAATAACCGCGGTGAAATGCGGCAGCCCGGCCGCGCTTTTAAAATTCTGCGCGGGAATCCAAAAAGGCTCGCCTATTGACAGCTTTGTCACGCCGGAGGCGTGGGACATGCCGGGCTATCAGGATGAGGTTGTTATGGCTTCGGGCGCGTTTGTCGCAGGTTCGTCTATCGAGCTTTCGGCGGACGGACCGATGAGAGAGCCGTATTACGCATATCTTCAGGGCGGCACAATCTACAGCACTGCGAAAATCGGTATAATGACCGCGGCGGAGGCGCTTTGTTAATGATTATTTTGGGAGTTGATCCGGGCGTTGCGTCGGTAGGATACGGGGTTATCCGCTTTGAAAAAGGAAAACACGTCCCTATAACTTTCGGGACTTTTCATACCGAAGCGGGGCTTCCGCTTCCGACCCGCCTTATTCAAATAAATGATTTTTTAAATGAGCTTATCGACCGATTTAAGCCGGATATCGCGAGCGTTGAAGAACTGTTTTTCAACACTAACGCCAAGACCGCGCTGATGGTCGGGCAGGGCAGAGGCGCGATTCTTCTCTCCTGCGCACAAAACAGCCTGCCGATTTTCGAATTCACGCCGCTTCAGATAAAGCAGGCGGTGGTGGGATACGGCAGGGCGGATAAAAACCAAGTTCAGCAAATGGTAAAAATGATTTTAAAGCTAAAAGAAATCCCGAAGCCGGACGATACGGCAGACGCGCTCGCGGCGGCAATCTGCTGCGCGAACACCCAAGGCTCAAAATTACTTGTAAAGTAGAGGGAAGTTTATGTTTTCCTATATCAAAGGCAAGCTCGCCGAAATAGAGGCGTCGGCGGTAATAATCGACTGCGGCGGCGTGGGATATTATATAACGACGACCGCGCATTCGATAGGCAAAGTTCCGTCGATAGGCGAAGATGTGAAGTTTTACACTTATCTCGCGGTTCGTGAGGACGCGATGGAGCTTTACGGCTTTGCCGAAAAGGCGGAGCTTGATTGTTTCAAACTCATGACTTCGGTTTCGGGAGTCGGAAACAAGGTTGCAATTTCGATTTTAAGCGAATTTTCCCCGTCTCAGTTTTTTGCGGCAATAGCGAGAGACGATTCCAAAACGCTTACAAGCGCGTCGGGAGTCGGACCAAAGCTCGCAAGCCGCATCGTGCTTGAGCTTCAGGACAAAATCGGAAAACTGCCGATGTCGGTTTCTTCCGGTGATATTGCCCCGTCCGGCGGATTTTCTGCCGAGGCTTGCAAGGCGCTTATGGTTCTCGGATATTCCGCTTCTGATGCTAAAGAAGCGGTAAAAATAAACGAAAAAAATGCAAAATCGGTCGAAGAGCTTATAAAACTCTCGCTGAAATCGCTTATATAGGAGCGCGTTATGGATTTTGATTTTGAAATGGGGAACCGGATAATTGACGCCGATCTTATCGAAGAGGATTCGGAAAACGAATACTCGCTTCGTCCGCGCTGGCTAAACGAATATATCGGGCAGACAAAGGCAAAAGAAAATCTCAAAGTCTTTATCGAGGCGGCGAAAAAGCGGGACGAATCGCTCGACCATGTTTTGCTTTACGGCCCTCCGGGGCTCGGAAAAACTACCCTTGCGGGAATCATCGCAAACGAGCTCGGCGTTAATATAAGGACGACAAGCGGCCCGTCAATAGAAAAGCCGGGCGACCTTGCCTCGCTTCTTACAAACCTCGGGAAAAACGACATACTTTTTATCGATGAAATTCATCGCCTTTCAAGGAGTATGGAGGAAATTTTGTATTCTGCGATGGAAGATTTCGCATATGATATTATTATGGGGAAAGGTCCATCCGCCCAAACGGTCAGGCTGAATCTTGAGCACTTCACCCTGATTGGCGCGACCACAAGGGCGGGTCAGCTTTCAAGCCCGCTTCGCGACCGGTTCGGTATGAGTATGCGCCTTGAGCTATACAGCGAAAAAGAACTTTGTGAGATAGTAACAAGAAGCGCGGGCATTTTAAATATCGAAATAGAAAAAGAGGGCGCGCTTGAAATCTCGCGCCGCGGCAGGGGAACGCCGCGTATCGCAAACCGGCTTTTAAAGCGCGTTCGCGATTTTGCCGAAATTTTGGGCGACGGAATTATAACAAAAGAAATTGCCGATATCGCGCTTGATAAGCTCGAAATCGATAAGCTCGGGCTCGACAGTATCGACCGGAAAATGCTCGCCTCGATTATTAAAAATTTCGGCGGCGGACCGGTCGGGCTGGAAACAATAGCGGCGACAATCGGCGAGGAATCGGTTACTATTGAAGATGTTTATGAGCCGTATCTTATGCAGCTTGGTTTTCTCGCGCGCACGCCGAGGGGGAGAATGGCAACCCGCGCGGCATATGAGCATCTCAAAATCCCGTTTATCGAGGACGGGCAGATTTCACTTAGCTAAAAGAGAATAATGCGAAAATCACGTTATTACCTTTTGATACAGACGAAATGCGTCAGAAAATGCTTGCGTACGTATTTCGGCGCAAAAATCTCTTATCATTCCTTGCCCTGCAGATAAGAGCTCTTTAATTGCAATTTATGCCGGCGCAGGGCGGCAGAACGGAGATTTTTATGGGAAAGTTTTTTGGCACCGACGGTGTCCGCGGAATTGCAAATAAAGATTTGACCTGCGGCCTTGCTTTTAAACTCGGCCAGGCTGCGGCTATTGTGCTTACCGAAGAGGCAAAGCACCGCCCGAAAATCCTTATCGGAAAAGACACGCGAATTTCATCGGATATGCTTGAAGCGGCGCTCGTTTCGGGGATTTGCTCGGTCGGCGGCGACGTTTATTCGCTTTCGGTCGTGCCGACGCCGGCGGTTGCATATCTTGTGAAAAAATATGATTGCGACGCGGGCTTTATGGTTTCGGCTTCGCACAATTCATATGAGTATAACGGTATAAAGATTTTTAATGGGGAAGGGTACAAACTTTCCGACGAGCTTGAGGAAAAAATCGAGGATTTAATTCTCGGAGACAGACCGGTCAAGCACGACGGCGAGATAGGCAGGGCGTTCCGCTCGAAAAATCCTATCGAGGACTATTCGGAGCATATTGCAAAAATTGCAAATGGGAATTTTGATAATATAAAAATTGCGGTCGACTGCGCCAACGGCTCCGCCTCTGCGACCTTTGGAAAACTTGCGGACAAAATCGGATTAAAAGCCGATTTTATCGGGTTTTCACCGGACGGGATTAACATAAACGATAAATGCGGTTCGACTTCGCTTGAAACGCTTTCAAAATATGTTGTCGCAAATAAGCTCGATTTCGGGATTGCGTTTGACGGCGACGCGGACAGAATGCTCGCCGTTGATGAAAATGGTGTGGTCGTCGACGGCGACAAACTTATGGCGATTTTGGCGACCGAGCTTAAAACCGAGGGCAAACTGAAAGATGACACCCTCGTTTGCACAACTATGTCCAACCTCGGGCTGTTTGAAATGGCGAAAAAAAGCGGGCTGAATCTTAAAGTCGCCGATGTGGGCGACAGATATGTGCTTCAGGAAATGCTGAAAGGCGGGTTCTGCCTCGGTGGAGAAGCATCCGGTCATATTATATACAAAAACGAGGCGACAACAGGCGACGGACAGCTCGCGGCGGTTCTGCTTCTGAATATTTACGCTAAAAAAGGCGTAGCTTTTTCACAGCTCGCAAAAATCATGGAAAAATATCCGCAGGTTATGGTCAACGTCAAGGTCAGCCAAAAGGTAAAAGAAAATTACGATAAAGACCAGGCGGTAAAAGCGGCGATAAAATCAGCCGAAAAAGCCCTTCTCGGCAGCGGCAGAATAATCGTGCGCGCCTCCGGCACCGAAGCGCTTGTCAGGGTAATGATAGAGGGCAAAAATCAAGAAGAAATCGCCGCTCTCGCCGAAATGGTCGCCGATAAAATAAGAGAAATGAAATAAAAATCGTCTGTATAAAGAATCCTGAAATTTATATTTAACAAATAAGAGGGCGGAAGGTAAAAACCTTCCGCCCTTTTGACTTGTATTTCGTTTAAGGCTATGTATTGATGAAAATATTTTATATGCGTTATCTTTACCGATATTTGCATATTAATCTGTTATGTTAAAAATCATATATTTTATTGCCTGTAGGGCGTGACGATCTCGGCACGCCGCATTTAGCAAGGCCGATTCTACAAATGGAGCGCCGAGGTCGTCGCTCCCTACGATCAAAATATGCGTTTTCTTCGTAAATGAATATTGCCTGTTTTTCATAAGCCCTTTTACAAAATCTATTTTGCTTTCATCGGAATATATCCCGCCTGCTCAATACAGGCCTGGCCCTCGTCCGAGAGCATCCATGAGAGAAATTTTCCGCCCCGCGCCTCGGTGTCGGTGCTTCTTATAACTCCATAGTAATTCGTTGTAAAGGGATAGGTTTTGCCGCGAATATTTTCGGTAATAGGCGAAACGCCGTTTACGCTGATTGTCTTAATATTGTCGTTTTTATAAAGGGTATCGATATAATATTTATAGGTGTATCCTATGCTGCAAGTTTCGTTTTTGTATTCGGCGACCGAGTCGATAAGGCCGCCCATGCCCATAACAATCTTTGCAAGCGGCGCTTCAATCATCGGTTTTCCCTGCATAACGAGAAGCTCCATCGCGGTTTGGCTGCCCGAATTTTTTTCCCGCTGATAGGCGATGATTTCCTCGTCCTTGCCGCCGACCTCGCTCCAATTTGTGATTTCGCCGCTGTAAATTTTTTGTATCTGTTCGACCGTAAGCGAGTCAACCGGGTTATCTTTATGAGTTATAAAAACAAAAGCATCATAGCAAACGGGCTCTATAATCATCTCGACTCCGGCATCAGCTGCCATTTTGCGCTCTTCGTCCGACGGTTCGGTGGCGATAATTAAGTCGACCGGTGAAGCCTCCAAAAATGTAGTTTCGGACTGGATCATGCCCTTTTCTTGCACCATTTTGTTAATAAGATATTCATAAGCATAGTGGGTTGTGGAAAAGAAAACAAAACTTTGCAAATCATCTTCTTTTATGCCGAGATGCTGCCTTGCAAACTCCATTGCCATCGGAACCGCGACGGTGGAACCGTCGAGCACCGGATATGTTCCGCAACCTATTTCATAATATTCCTGCGTTCCGTTTGGCACCTGCCACGTGCCCCTAACCGATTTTTCGCCGAGCTTAAACGGGCTGTCACCAACAATTTGTTTCCAATTTTCCGCCTTGAAAATATTTTGATTTATCGCGCCCCACGAGCCGGTTTTGTCCGGCGAGACATCCGGGGTTTTAGGGATAAAGAAAATAGAACAACCGGAAAAGCTGAAAATAAGGGCGAAAATAACGATGACAACTAAAAATTTTTTCATTTGATTTCTCCTTTTTGGATAGGGCAGATAAAAACTCTTCTTGATTTTTATTATAACATAAATTATAATCTTCTTTGCGAAGAAATTTGCCGGTGTGATGGAATTGGCAGACGTGCGGGACTCAAAATCCCGTGGTAGCGATACCGTGTCGGTTCGACCCCGACCACCGGCACCATAAGAAAAAGCCTTTGATAATGCGGGTTTGCGTTGTCAGAGGTTTTTCTCTGTAGATAACAAAATTTAAGAGGAAACAAAAAATGATAACAGTAAATGATGTAAGCCTGCAATATGGCGGAACTCCGCTTTTCACTAAAGTAAACCTTCAATTTGACAGCCTTAATTGTTATGGAATTATTGGCGCTAACGGCGCAGGGAAATCCACTTTTTTGAAGATATTATCCGGCGAAATTGAACCTACAAGCGGAACTGTAAGTTTGCTTCCCAAGATGCGTATGTCGGTTTTAAGCCAGGATCAAAATAAATTTGATGAATGTGGGGTTATACAAGCTGTTATTATGGGCAACCCGCGTATTACAGAAATCATAAACGAAAAAGAAACGCTTTATGCAAAATCCGAATTTTCAGACGAAGACGGAGTAAAAGCATCTGACTTAGAGTTTGAATTCGGTGAAATAGGTGGGTGGGAAGCCGAATCCGACGCGTCCCGACTTTTACAAGGCCTTGGCATACCCACCGAGCTTCACGAAAAACAAATGAGCGATCTAAATGGCAGCGAGAAGGTGAAGGTGCTGCTTGCCCAAGCTCTGTTTGGAAAGCCGGATGTTATTTTACTTGATGAACCTACAAATAACTTGGACATCAGCTCGATTATTTGGCTTGAAAACTTTTTGCTTGATTTTGAAGGGACGGTAATAATCGTATCGCATGACAGGCACTTTTTGAATACCGTATGCACGCATATGGTTGACATAGATTACGGTAAAGTAAAAATGTATGTCGGCAACTATGAGTTTTGGTATGAATCAAGCCGCATGATGCAACAGATGTTACGCGATCAAAACAAGAAAAATGAGGACAAAGCCAAAGAATTGCAAGCATTTATCGAGCGGTTTTCCGCCAATAAATCCAAGTCAAAACAAGCGACATCCAGAAAAAAACTTCTTGATAAATTGACAATCGAAGAACTGCCGGCATCCACAAGAAGATACCCGTGGGTAGGATTTAAGGCTGACCGCGAGGTTGGAAACGATATTTTATTCGTAGAGAATTTATCGAAAACTATCGACGGTGTAGAGGTTCTTAAAAATATTTCCTTCAGGGTAAATAAAAACGATAAAATTGCTTTTATAAGTGAAAATGAACATGCGATAACAGCTTTTTTCAAGATTTTGACAGGTGAGCTTGAACCGGATGAAGGTTCCTATAAATGGGGCGTTAGCACATCTCAGTCATACTTCCCTAAAGATAATTCGTCTTTTTTTAACGACAATGAGGACACGTTGATAACATGGTTACAACAATTTTCTGATGACAAATTTGAAACCTATTTGCGCGGTTTTTTAGGTCGTATGCTTTTTTCAGGAGATGATGTCTATAAGCAGGTTAAGGTGCTCTCCGGCGGAGAAAAAGTTCGCCTTATGCTATCCCGCATGATGCTCTCCGGGGCAAATGTTCTGCTACTTGACCAGCCGACTAATCACTTAGACTTGGAATCTATCACTGCCGTGAATAATGGCCTAATTGATTTTAAAGGAAATGTTTTGTTTACTTCGCAGGATCATCAATTTATCGATAGTATCGCAAATCGTATTATTGAGTTCACCGCAGATGGTATGATTGATAAAACAATGACTTATGATGAATATTTGCTGACAAAATAATAGCGCTAAACATGGCTCAAAACCCGCGGTAGAGAGACCTTGCCGGTTCGCCCGTGGCAATCGATGCTATAATAAAAAAGCCGCTCTGAAAGGGCGGCTTTACTTATAATTATACATGTTTTCTTTTAAATTCGCCGCGGCTGTGATAAAATTTTTATATACAGATGAAGGAGCGCGAGGATGTATTTAAAAGCAAAAGCGGCGGCAAGTAAAATTAAAGAGTTTTTTGCGGGTGAAATCGAAACCGCGGTAGTTTTGGGCTCCGGGCTTGGAAATCTCTGCGAAATTCTTGAAGATAAAATCGAGATTCCTTTCAGCGAGATACCGGATTTTCCGTTATCAAGGTCAGAAGGGCATCAAAATAAATTTGTTATCGGCAAAGTCCGCTGGAAAACGGTGCTTTTTCAAAGCGGACGGGTACACTTTTACGAAGGGTTTTCAATGGAGGAAGCGGCGTTTCCCGTTCGCGTCATGCATCTGCTTGGCATAAAGAATCTTGTCCTAACGAACTCCGCCGGAGGGTTAAATAAAGCCTTCAATACAGGCGACTTGATGATTATTACCGACCATATTAATTTTTCCGGTTTTTCGCCGCTTCGCGGGAAAAACGAGGAAAAATTCGGGCCGAGATTTCCGGATATGACCGAAGTTTACAGTAAAAAACTAAGGGAAAAGGCAAGAGGAGCGGCACAAAACTGCGGCATTTCGATTAAAGAGGGCGTTTATTTTTATATGACCGGACCGGCTTACGAAACTCCGGCTGAAATAAAGGCGATTGCCGCCCTCGGCGGCAACGCGGTCGGAATGTCGACCGTGCCCGAAGCGGTGGCGGCGCGCCATTGCGGTATGGAAGTGCTGGGCATTTCTTGCATAGCAAATATGGCGGCGGGACTTTCCAGCGCACCGCTTTCGCATGGCGAAGTTATAGAAACAGCCGAAGCGGCGAAGGAAAATTTTAAAAACTTTATATATGAAATTCTTTGCTGACAGAGATAGGGCGCTTTCACAAATTTAACGATATTTAATATTAAAACTTCTTCGTTTCTAAAGGGAAGTGTTTTTTCGACAAAATAATTGGCTTACATATTGACAGATTTGACAACAAAATGTAAAATGGGCTAAGAAGGTAAATATATTTGAAAGGAGGCGTTTGATGAATAACGACGCAAAAAAACGGCTGATCGACATCCTGACAGGCGAGCTGCCTTCGCTCCGAGCGAAAATCGGCATATCGCAGGATGAGCTTTCGCGCCGTATAGGCATTTCCAGGCAGACATATTCGCTTATCGAAACAGGAAAGCAACCGATGACTTGGATAACTTTCATGGCGCTTATCGCATTTTTTGAAAACAATGAAAAAACTTTAAGTACGCTCTCGGTAATCGGGTTATTTGACGACCAGGATTTTATCGAATGCTTTCAGTATTTGAAATCTTGACACATAAATAGAACAAGAAAATAAATTATAAAATCACAGTAAAGGAGACCGGTAAATGGAACTTGCACAAATTATTAAATACGAAGGTGACAATACAACTTTTATTTGGAAGCATCCGTGTGAAGACTTTAATACGATGTCACAGCTGATAGTTCATCAATCGCAGGAGGCAATACTTTTCCTGAACGGCGAAGCGCTTGACCTGTTTGGGCCGGGCCGCCATACTCTCGAAACGCAAAATATTCCGATTTTAAGCAAAGCGATAAATATTCCGACCGGCGGAAAAACGCCTTTTCATTGCGAAGTTTATTTTATAAATAAAACCGAGCAAATGGCGATAAAATGGGGAACCGATAGCAAAGTACAGTTCATGGAACCGACCTATAGATTTCCGATTCAAATAGGCGCTTCAGGCGAAATGAGCCTTGTGGCGGAAAATTCGCGCACACTTCTTTTGAAACTTGTCGGCACCGAAAAAAGCCTTAGCCAACCGGTGCTTGTTGGATATTTTCGCGCTATTTTGATGACAAGAGTTAAAGCCTATCTTGCGCAGAGCATTAAAGAAAAGCAGATAAATATTTTTGAAATCGACGAGCATCTCAATGTTTTATCCGATGACCTTCGCGAAAAGCTTGCAAGTGATTTTGTGGATTACGGCGTTTCACTTGAGCGGTTTTTCGTCACTACAATCGTAAAACCGGACGGCGATCCGTCTTACGAAAAATTTAAATCACTGCATTTTCGCCAGTATGCCGATGTCGCAGAAGCGACGCTTCAACAAAAGGTCGGCATTATCGAGCAACAGACCGAAGCGCAGAGAAAAGTTATCGATGCGGAAGCAGAAGCGAAAAAACGGCAGATTGAAGGTTATACATATCAGCAGGAGCGAAGCTTTGATGTCGCTGAAAAAGTTGCCGAAAATGAAGCTGTCGGTCAATTTTCCAGCATGGGCGTCGGTCTCGGCGTTATGGCAGGCGTCGGCGGTGGCGTAGGGGCAACCGTCGGCGGAATAGTCAATGACGCGATAGGAAGTGCGGCGGCGCCTGCTTCTCAAAACGGCGGGCAAAACCAGCCGGTTGCGGCTGTTATCACCGAAGCAGCTTTCTGCGAAAGCTGCGGCTCTAAACTTGCTGCGGGTTCTGCGTTTTGTGATGAATGCGGCGCGGCAATTGCCGCGAAACCGGTATGCAAGAAATGCAGTTTTGTATTTGAAAAACCGGGCAAATTCTGCCCGAAATGCGGCGAAAAAAGGGAGGGCTAATCGATGAAAAACAATAGAAAAATTGCCGGGATTATTTTGTTTTTGTTTTTGATAATTTTAAACATTCTTGCTTTTGCTATTCCCCATAAACATACCGCGACTTTTTGGTGCGGATATCTTTTTACTACCGTTGCTTTTTTATTTCAGGTTCTGTTTACATTCCTTGCTCTTGGTGACAGCAAAAGTATAAAAAAAGTTTTTTTAGGAATTTCGATTATACATTATGGGCTGATATATCTTATACTGCAAAGCATTTTGGGACTGATTTTCATATTCATCCCAAGCATAAATATTATTCTTGCAACCGTTTCAAGCGCTCTTCTCCTGTGCATTTATCTGATTATTATTGCAACCGCGCTAATTGGCAGAAATTTGGTCGCCGATATTGATACAAAAAACAAGGTGAAAACTTTTTTTATTAAATCTCTGCTTGTTGATGTCGAAACTCTTGAAGAGAAGGCAGAAACCCCTGAGATGAAAGTTCTAATTTCTTCTCTTTCGGAACAAGTTAAGTATAGTGATCCGATGAGCAGCGATGTTCTTCAAAATGTCGAGGGGAGGATTAGCGATAAATATAATCTTCTTGAAGCGGCAGTTGTGGCAAGCGATGTTGAAGCTGCTAAAATAATTTGCAAAGACCTTGATGTCCTTTTCACCGAGCGCAACAAAAAATGTAAACTTTTAAAATAAATTCAATTAAACATCTTGGAGGTTGGAGAGCTTGACAATATTAAAATGCAAAATGTGCGGCGGGGATATTGAAATAAACTCTGACCAAACATACGGAACTTGCGAATCTTGCGGATCTACCATGACTTTACCAAAAGCGGCAGATGAGAGAAAGGCAAATCTATTTAATCGCGCAAATCATTTTCGGCGGCAAAATGAATTTGATAAAGCATTATCAGCATACGAAAATATTTTAAACGAAGATAATACCGATGCGGAAGCGCATTGGGGAGTTGTTCTGTCGCGCTATGGAATTGAATACGTGGAGGATCCGCGGTCGCACGAAATGGTACCGACTTGTCATCGAGTTCATAGTAGTTCTTTCCTGGCTGATTTTGATTATTTGGCTGCGCTTCAATACACTGAGGACGGGTACACAAAATCTCTTTACGAAGAAGAAGCAAAAAAAATAAACAGCATACAGAAAGAAATACTTGCTATATCAAATAAAGAGGATCCGTTTGATATTTTTATATGTTACAAGGAAACAACTGCCGGCGGAAGCAGAACAAAAGATAGTGTTTTGGCGCAAGAAATCTATTATCAGTTAATAGATGAGAATTTTAAGGTTTTCTTCTCCCGAATAACTTTAGAAGAAAAATTAGGGGCTCAATATGAACCGTACATATATGCGGCTCTTCACAGCGCGAAAGTCATGTTGGTTATAGGAACGAAACCGGAGCATTTTAATGCAGTTTGGGTAAAAAATGAATGGAGCAGATTTCTGGCTTTAATTAAAGAAGACAGAGATAAAGTGCTGATTCCATGTTATAAAGACATGAATGTATATGATTTGCCTGAAGAACTTTCGATGTTGCAAAGCCAGGATATGGCAAAATTAGGCTTTGCCCAGGATTTGATACATGGTATTAAAAAGATTGTGGCGCATGCAAACGCAAGCGAGGTTGGAACAAGCGGTTTTGAAGCGCTATCTCCAGGCGTTGCACAGCTTTTAGATAGAGCAAGTATTTTTTCGGAAGAAGGATATTTTGATTCTGCTTATGAATATTATGATCGCATACTTGACTTGGAACCTCGCAATGCAAAAATATATTTCATGAAGCTTTTAGCCACATTGAAAATGCGAAAAGAAGAGGAAATAGTTAACAGCGAAAAGCCGCTTACCGATTTTACCGATTTTCAAAATGCGGTGAAGTTTGCAGACGAAGATTATAAAAAAGTATTGGAAAGACATAATCAAGCCGTTATTGAAAGGCTTGAAAATTTGCATATAGACAACAAATACAAAAAAGCAATAACACTTATGACCTCTGACATAAATAAATACGACTTATTAACTGCATATAACCTTTTTAATGAAATTATTGAATATAAAGATTCAAGAGCGATGATAGAAAAATGCAAAATTCTTGCAGAAGAGCGTCGGTTAGAGGAAGATCGCAAAGAAGCAGAAAGGCGCGAAAGAGAAGCCCGGTATCAAGAATATTGCAAAACATATGAGAAACAGCTTAAGACACAAGATTTTATTGCAAAGCTGAAAAAAGATAAAAAAGGATTAGAGGGTGTTTTACGAGAAAATCCTGAAGATCGAAAATATATTCTTGAATGTATACGGGAAGATGAAGAAAAAATAGAGCAGTTCGAAGAGGCGCTGGCAAATATGCCGCCGATTTCGCCTTTTGGCTTGTAATATAATTTTAGAAAAAGCCTCTGATAATGATATCGGCATTGTCAGAGGCTTTTTGCTTCACAACTGTCAAATTATTCTATATTTTAATTGATTAAATAAATACTTTAACATATAATTTTGACTATAAAAGTTGCTTTATATCGCGCAGCGAGGAGAGATTTTATGACCGAAATTATTTTACAAAAGCTCAATGATATAGAAGCGCGTGAAAATGTGCGAATTCTTCATGCTGTTGAGTCCGGCAGCAGGGCGTGGGGCTTTGCTTCGCCGGACAGCGATTATGACGTGCGATTTTTCTATATATGCGATCTTCGTCACTATCTGAAACTCGAAAAAACGCGAGATGTTATTGAATGGCAACTTGACAAGACGCTGGATATCAACGGCTGGGACTTACAAAAAGCGCTTCGGTTATTACGCACATCAAACCCTACTTTGTTTGAATGGAGCAATTCGCCCATAATATATAAAACAACAGATGATTGGGATAAAATAAAAGCTGAAATAAATGATTATTTCTCTTCGAAATCCGGATTGTATCATTACTTAAGCACCGCCGCAGGAAACTATCGGGAGTTTCTTAAGGGCGATATAGTAAAGCTGAAAAAGTATTTTTACGTGATACGTCCGCTTTTGGCATGCAAATGGATTCTTGACAAAAGATGTCCGCCGCCGATGCTTTTTACCGAACTTGCGGATGAGGTTTTGGAAGCTGAAATGAAAGACATAATTACTGAATTGCTCGCACAAAAAAAGATAACATCGGAAATGGGCGAAGGCAAACGGATTGAAATACTAAACAATTACATTGAGAAAAATTTGGTTTCTTTGAAAGAAACGATTGATACTTTACCTGACGATCATAACGGCGACTGGCAAAGGCTGAATGAACTATTTCTTATGATGTTTAAGGAATTGAAAACATAATATTCGCCGCTTAAAAGTTATTAAAAGCAAAACGAAATCAAATAATATTCTTTTGGCAAAAACAGCGAGGAGAGATTTTATGCTTATCGACAGGCTTTCGGAAGGTTATATCAAAAAATACGGGAAGGGCGAGCTTTGCTATTTCACCGCTCCGGGGCGGATAGAGCTCGGTGGAAATCACACCGACCACCAGAACGGGATTGTCTTGGCGGCGGCGATAAATCTTTCGGCAGACGGCGCGGCGGCGATAAACGGGGAAAATGTCGTGCGGCTTTACACAAAAGGGTACGAGGCAGAAACGGTCGATCTTTGCGACCTTTCGCCGCGTGAAGGCGAGAAAGGGAAATCGGCGGCGCTGATTCGCGGCGTCGCGGCGTATATCGCAAAATCGGGGCATAAAATAAGCGGATTTAACGCCTATACCGAAAGCGATATTCCCGGCGGATTCGGGCTTTCTTCCTCGGCCGCTTTTGAGGTTTTGGTCGGCAATATTTTTAATCATTTTTTCTGCGGCGGAGCGATTTCTGCGGTTGACCTTGCAAAAGCCGGACAGTATGCGGAGCGAGAATATTTTGGCAAGCCGTGCGGGCTTATGGATCAGGCGGCATCGTCGGTCGGCGGCATCGTCTCGATAGATTTCGAGTCTTTAAGCGAGCCGAAAATAGAAAAAATACAATTTGATTTTGAGAAAAACGGATATAGAGTTTGCGTAATTGCGACCGGCGGAGACCACAAAAACCTCACCGGAGAATATGCTTCGATTACCGATGAAATGGCGGCGGTTTCCGGGTTTTTCGGCGAGAAGTTTTTGCGTTTTGTCGATTATGAGGCGTTCCGGAAAAATCTTGCAAAAATACGTGAAAAAGCGGGTGACAGAGCGGTTTTGCGCGCGTTTCATTTTTTTGAGGAAAACGAGCGCGCAAAAGACGAAGCGGATGCGCTTAAAAACGGCGATGTCGATAGCTTTTTAAGCCTTGTAAAAGAAAGCGGCCGTTCGAGCGTGATCCACCTTCAAAATGTTATGAAAACCGGCGCAACAAGGGAGCAGCCGATTCCGATTGCGCTTGCCGCTTGCGAGCGGATTGCCCGCGGTAAAGGCGCTTTTCGCGTTCACGGCGGCGGATTTGCAGGCACGGTTCTCGGCTTTGTTCCGCTTGGAATTTATGAAAATTTCAAGACCGAAATAGAGCAGGTAACAGGGAAAAACAGCTGCACGGCACTTGAAATTCGGGCGAAAGGCGGCGGAAAGATTGATAGCTGAAAAACTTGCGAAATACGCGCTTTCAAAAGGTCTTATAATCGCGGCGGATTTTATCTATACAAAAAACAGGATTCTGGAAGCCCTCTGCCTTTCCGAGGATCTTCCGACAACCGCCGAAACGGCGGAGGAACTTTTGGAAGCCGCTTTTAAAAGCGCGGTTTCAAACGGAATTTCGGGCGACAGCGAAACCGAAAAAGATTTATTTTTTGCGAAAATCGCGGGCGCGTTCACACCTCCTCCGTCCGAAGTTGCAAGTAGATTTTGGCAATTTTACGGAGAGAACCCCATAAAAGCAACCGATTGGTTTTATGAGTTTTGCGGCGATATTGATTACATCAAAAAAAACAGAATAGAAAAAGATGTTAAATGGCGGGCAGAAACGCCGTCCACCGATTTTGAGATGACGATAAACCTTTCGAAACCCGAAAAAGATCCGAAGGCGATAGCGGCGGCGAAAACCGCGGCCGCGAATTATCCGAAATGCTCGATTTGCTTTGAAAATGAGGGGTTTGCGGGAAATCTTGCGCAGGCGCCGCGGCAAAATCTTAGGATTATTCCGATTTCCCTTTGCGGCGATAGCTGGGGACTTCAATTTTCGCCTTATGTTTACTACAACGAGCATTGTATCGTGATAAACAGCCGCCATTTGCCGATGAAAATTGATGAAAGCACCTTTATAAAATTACTTTCTTTCCTCGATATTTTTCCGCATTATTTTATCGGCTCAAACGCGGATTTGCCGTATGTAGGCGGCTCTATTATGGCGCACGAGCATTTTCAGGGCGGCCGCCACGAATTTCCGATGGACGGCGCAAAAATTATTTCTCCTGTTTTGCTCGAGGGATTTAAGGCTACTGATTGCGGGATTTTGGATTGGCCGCTTTCGGTTCTCCGCCTTTCAGGCGAAAATAAGGAAGAGCTTGTCGCTGCCGCATCGCACATTTTTGAAAAATGGAAAAATTACAGCCGCGAAGAAATAGGAATCCTCGCGGAAAGCGAGGGGGAGCGGCATAATACAATAACGCCGATTGCGAGAAAAAGAGGCGGAAAATACGAGCTCGATCTTGTTCTCCGCAACAACAGAAGAACGCCGGAGCGGCCGCTCGGGATTTTTCATCCGCGCCCGGAACTTCATCACATCAAAAAAGAAAACATCGGGCTAATCGAGGTTATGGGGCTTGCTGTTTTGCCGGGGCGACTCAAAAAAGAATTTGACGAGATAATAGAAGCCGAAAAGCGCGGCGAAAATCTTTTTGAGAATCCGCTTACCGCGCCGCATGCCGAATGGGCGGAAGCCATTGCGAAAAAAGGCGCGCTGACGAAAGAACGATTATACGCCGAGACCGGGCTATGCTTTGAAGAAGTTTTAAAAGACTGCGGCGTATTCAAAACAGTTTCGGATTTTGAAAATTTCACAAAACTGCTTTAAAAGGCAAAGCCGGTTTTTCGTAAAAATATTTACGATTATCAAAAATAAAACCCGCTTCCGCAATTTGCGGAAGCGGGTTTTTTAGTCCCTCAGTATCAGCCGTTGTAAAGTTTCAAATAAGCGGCATGCCCGCCTTCCCATTCGCCGAACGAGAGTTTTGGATAGCGCTCGTTGAACGGAACGACATATGCATAATATCCGGTAACAGACTGGCCGACCATCAGAGTTGCGTCGATAGTTGGTCTGGGATTTGTAACGCGCGGGAAAGTATATTCTTTATTATTCGAGGTGTAAATCTTGAATAAATCCGAGTTAATTTTTACCGGCGCTTTGTCGGCCGAATCGATAATGGTAATCGTGAGCGAAACGAGGCCGTATTTGCGGGACTGCTCAAGCGGCTTGTTGTTGGGGCTCGCCTGATATATCAAGTCCTCGGCAGCGGAAGATTCGATTAATCTCGATATCGAAATACGGGCGACAAATCTGCCGTGTTCGTTATTTACGAGAACGAGCTGCGAACTGTTGCTTGGCGCGGGGGAAGTGAGCGAATATTTGTTTTCAACCGGCTGAAGCCCGACGTAAACGGTGTTATCGGCGGTATCAAAGGAAACCTCGCGGCCGAGAGCGGCGCTGATTCCGCGGACCGGAAGATAGGTTGTTCCCTCGTAGATAAACGGCTCGATATCGTTTCCGGCGGCGTCTTTCGGGGTGACTTCGATGCCGCCCACGGTAATTTTAACATCGCGATAGCTCGCGGTTATTTTAGCATCATCGGTTTTTACCGGCGCGACATATTCCGAATCGGTGTAAACGCCTTTTGTAATAACGACCGTGTTGGTAGAAGAATCAAAATCGACCTTTAAACCGAGGGCGGAGCTGATTCCGCGAACCGGAAGATAGGTTGTCCCCTCATAAATAAACGGTTCGATAATATTTCCCGAAGCGTCGCGTGGGGAAGAGAGCTTGCCGTCGACCGCGATTTTAACGGTGCGGTACGAAACGGTCAAATCCTCGTCGCGCTGCGACGCCGCGGCAAGCGGAAGCAATGTAAACAGCATTATTAAAGAAAGAATAATGGCTATGATTTTTTTCATAAATTATCTCCAAACATTGTTAGTTGATGATATAATTATATTATATGGGAATAATAGTGTCAACAAAGGCAGAGCTGTCAAAAATTATAAGTTGACAACTAATACTTATAAAAGTATAATATATTGCGTATCTGTGAAGATGGAGAGAGCTATGATTTTAAACGTCGGCGGCGTAATGCATAATGAGGGGCAGTATCTTCCGATTGACTGCGTAATGCCGGTTCCTCCCGATTTTGACGATACCGCAAAATTTTGCGATTTGCATGTTAAGGGCGGCGTGAAAAACGCGGCGGGAGCGGTCACAATAAGCTTTACGGCGGACACGGTTATGCGTGTTCCTTGCGACCGGTGCCTTGAGGAAACCGAAATCTCGGTTTCGGCGCCTTTTCAGGCATACCTCGTTTTTGACAAACAAAATGAAGATGATGAAACCCTTCTGATTGTCGAAAATGAGAGGATAGACCTTTTGGAGCTAGCGCTCGGCGCGGTTTTCCTTGAGCTTCCGGCAAAAAGGCTTTGCAGAGAAGATTGCAAAGGTATGTGCCAAAGATGCGGCGCAAATTTCAATTTTGAAAAATGCGATTGCAGCGAAAGCGTGGGAGATCCGAGATTTCAAAAGCTGTCCGAATACAAATTTGAATAAAATTTTATCGTTTAAATAAGGAGGTGCCAAAATGGCAGTACCAAAGAGAAAACTATCGCATGCGAGAAAGAATTCGCGCAGAAGCAGTGTATGGAAACTTGATATTCCGATGCTTGTAAAATGCCCGCAGTGCGGAGAACTTAAAACGCCGCATAGAGTATGCGCGGCTTGCGGAACATACAAAGGCAAGCAGGTAATAAAAAAAGAGGCGTAAACGGATTCGGAGCAGGCTTTTAAGCCTTCTCCGAATTTTTTAAGAGGTGATATTTTGGGAAGCAGGATTATAGGGGTGGCGAAAAACAGCCCGCTTTACGGCAAAGCGGCTGCGGGGGACTGCCTTGAAAAAATTAACGGCAACGAAATAAACGACCTTCTCGATTATCTTTATCACACCTCTTCGAAAATAAGCTCGGTCACCGTTTCGGGAAGAGAGATAAAGCTTCGGGCGGTCGGCGATTTGGGGCTTGATTTTGATTCTTATCTTATGGATGACAAGCGAAGCTGTCTCAATAAATGCATTTTTTGCTTTATTGACCAGCTCCCGCGCGGGCTACGCGAGCCGCTTTACTTTAAAGACGACGACGCGCGGATGAGCCTGATGTCTGGCAATTACATAACGCTTACAAACCTGTCGCAAAGCGAGATTGAAAGAATAATCAAGCTAAAAATAAGCCCGATAAACATTTCGGTTCACGCGACAAACCCGGAAGTGCGCCGCCTTATGATGAAAAACAAAAATGCGGGCGAGTGCCTGGGGATTATGAAGCGTTTTGCGGAAAACGGAATCGTTATTAATACCCAGATTGTCCTTTGCAAAGGGATAAACGAC
>JAVBPR010000025.1:0-59162 GCA_031549485.1 Eubacteriales bacterium | reverse complement strand
AAAATGCACCGCCGAAATTTCGGCGCCGCGCTTTGCCATCATAACTCCTGCCACCGGGCTGTCAATTCCGCCTGATAGAAGCAGCATCGCCTTGCCCGAAGTTCCGACCGGAAGCCCGCCCGCTCCAGGTCTGCTTCCTGTGTGGATATACGCGCCTTTTTCCCTTATCTCCACCCATAGGGTGACATCGGGATTTCGCACGTCGACCGAAAGGTGCGGATATTTTTCCAAAATTCTGCCGCCCATTTCGGCGCAGAGCTCGGGCGATTTAAGCGGAAAAGCCTTGTCGCTGCGCTTGGAATCGACCTTGAATGTTTTTGCTCCCAAAAGCGCCCGCTCCGCATAGGAAAAAGCAGCCGCGGTAATTTCATCAAGGTTTTTTTCGCAGAGCGCCGCCCTTGTTATCGAGGCGATTCCGAATATATCGGAAAGCGCCTTGTCGGCGGCGTCTATCTCATCCTCGTAAAGGCTGTCATCATTGCCTCCCTGCGGCTCGACATAAAAAGTCGACTGGGCGTACCGGTAACCGAACTTGCCGATTCCGGCAAGGCGGTATTTTATCGTTTTAAATAAATTTTCTTCAAATTTACGGCGGTTAAGCCCTTTAAGCACCAGCTCGCCGAGCTTTACCATCAATATTTCGGTCATTTTCTTTTCCTTTTGTTTATACGAATTTTAATTTTAAAAAATACGGCGCAAATATTTTTGCGCCGTATTTTCCAGCGTTATTTATTTTTTTAAAGCCCTAAAATCTGCTTTTTCTTCGCGTCGTATTCTTCCTGTGTTATCGCGCCCGAAGCGAGTAAATCCTGATAAGTTTTCAGCTGCTCCGCAACGATTTTCGCGTCTTCGGTCTTATTTGCCGAAGCGGCAGGCGCCGCCGGAGCGTAAAACGCGCTCGTCTCTATTTTGTTGATTTTATCCTGCATTAGGATTGCCGCGACAATAGGAATAAATATCGCCAAAATAAGAATGGTAGTAGAGAAACTTTCTATTTCTCCTTTTGCCCTCGCCAAAACGTCAACTCTCTGCGCGTGTTTATAATACCAATAAATCATATAAAACGGCACAAATATGCAAAGAAGAAGTTTGTTTACCGGGCTGTATTTTTCGGTTTCGCTCGCGCGGTTGCAGTATTCGGTGGTGCGGTAAATCCAAATAAGGTGCCAGATTCCGAAAGTAAAGAGAAGCAGCAAAATATGTTTGCCGATTCCTATGTAGCTTCCCCCCTGCTCGCCTGTGTCAGAGCCGCCGGAAACAAAAGCATTCGTCTCATCTTTAAACGGCTCGACAATCCACATCGCCGTAAAGAAATAAGTAGCGGCGAGAAATACATTTGTTAAAAAGCCGACCGATGAGAAAAACAAATTTATCAAAGCCGCAAAACCGGCAACTACGCCCGGCAAAAACCAAAGCGGAGCGAGCTTTTTGCGATAGCTTTCATACTTTTCGTTTGTCACCGAAAAAGCGAGACCTGCAAGCAGCATTTTTGCAACAAATGTTAAAAGATTAGTAAGTAAAATCACAAATCCGATAAAGAAATGAAACGCCTCACCAAGCCAGGCAAAGATAGTAATCAGCGAAATAAGCGCCAGAACAAGCGGGCCGGCCGCCAAAATTATATCGCGTTTTCCGATAAAAAGCGCGGCGATTAAAATCCCGATTCCTATAATTTGCAGAATCGTAAAAAACCCAAAAGAAGCCCATGAAAATGCGAGAGTAATGAGCAAACTGATTATCGCAGCGCCGGCCGCAATGTAGTTAATTTTTGTTTTCACCTGTTACGCACCCCTTTAAAAATTTTGATTTATCAAAGTATAAATTATACTGTCAAAACAAAAGGTTCCTATGCTTATAATATGCAAGTGTTTTTGCAAAAATTTTGCGGCCGCGCCGTGGCGGCGGTTATATTCACTTAAAATCCGAAAGCCATAAAATCTGCTGTTTTCTCGTTTTTTATAGTGGCGGCAGTGTTCTTTCCCTCTCATAGCGAATGTGATTTCTCCATGCGCTCGGCGAAACCGTCTTTACTGCGTGCGGGGAAAGCACCGCTTTCGCGGCGTTTATTTTAAAACCGCGCCCTCGCCCGCGGACGAGACCATCCGGGCATAGCGTGCAAGCCAACCGGTGGTGATTTTCGGCGCGGGTTTTACCCATTTTGCCCTTCTTTTTTCGAGAGTATCGTCATCGACAAGAAGCGAAAGTTCCCGCCCGTTAATATCAATTTTTATCCTGTCTCCGTTTTCTATAAGCGCGATAAGCCCGCCTTCTGCGGCTTCGGGCGAGATATGACCTATCGCCGCGCCTCTGGTCGCGCCGCTGAAGCGCCCGTCGGTAATAAGCGCGACGCTCTCGCCAAGGCCCATTCCCGAAATCGCGGAGGTGGGGGTTAGCATTTCGCGCATTCCCGGACCGCCCTGCGGCCCTTCATACCTAATAACGACCACATCTCCGGCGGCGATTTTTCCGCCGTATATCGCGTCTTGCGCGTCTTCCTCACAGTCGTAAACCTTTGCAGTGCCCTCAAAGCAAAGCATTTTTTCGCTCGTCGCGCTCCGCTTTACAACAGCGCCGCCCGGGCAAAGGTTGCCGAACAAAACGGCAAGGCCGCCTTTGTCCGAAATCGGATTTGAAAGCGGATGTAAAATTTCGGGATTTAAAATTGCAATATCTTTTATATTTTCGGCCGCGGTTTTCCCGCTGGCGGTCATAACTTCGCCGTTTAGCAGCCCGCCGGCGCGAAGCTCCTCCATAACCGCCGGAATACCGCCCGCATAATGCAGGTCAATGATAGTGTTTTCTCCTGCAGGGCTAAGTTTGCAAAGGTTCGGCGTGCTGTCGCTTATCTCGTTTATCATGTTAAGGTCAAGCGAAAGTCCCGCCTCGTTTGCTATGGCGAGCAGATGCAAAACGGTGTTCGAAGAACAGCCCATCGCCATATCGACGCGAAGGGCGTTTTCGGCAGCTTTTTTTGTTATGATGTCGCGCGGGCGGATGTCTTTTTTAATAAGCTCCATAACCGCCATACCCGCCGCTTTCGCAAGGCGCATACGCTCCGCCGAAGTCGCCGGGGCGGTGCCGTTAAACGGAAGTGCCATGCCGATAGCCTCGCAAAGGCAGTTCATACTGTTTGCGGTATACATCCCGGCGCAGCTTCCGCAACCGGGGCAGGCGGATTTTTCGATGTCGGTAAGCCTTTTATCATCGATATCGCCGGCCTTATATGCGCCGACAGCCTCGAAAAGCGATGACAGTGTGAGATTCCCTTTTTTCGCCGATTTATCGTATCCGGCTTCCATCGGGCCTCCGCTGATAATAACCGAGGGAAGATTAACTCTAAGCGCGCCCATAAGCATTCCGGGGATAATTTTGTCGCAGTTCGGCACAAGCACAAGGCCGTCAAAGCAGTGTGCCATCGCCATGCTCTCGACGCTGTCGGCGATGAGTTCCCTTGAAGCAAGCGAATATTTCATTCCGAGGTGTCCCATCGCGATTCCGTCGCAAATGCCGATAGCGGGAATAAGAACAGGTGTTCCCCCCGCCATACGTACGCCCGCTTTCGCGGCCTCGGCGACTTTGTCGAGATTTATATGCCCCGGCACGATTTCGCTGTGCGCCGAAACAACGCCGATAAGCGGTCGCGAAAGCTCTTCCTCGCTAAGCCCGAGGGCATAAAGAAGCCCGCGCGCCGCCGAAAATTCTTTTTTTCTGAAAATATCGCTTGTCATTTTATCCTCTTTTCTCACTTAAACATTTATTCCGCTCTGTAAAGCATGATAGCAGTGCCCCGGAGCGATTCCGTCCACGCCGAGTTGCGGCAGCAAACCTCAAAATTTTCCCGCCGATTTGAGCATGGTGGGCTATGCGAGAATAAAAATTAGTTCCACTTCATTTTGGAGCGAAGGTCGGTGCCGACCTTTTCCACCAAAAGATTCTTTTCTTTTTCGCGGCGAGCCGTAAAGGTCGGGCGATTGTCGGCGTTTTCTTTAATCCAGGCGCGCGCGAATGTGCCGTCCTGAATTTCTTTCAAAACCTTTTTCATCTCGGCTTTTGTATCATCGGTGATAATCCTGTCGCCGACCGAGTAATCGCCGTATTCGGCGGTGTCGCTGATAGAATAACGCATGAAATTAAGCCCGCCTTTAACGACAAGATCGATGATGAGCTTCATCTCGTGAACGCACTCGAAATAAGCGCTTTCCGGCTGATAACCCGCTTCGACAAGAGTTTCAAATCCCGCTTTCATAAGGGCGGAAACGCCGCCGCAAAGAACGGCCTGCTCGCCGAAAAGGTCGGTTTCGGTTTCTTCGATAAAAGTTGTTTCAAGAACGCCGGCACGCGCGCCGCCGATACCGAGCGCGTAAGCAAGCGCAATATCTTTCGCGTTTCCTGTCGCATCCTGATAAATCGCAATAAGGCAGGGAACGCCTTTGCCCTCCTCAAACTGGGAGCGTACGGTGTGTCCCGGGCCTTTCGGCGCAATCATGATAACGTTGATATCGGACGGAGGAACAATCTGCTTGTAGTGAATGTTAAATCCGTGCGCGAAAGCAAGACTCATCCCCGCGCGAAGGTTCGGCGCGATATTCTCGTCGTAAATTTTCTTTTGTTTTTCGTCGTTTGTAAGAATCATAACAAGGTCGGCTTTTTTTGTCGCTTCCGCAACATTCAAAACTTCAAAGCCGTCCGCTTTCGCGGTCTCGGCCGATTTCGAGCCGTCATAAAGCCCGATAATGACATTTACTCCGCTGTCCCTAAGATTCTGGGCGTGTGCGTGGCCCTGGCTGCCGTAACCGATAATCGCAACCGTCTTATCCTTTAAAAGGTCTAAATTACAGTCGTTTTCATAAAAAAGTGTTGCCATTTTCATGTCTCCTTAAAAAAATTATTTATTTTTAATATTAGTTTTTCCCTTTGAAAGCGCGACCGCGCCTGTTCTGCATACTTCAATTACGTCATTTTTAAGCAGCTCCACCGCCTCGTTGATTTCGGCGGTGTTGCCGACCACCTGATATATCTCGCAGCCCTCGCTGTTTTCAAGAAGCTGCGTTTTAAGATGGCTGATTTTTTCTTTTGCCCCGCTTCCCTCTTTCGTCTTAATCAAAAGAAGTTCCCTGTCGACACATTCGTCAAAGGCCATCGACGATGCGGCTTTGACGTCCACAAGTTTTGCAAGCTGAAGCTCGATTTGCTCGAGGCGGTCCTTCTCGTCCTCGGTGAGAATTGTTATTCTCGAATATCTGCTGTCCTCGGTTTCGCCTACCGTCAGCTCCTTGATATTGTAGCCGCGGCGGGAAAAAAGATTAGTTACCCTTGTGAGCACTCCGAAATGATTCGAAACAAGAATCGATAATATAAAAAGCTCCATTTTCCCTCCTTAGTCCCCGTAAATTGTGTCGGCAACGCCGCCGCCCGGCGGAATAATCGGAAAAACGCTGTCGTTTTCATCGATAACACAGTCGACCACGGTAACGCCTTTGTTGCCTATCGCCGAAAGCAAAACATCTTTGACCATTCCGCGCTCCAAAACCCGAAGCCCAGCCGCGCCGAACGCCTCCGCAAGTGCGACAAAATCAGTTTTTCTGCAGATGCTGGTGTTAGAATACCGCGCCTCGTAAAACAGCCGCTGCCACTGCCGAACCATGCCGAGAACGCTGTTGTTCATAACTATTACGGTAATTTTCAAGTTCTCGCTTACCGCACAGGCAAGCTCGCTCAAATTCATATGGAAACTTCCGTCGCCGGTGACGAGGAAAACCTCGCGACCGGGATTTGCAATCTTTGCGCCAATCGCGGCGCCGAGCCCGAAGCCCATAGTGCCAAGTCCGCCCGATGAAATAAAGGTGCGCGGAATTCTAAAATCGTAATGCTGTGCCGTTATCATCTGGTGCTGACCAACGTCGGTGACGATAAGCGCGTCGTCCGGCGCGATTTCCGAAAGCGTCCTCACAACGTCGTACATGGTCAGTTCCGCCTCGTAATGCGGAAGGATATGCTCTCTCGCGTAAAGGCTGAGATATTCTTTCCACTCGTCATGCCGCAGCTCTCCGGCGGCCGCTTCAAGAGCGGAAAGCACCTGTGCGGCATCCCCCGCAACACGCAGATCGCAGGCTACGTTTTTGCCCTGCTCTGACGTATCTATATCGATATGGATAATCTTTGCGTTTTTGGCGAAAGCCGCCCTGTTTCCGGCAACCCTGTCCGAAAAACGAGCGCCGATTGCGATAAGAAGATCACAGTCAACGGTCGCCCTGTTCGCGACAGGCGTTCCGTGCATTCCGACCATTCCGAGGTTGTTCGGGTGGTCAGAGGGCAGCGCGGAAAGTCCCATCATCGAGAAAGCAACCGGAATCGAAAGGGTTTCCGCGAAATTCTCGAGGTTTTTCGAAGCTCCGCTGAAAACAACGCCGCCGCCCGCATAAATAAGCGGTTTTTTGCTCTCTTTTATCAGCTTTGCCGCTTCTTCGATATCTCCGGCATTTACCGCAACGGTGAGGTCGGGCAGCTCCTTTGCCGAGTTTTTATCGTAATCCGCCGCCGCCTGCTGAATATTTTTCGGGATATCAATCAAAACGGGACCCGGCCGGCCGGTTTTCGCGATGTAAAATGCCTCGCGGACAATATCGGCAAGCTCGGCAACGTCTTTAACGATATAATTATGTTTGGTTATCGGCATGGTTATGCCGGTTATGTCAACCTCCTGAAAGCTGTCCCGCCCGATAAGCGGAAGCGAAACGTTGCCGGTTATCGCGACCATCGGAACGCTGTCCATATATGCCGTCGCAATTCCGGTGACCAGATTTGTCGCCCCAGGTCCGGAGGTCGCGATACAAACGCCGACCTTGCCGGAGCTTCTGGCGTAACCGTCTGCCGCGTGGGCCGCCCCCTGCTCGTGAGAAGTTATTACGTGACGAATCCGGTCACGGTTGTCATAAAGCGCGTTGTGAATGTCAAGAATCGTTCCGCCAGGATAACCGAAAACGGTGTCAACCCCTTGCCTTACAAGCGCCTCTATCAGAATCTGTGCTCCTGTCATACTCTTACCCCATTAAATTTGTTATGCTCTGCTCCGCCGCGGCTTTGGATTGTCTTTTCAAAACGCAACCCGCTCAGACTGTGTCCATCCACTATTAATGCCGCCGCTGCGCATACTTTTAATCAAAACCGGCAAAGTCCGGTTACCAAAATTGTTAATTGTCAATTACCGATTGCCAATTGACCTCGGACGACCTACTCTCTCGCCCCATTATATATGATAAAGTTTATTATATAATAAATATATACTTATTTAAACAAATTTGTAAAATTTTGTTTTTTATTCCAAAATTACCTTGTATCCCTGTTCTTTGAGCTTTGCGATCACCTTTTTGCCGTGTTCGAAGCCCGAAACCTCGCAAGCGATATGGAGCACCGTTTCATCGAGCTCAAGCTCCGCCTGCATTCGGTCATACTGCACCGATACGATGTTCGCGCCGCTGTCGGCCACAATTCCGGCGAAATGCTGCAAGCTACCCGGGACATCGAGCATCTGTGTGCTGAATTTCAGCCGCCGCCCTCTTGAAACAAGTCCAGCCTCGATAATACGGTGAATAAACGAAACGTCGATGTTGCCGCCCGAGAGGATACAGGCCGCCCGCTTTCCTTTTATGTCGACTTTGCCGCTCACCGCGGCGGCAAGAGCTGCCGCGCCGGCCGGTTCCACCATTTGTTTGCCGCGCTCGAGAAGCATTAAGATTGTCGCCGCGATTTCGGCATCCGAAACGGTAATCATTTTGTCTACATATTTTTCGATATATTCTTTTGTGATTTTGCCCGGAACCTTCACGGCGATGCCGTCCGCGATAGTTTTAAAGGGAACGGCGCATGCGGTTGCGTCCTTATCAAATTCGCGAACAATCGCGCTTGCGCCCTCCGCCTGAACACCGACAATCTGCACCCTCGGATTTATCGATTTGACATAAACGGCAATCCCCGCGAGAAGCCCGCCGCCGCCTGCCGGAATGAAAATCACATCAACCTCGGGTAAATCCTTTAAAATCTCGAGCCCTATCGTTCCCTGCCCCGCAATCACATCGGGATCGTCAAAGGCGTGGATAAATTCGGCGTTCTCGGTTTTTTGCGCTATTTCAAGAGCTTTTTCATAAGCCTCGTCATAGCAGTCGCCGTGGAGAATTATTTTTGCGCCGTATCCTTCGGTCGCCGAAATTTTCGCAATGGGCGTCTGCCGCGGCATGACGATTATCGAATTTATTCCCATCTGCGTCGCGGCAAAGGCAACTCCCTGCGCGTGATTTCCCGCACTTGAAGCAACAACGGTGCCGACCTTTTTTTCGGCGGCGAGCTTCGCGATTTTGTTATACGCGCCGCGAATTTTGAAGCTGCCCGTTTTTTGCAGGTTCTCGTATTTCAGGTAAATCTCGCTGCCCGAAAGGCTCGAAAAAGTCCCTGATTTTGTGAGGTCTGTGCGGTGGATTACCGGCGCGAGAACGCTCGCTGCATGTTCAATTTCTTTAACAGTTATCATCTTTTTCCCCTTAAATTCAAGCAAATAAAATCAAAAAAGTCTTTGCAGTTTTACCGCAAAGACTTTCAAATAAGCTTTTAAAAAAACAGCTTTAATCTTTTAAGCAAAACATAATGATTTAACCCTATTATTCACGTTTACCACGATAATAATAGCGCTCACTATAATATTGCTTATAACAAAAAAGCCGGCCATAGAAATTCTCCTTTTTTGATTAGGAATAGGTTATCACGCTTTTCTTGCGGCTGTCAAGGCTTTTTTCAGAAGCGCGGCGAGCATATAGGATACGGCGCAGACCATGACAATCGAAGCGCCCGAAGCGACGCTTTTGACATAAAAAGATATCGCAAGGCCGGAAAAACAAAAAACCATACAAAGAACAATCGCAGCGGCAATTCTTGAGATAAGCCGTTTGAAAAACATCCCCGAAATTGCGGCGGGCGCAGTCAAAAGCGCGAGGACAAGCACGATTCCCGCAGTCCTAATAAGCGAAACGACCGAAACGGCAACCATACTCAGCAAAAGATTTTCGATTACCGAAGTTTTAAGCCCTTTGATAAAGCTGAATTCCTCGTCAAAAAGATATGCCTTGAACCCCTCGAAGAAAACAAGGAAAATGAGCGCGACAAGCGCGGCAACAACTGCGCCGCCTATAAGGTCAGCCTTGGTAACGCTCAAAATATTTCCGAAAAGATAGCTTGAAATGTCGGGCGGATAGCCGGGCATAAGCGCGATAAAAAATATCCCGAGAGCCATTCCCGCCGACCATAAAAGCCCGATGACGACATCCGCATTGCGGCCGCCTTTTTTCTTCAGTCCGCCGATTAAAAACGCCGATACCACCGCAAAAAGATATGCCCCGAGAACCGGCGGAAAGCCGCACAAATATCCGAGCCCAACCCCGCCGTATGCGGTGTGGGCGATTCCGCCGCTCATCATAACAAGCTTTTTTTCAACAATAATAACGCCGATAATTCCGCACAAAACGCTCGCCGCCAGGCATGCCCAAAGCGCGTTTTGCATAAATTGATATTTTACAATCGCCTCAAACATCGGCGCGCCCTCCGTCTTCTTGCTTTTTCGCCGAGCCGTGATCGTGGCCGCAGTGCTCGTGGTCGTGGCATTCGAGCACCCGGTGCGGAACGCCGTGGGCGATTAGGTCGACCGGGCAGCCGTAAAGTTTTTCGGTAACGGTGTCGGTAAGCTCAGGAAGACCGTGATAGACAAGCTCGTGATTAAGGCAGGCGACGCTGCGGACTTCCGAACTTATCGCAAAAAGGTCATGCGTGACGAGGATTACGGTGATTTTTTTCGAGATTTCGGAGAGTATGCCGTATATTATTTTTGCAGACGGCGAATCGACGCTTGCAGTGGGCTCGTCCAAAAATAAAATATCCGGCTCCGAAGCGAGCGCGCGGGCAAGGAGCATACGCTGGAATTCGCCGCCCGAGAGTTCCTCCGCCTGTCTTTTTTCAAGATGCGAAATGGCAAGCGTTTCCATCGCTTTTTTCGCCGCCGCGCGCTGGTTTTTCCCGTATTTGTAAAACGGCCTAAATCCCTCAAGAGTGCCCGAAAGAACAACTTCGGAAACGGTTATCGGAAACCCCCTGTCGATTGCGGCAAACTGCGGAACATAACCGATGCGCGGACTTCCCTCGTAAGCTACCTTGCCGGTGTGCTTTATAAGGCCAAGCATGGCTTTTATAAGCGTGCTCTTTCCGCTGCCGTTAGGTCCGATTATGCCGAGGTAATCCCCTTTTTTTATCTCTAAATCTATGTTTGAAAGCGCCTCGTTTTTTCCGTAAAAAACCGAAAGACCGGAAACTTTTATAACGGTTTCGCTCATTTTAAAGCCTCCGCTACGGCTTTTGCCATTGTGACGATATTCTCGGTATAATTTTCGGCAAGCGGCGAAATTTTGACCGCTTTTCCGCCTATTTCCGCGGCAAATGACGCGCATACAGACGCAGAAATTTCTTCCTGATAAAACAGAGTCGTTATCCCCTTGCTTTTCGCGAAATCAATCATTGCGATAAGTTCCTGCGGCCCCGCTTCCTTGCCCTCTTCCTCAAGCGCGTGCATTGTAAGCCCGAAATCATCGGCAAAATATCCGAGGGAAGGATGGAAAACAATAAAATCACGGCTTGTTTTTTCGGCAAAAATGCTTTCCGCCTGCTTTTGCGCTTCTTCGATTTTCGCAATATAATTTTCCGCGCCCGCGCGGTATTTCGCCTTGTTTTCGGAATCTATTTCGCCCATTTTTTCGGCAGCAGCATTTGCCATAACCATCATTCTTTTCGGTGAAAGCCAGATATGCGGGTCGCGCTCGGTTCCGAAAAACCTGTCGGGATATTGCGCATCGCAAATTTCAACAAAAGAATAGTAAGGCACGATTCCGCTTCCGAGCGCCATCTCGGCGGGCATCTCGATTCCGAAGAAAACCGAGCTTTTTTCAAGTTTTTCGCGGTCCTGCGGAGTCGGCTCGTATGTTTCGGGGCTGAACCCCTGCGGCACGAGGATATTTACCTCGCAAAGGTCGCCGCAAACCGCCTTCAGGCATTCGGCAAGCGGAGCAATCGAAACGCTGACCGTAATCTTCTCCCCGCTCTCGCTTTCCTGCGCGTTGCAACCCGAGAGAAAAACAGCTATAATAATAGCAACAACAATAAAAAATGTACCAATTTTTTTCATTTTATTTTAACTTATCCTTATAAATTACATTTGCGGATTTTGAGGCTTTTCCTTAAAATCAACAGTTTATATGATTTTATTCTTAAAAGCCCTCATCGTCAAGTTCGCGGCCCCTTGCCGCACCTCTTTTTTATTATGTGAAATAATTTTTCGGAGGAAAAATGGTATATCTTGATAACAGTGCCACGACAAAACCGGACAAAGCCTATCTCGATATTTTTCGCGATGTTTCGGAAAATGCTTTCGGAAACGCCTCTTCGCTTCACCGCCTCGGGCATGAAGCAGAGCAAATTTTAAAATCTGCGCGCGCAAAGGTCGGAACCGCTATAGGCGCCGCGCCCGAAGAAATAATTTTCACCGCAAGCGGAAGCGAGGCAAACAACCTCGCCATTTTCGGCGCGGCAAAAAGAAAAGGCCGGATAATAATTTCGGCCGGCGAACACGCCTCGGTTTTTATGTCCGCCGCGGAGCTTGAAAACCGCGGATTCGAAATAATCGCCGTTCCCTCTCCGCGCGGCATTTTCGACCTCGATTTTTTCAAAAACGCGCTTTCTTCAAACACCGTTCTTGTTTCGGTTATGCTTGTTAATAACGAAACCGGCGCCTTAAATCCTGTGGCGGAAATAAGCGCGCTTATCAAAAATTCTTCCGCGAAAAACGCGCTTTTTCACGTCGACGCGGTTCAGTCGCTCGGAAAAATCCGCTTTTCGGTCTCGAAAATCGGCTGCGATATGCTTTCGCTTTCGGCGCATAAAATCCATGCCCCGAAAGGCGCGGGCGCGCTTTATGTCCGCAAGAATTTGAAGCTTGTTCCGATTATTTTCGGCGGCGGGCAGGAGCAGGGACTGCGAAGCGGCACCGAAAACGTCGCGGGAATCGCTGCTTTCGCGGCGGCGGCTGAGGATAGCATTTCAAATTTTGCCGAAAACAGCAAAAAACTGGGCGCCCTTTCCGCCTACGCTCTCGAAAAGCTTTCGCAAATAGACGGCCTAAATATTTACCGTGCCGAAAAAAGCGCGCCGCATATTATTCTTGCCGCCGCGGGTAGAAACAAAAGCGAAGTTATGATTCACAGGCTCGAAAAAAATGATATTTATCTCTCGGGCGGCTCGGCATGCAACGCGAAAAAATCGGTTAAAAACCGCGTTCTCGCCGATTTTGGCCTGCCGGAGGACGAGCTTTGGGGCGCACTTCGGATAAGCCTTTCACACCATAATACCGCCGACGATATCGACGCCCTCGTTGCCGCATTGCCCGAAGCAATAAAGTAAACGCGCCGACTCAATTTAAGTATTCACCTTAGGCGGCATAAAAATCCCGCTTCAAATGAAGCGGGATTTTTAATGTGATTTTCAAAGTTTTTCGCGCCCGGAAAAATCTACTGCGCGATTTCGTTCGGATCGAACTGCCGTATGTATTCGAGCACCTCGCCGTAATCCTCAAGCGCGAGAACGCTGTCGTATTTCACCGCGCCGCCCATAAGATTTTGCAGAAGCATAAGGTTTCCCTTGCCGCTGTGCGGCACAAATCCGGTATAGAAAAATCCGCATTTTTTAGCGCATTCATATATGTAAAGAAGGCTTGCATCGTCCATGTTTGCGCGGAGCATAACGCACTCGATCCCGTTTTGCTTCATGCGCTTTATCTCGCTTCGCAGCGCGGTTTCAAGGTCTTTTCCGCACTTGTCGATTTCGATGGCGGCATAGAGATTCCACATAACCTCGTTAACCGTCATTTCGCTATTTTCGGCGAGCTCCAAATCCTCTTTCGGGGGCATTATGTTCGCCGTTGTCCCAAACCTGCCGTACATCTCCGCGACATGCAAGCGGTGTTCTTTCGGAACATAAATATTTACCTCTTTAATCTCCTTATACGGGCGATACCCTATTCCGAGAGAGCGCCTGTTTCCATCGGTTTCATAGTTTACAACGGTTGCCGGCGAGCGGTACAAAAGATAAAATCCGGTGGCGTAAAAGCCGTATCTTTTGGAGACTTTTTGGGTTGCTGGGTGATGGGTTACCGCCTCGATAAACACGCCGTTTATATCAAGGTTATTCGCATATTCAAGCGAAAACGGAAGCAGAGTTTTCATAATCGAGAAGCCTCTGTATTTCTGCTTTACAACCCATATCGCGGTATCCATAAGCGCAGGATATTCGTTGCAGAATTTCAGCGCCGTGTGTCCCGCTATCTCGTCTTTTTCGGTAACCGAAACGAAGCTGACAAGTTTGCCTTCCTCAATAAGCGAGACCACTCTTTCGGGATAATAAATATCCTCATTGGGGTAGGAATATTTATATTCATCGTAAACGCAGCGTGTGATTTCGATAACCTCTTCCGGCTTTATCGTTCTTATGCTAATCTGCGGCGGTTCGGAAACGGTTTCCTCCGGCGCAGATGCTTCGGACGAGAAATCCGCAAGCTGCTCAAGGTTTTTAACAAGCCTTATTTCCTGGCCTTTTTTGCCTAAATTGCGGTAGATAACGTTGTCAACAACCTTGCGCATAACATACGCGCTAAGGGCGTCCGCGTTTTCGCCGAGCTCGTTTAGGTCGGTCTCGCCGCCCTCGAAAAGATAAGGGACGCCATTATTTATAATTGCGATTTCAAAGGTAGTCTCATCTTTTGAAATAATAATGTCCGAAAAAATCGCCTCGGCGGTATCGAGCGAATTTTTAAAGGTATGGTAAAGAGCTTCTTCAAGCGCGACGCAAAGCCGGATTTTCTCCTTGTCGCTAAAAGAAAAGTCGCTTAAAATGCTGTTTAAAAAGGCATTCGCGTGCTTGATATTCGCATAGTCGCTTCTGATCGAAATTTTTGCGATTTCACTCATGAAAAATTACCCCCTTTTGTTATATCAAAAAATTTTGTAGCTCTTTTTAAAATATTTTGCCGCAAATTAAGATAATAAAATCCGAAATCAAACGAATGAAAAGTTCCGAGCGGCGGCGGAGTGAAAAACTCTTTTTTGTCGGCGGTTTCGCAGATAAGGGTGCCGCGCTTTAAGTCTATTCGCGCGTCGGCAAAATTTTTCATAACGCAAAGCCGACCGTTCCCCGTAATAACCGAGCCGAGGTTTTCCGATGCCGCGGCGTGGGTTTCATCCCTTTTCCAGTTTATCGGGTTGATAACAAGGCTGCCCTCCGGCGCGGTGAAGTTAACCCCTTTTTCGCCCGGCGCTTCGGTATTATATGAAATTATCACGCCGGTATCGTCCTCTTTTTCGGCGAATTTCAGGTGCGGAAAATCCGAAATTTCTTTTTCGGTTATGCCGAACCCGATAAGATAAGCCGCTATCATCCGCCCATAAACATCGGGGTTTTCGCGCATGTAATCTTTTATAAGCTCTTTCATAACGGACGAACCCTGCGAGTGCGAAACAAGCACAAAAGGCCTGCCGCCATTTAGATTTTTTATAAAATAATCAAATGCTGATGCGACGTCCGAAAGCGGCTCTTTTCTAATGCAGCGGATTAAATTCATGACATCGCCGGAGGTAATCTCCTCCGCGCAAAACTGGCGGTAATACGGGGCAAAAACATTTGCAACAGGAAAAAGGGCGGATGCCTGAACCGAAAAAACGGTCGCCGCCGCGCGGCGCATTCGCTCATCAGAAAGCTCGCAAAGCGCGTTTTCCCCCGTCCGCGGAAACCACGAGGTCGGGTAAAGGTAAAAGGCGTCAAACGCCTTTTTATTCTCGGGCGGCGCAAACAGCCAGTTTTCCGGCAGCGAATAATCGGACGCAAAATTTTCTCTATTCATATGATCTCTTTCAAAATCAATTTTTCATTCAAAAGAACAGGGCAAATCCCCGCAAAATTAGTACTGCCAAAAGCCCTCGGCAGACTTGTTAATACACATTCTATCACATAACCCCGGCACAAGGAAGAAGATAAATATAATAAAAAGCCCGCCCCTCTGGGGCGGGCTTTTATTTAAGCGAGCTACACTCGCGCATATTCATTCTTTCGCGCGAAATCCCATAATAACAAGCCAGACATAGCAGATAGTTTTCGGAATCATAAGCGCGCCGATTGCGGGGATGATGTTCGCCCAAAGCACGACCGGAATATAAAACAGAAACGACAGCAAAACTGCAAGCGAGGCGTACTTGAAATATTTGTCCGCGGATTTTTTCGCTTCGATAAAGAAAACAACCGCAATAATAATTCCCAAAATCAGAAACGGGATATTGCGATATATTCCCCAGCTAAGCGGCGCGTCCGCATAAATCCACCGATTTTGTGGAAAAAGACAAAGCGCGATTCTCGTTATGGCAAGAAGATAAACGCAGCCGGTAAGCGCCGATTTTACCGGCTTTTTATATCTGCCGCACCAAAAATGATAAAGCATAACATAAAAAACGGTCATGGTTATCGAAGTTACAAGGGTGCCGAACCCGAGCGAGGCTACACGCTCTTCCATAGTGCCGGTCAGAAGCCCGATTATCCGCGGCACAAGGTGAAACGCGTCGCCGAGACCGAGCACAATCGCCATAATCCCAAACAGGCGCCGCTGTCCGCTGCCGTTTGTCCTTATCGCCATTATAAGACCGAGAGTGACAATGGCAACAAGGTATATTGCCGAAAAACCCGATTCCATAATCGCGCGCATAGTTTATGCCTCCAAATTAGTTTTAAATAGAACTTGCGGCCTGTCCGGCTCCGCGCCGATTTTCTCTGCGAAGAAAACTTGCTTTGTAACGTTTCGCGCAACTATCACGGGCGGCACCACCGGCCTCCGCGTGCGGGCCTGTCCTGCTCCGCTCTACCCTTCCCTGTCTCCGACGAATTGGGGCACGTATGACCGCATCTTTTAATCAATGCCGGCCCCCATAACTATTAACTGTTCACTATTAACTGATCAAAGTCGGAGAAAGCCGACCTCCGCAACTGTTAACAGTTAACTGATAAATGCCGGCGAAAGCCGGCCTCTTTTATTTTCCCGCCGCGTTTTCAATCGCCTGCCTGACCGCCAGCGCGAGTTGAGCAGAGCAAGAAGTCCCGCGAAAATCGCAATCAATCCCGCCGCACTTTTCTTCGATTTGCGCCACAGTGCAGCCGTCAAGCAGCTTCCCGATTGTCTGCAAATTTCCGCTGCACCCTCCGGTAAAAACAATGTTCCGGACAATATCGCCGTCCAAATCAAAGGTTATTTCGTTGGCGCAGGTGTTTTTAGTTTTAAATTTGTGCTTCATTTTTATTTTCCCAGTAGCTTCACAATCGCGCTCTCAAGCGCCGCGGGAGTTTTTGTCGAGCCATAGCGTCCGACAACATTTCCGTTTTTATCTACCAAAAATTTTGTGAAATTCCACTTAACTTTTGAGCCGCCGATTCCGCCTTTTTGCTCTTTAAGCCATTTATAAAGTGGAATTTCATTCTCGCCGTTGACATCAATTTTTTCAAACTGCCTGAAAGTTATGCCGAAACGTCCGGTGCAAAAACTTCCGATTTCCTCCGCCGTGCCGGGTGCCTGATTTGCAAATTGGTTGCACGGAAAGTCCAAAATTTCAAAGCCGCGATCCTTATATTTTTTATATAGCTCCTCAAGCCCCGGATATTGCGGCGTAAAACCGCATTCTGTCGCGGTATTAACGACAAGCAGCACTTTCCCCTTATATTCGGAAAGGCTGACCTCGCCGCCCTTCGCATCTTTAACGGTAAAATCATAAATATTCATCTGCATTCCTCCGTAAATTTACAAAACATTTTGTAACAAATATTATTATATACCTCCTTTCAATAATTTGAAAGATGATTTTATCGCAAAAAATATCCCCCGTTTTTTAGAGACGGGGGATTATTTTAACCTGAGCGGCAGTCGCACCGCCGCCCATAAAACTCAATGAAAACTGATATCTATTTGCCTTTATAAAAAGGTTTCGGGTTTGGGAAAATCGTTTTTTCAAATGTTGTATTAACAACTATTGCCGCAGATAAGTAAATCCCTAAAATCCCGCAGAACAAGAGGGAATAACCCGCAACTTGCGAAAAAACGGCCGATACTTCGGGGGCAAAAAGTTTTAAGTCAGAAATTACAATGCATGGAACCGCGATATTCAAGGCTAAAACGATAATAAATAAAATTGCGGGCGACTTGTAAAACGCCGGTGTCCAGAGCAGTACTGCAAGCGCAAGCGCAAGCCACGCCCAGCCGTCAATTCTGGTATCAAGTCCGCTTGAAAAATATTTTATAAACATTTCCGCACCCGATACAAGCATGAAATACGCTGAAAAGTACAAAAATGTATTGCCTCCGGAAATGTTGTTCGCCTTCAAATCCAATATCGCGACAACAAATTGAATAAAAAATCCGCCGATGAGGAAGCAGCCGAGTAAAGGCATAGCGCTTTTTTCCACTTTTCCCGTTAGCAATGCAAAGAATACAAAACACGCTACAGCGAGCGCGACCAGTCCTGCAGGTGTGGGGTTTGCCCAGGGTTTTTGAATTGTGTTGTTTTCCATAATATGTCCGTCCTTTTTTGATTATTAGTTGCGTTTTGTCCCATAAAAGTGGAAAAATACTTAAAGTCTTCTAACCGTTATGGTCAGAAGACTTTACAGCCATGCTTCGCTTGTTCGCTGTTTCGTAAAAATTTCGCTCGTCCCGCTTCGCTCGCCTTTCGGCGAGCGAACGCCGTGTCCTCGCGAGCATTTTTATGGGCGAACTTTGCTCCCGCACACTAATTTTGGTCGGGATGACAGGATTCGAACCTGCGGCATCTTGCTCCCAAAGCAAGCGCGCTACCAAGCTGCGCTACATCCCGAAGTATTTATGGCAGTCAAAAATATCTGCTCAAATACGCCACTTAAAAAATTATAACATAAGAAAAGTAATTGTAAATAAAATTGTTTGTTTCGGACGGCGGCAGTCACAAAAAGTTTCTCTGCCGCTGTTAGAAGCGTCGCAACAATCCAAAAGCCTAAAAGCCGAGCTTTTTCCCCGCGGCTTTTCGCGTGAAATATATCGCGGCGGGACGGAGCACAAGGTACACACCCGCCTGCAAAAGACGGGACGGAAAAATCGCGGCAAACCCTTTTCCGTATAAATCCATCATCCAGAAGGTACCGAGCGCAAGGTCGCAAAGCAGCGTCACTGTCGTGCAAACGACGATAATACGCGCAAGGCTTATCTCTTTTTTATAAAATCCGATTCCGTAAATCGCGCCCGAAAGCAGCGCGGACAATGTAAAACCCGGATAAATCGCGTAGCCTTTCATTATTCCGCCCAAAATATCGGCAAGCCCGCCAGAAATCCCCGAAACAACCGGTCCGAACATCGCGCCGGTTACCGCAAGCGGAAGAAACCCAAGGCTTATCCGAATCACCGGAAAGTCGAACGACAAAAACCGTGTCAGAACAATATTAAGGGCAAAAAGCATCGCCACTACCGAAATATCTTTCGCCGAAAATTTCTGTATTTTCAAAATTTTGTTACCTCTTTATTTGTCAAATAAAAATTCAGTCCTGCACTCGTGCAAACTAAATTGTATCAAAACACAGCCGCTTTTCAAAGTCTTTTTATTCCGCCTGCGGCGTCTGCTTAAATGAGCACGGCGAAAATTACAAGCTTGGCGAATCTTTTTAAATAAAATTCACAAAATTCGCCGATTAGCAATATATCAAGACTTATTAGGCAAGTTTAATAAAACATTGTTCCTCCTACAGTTTTATTCCGCCTGCGGCGTCTGCTTAAATGAGCAAGGCGAAAAGTACAAGAATGGTAAATCTTTTTAAGTAAGGGTTATACGGTCTGGCGACATATCTTTGCTCGTGAGTTAAGCCCGGCTTTACGAGAATATAATGGACGGTGAAACTTCGAAACCAAACCCTTGCAAGCCTCACTTCTTTCCCGCGGAACCCGCCGCTTTTGCGGCGCTTCGGGCGGAATACTCCGCCCGCGGGCGAATCCCATTCGCCCAGTTCCGCGAAAAAAAGTTGCCCCCTGCCTGTCTCCCTGCAGACATGCAGCATCGCTCGGCTCTCGCTTTTCCCCCTGTCTGGCTTCGCTCCTTCTCTCTTCCTCAAATTTCCCCGTTACCATCACGCGAAAAAGTTGCACACTTCGGCGCCTTTTTACGCGAGTATGTCCACTTGCAAATTTTCGGGAGAAGTTCGCTCCCGCCTTTCGTTTTCCCTATCTTCGACGGGTTAGATCGCATATGCCCGCATCTTTTAATCAACGCCGGCGAAGCCGGCCTCCATAATTGTCAATTATCCATTGTCAATTGTCAATTGCCTACCGGCGAACCGCGCTCCACGCACGCTTATCAGTCATGCTCCGCTTGTTCGCTTCTCCGAGGATTTGTCGCTGCGTCCCGCTGTCCGGCTCGCGCCGGTCACGCCGTGTCCTCGCGCCAAATTCTCGGGCGAACTGCGCTCCCGCACACTTATTCAGTCATGCCCGCTTGTCTGCTGTTCCATAAAAATTTCTCTCCTCCCGCTTCGCTTGCCTTCGGCAACCGAACGCCGTGTCGTCGCGAGCATTTTTATGGGCAGACCGCGCTTCACGCACGCTCCGCGTGCTGGCACACTTATTCCAAAAGGCCTTGCTCGCTTATTCTCGATAATGCGTCGACGGCGGAAGTGACGTCAAGTTTTTTATAGGTCGCCTCGATATGCGACCGCACGGTGGAATATTTTATCCCAAGTTTCTCCGAAATGCCTGTGTAACTATATCCGTCGCGCATAAGTTCCATAACTTTTTTCTGCATTTTCGAAAGTTTTACTTCTTTAACCGGCCGGCCCCCGCTTAGCCCTTTTGTATGCTTCGTTTCTTCAAAAGCAAGCAGATAAAGCTTTTTGAGAAAATGCTCCGGCACCGCGCCGCCATTTCGCGTCGCTCTGTTATAAAGTTTATATAGCATATTAACGACTTCGGCTCCTTCGGTTGCGAAAAGGGTAACATAGTTATACTTATAGGCGATTTCAACGGCTTCATAAAGCTCTTTAATCGCATCCTCGTCCTCATTTTGCTTGCGCAAAACTATAGCAAGAAGGATTTTTGATTCGATTATTCCGAGCGGCCGTTTGAATGTCATTGTAAGCTTTAGCATTTTTTTCAAAAATATCTGCGCTCTGTCATAATCCTTTAAAACAATATAGGCGCGTATAGCCGTAAAATGCATAAAAGACTCGTAAAGCCGGATTTTTTCAAAGGTGTCAAACTCATAGTAATCAAGCCATTTTTTTGCGTCCTCGGGATTGCCGTTTTCCCGAAATTTCCGCCGTGCGAGAAGCGCCCTGAAATTCGCGCGAAGATAATACGCTTTTGTGCTATGGATATGCTGATTTATCGTTTCGGAAATCTTTTCTGCTTCGGCATAATTTCGCATCGCCATCAAAATTGCGGAATATAAAGTATAAGCGGAAAAAACATATTCCGGCGGTGTTTCATCGCCTATTTCCGCAATTGCGGTCAGCGCGACCGCTTTTGCGGCGGAAAGCGCCCCTTGCTCGTATAAAAGTCCTGCTTTTATGGAATTTTCCATTATTGCATATTCATTTTTTTTCATAAGTTTCCCGATTGTCTGTTCCAAATATCGATAGCCCTCTCCCGTATCGAGCGCATACTCTGAAAAATCCCGGGCAGAGCGATGAAAAATCGGGAAGTTTTGCGTTATCGACGGCGATGTGTATTCCACATCTTTTTCAAAATCGATTTTCACATTTTTGGTGTATTCGATAAGGCTTTTGCGCGGATCTATACAGTTTGTCCAAAAAGTCGGCTTGTCGGTAAGCGGTCCTCTGTTATAAATTTCGTTATATAAATCTAAATACTTGGTCATTTCTTCAAGATTTCCCTCGAGATAACCCGCCCAGGCGGTCGACCGCAATAGGCTTGGGTACGACTTTAATTTCTCTTGTGAAACCTCTTCTTTTATTCCTTTGAAAGTTTCGGGAACCGAAGCATAGGAAGCGCGGACATTATATGCTTTTTTTATGCTGCTTTCCATCATTTCGATGTCGCCGCATTTTCGAAAACATTCGATAGCCTTATAATAATCTCTTTCGCTGTAAAACCACTCTCCCGCTTTACGCTGAATTTCATTGCAGAATTCCTCGCCTCTGCTCTCCATTTCCCTAATCAAAAAATCTCTAATTACATCGTGAAATACATAGAGATTTTCGTTTTGAAAACGCATAAAAACATTATCAAAAACAAGCTCGTCTAAAATCTTTTCGCTGTCTTTTATTCCGCACATATGCCTGCAAAATTCCACCGTAACTTCCTCCGCAGGGCATATTTCGATAAGAATTTTTTGCTTTTCCTTGCTCCAAGTGCTCCAAAGATTTATGCGGATAAAGGAATCGACCGAAGCGACATTGACCTTCCCTTTCCCTTTATCCTCCGCAATCATAACGGCGTTTACCGCAAGCGGCCAGCCGCCTGTTTTCCTGTATATTTCCTCGGCTTCCCTCTCGGTGATTTTATAACCGTGGATTTCAAAATACCCCGAGATGATTTTCGGAGAAAATCGCATATCCTCAATATCGACTATCACCAATTTGTCTTTTAGAATTAATTCCGAAAATTCTGCGGGCGGCGATTTTCTGCTGATAAAAACAAGATTTACGTTTTTCTCAAGCCGCTTCATAAAGTAGTTTATCAAAAAATTTATTTTTTCATTCGTTATATAGTGGAAATCATCAAGCACAAGAAGGTTCTTTATGCCGCCTTCGCGAAACTCCTCGGACGCCGAGATAAGATAGTCCGCCGCGGCAAGATCAAATCCCTCCGCACCAATAATCTCCGCAATTTTCTCGTTATCGGGCTGAAGCTTTAAAAGCGCGCCGCAAACCCTTTTGCAAAAACTTGTAATGTTATTGTCGTATTCGTCGAGAAAAAGCCATGCTGTATTGTATTTGCGCCGTTCTGCCCATAGATGTACGGCCGCGGTTTTGCCGTATCCCGCGGGCGCGCCGACAAACAAAATGTTTTTTTCGGCAATCTCATCAAAAATTTTAAATAGAAAAGCGCGATTTGCCGCCGCAAATGAAATAATATCCATAAGTTTTTCCCTCCTGACATTCTAAGTATAATGAAAAATTCGAAATTTATCAAAAAAAATATTATTTTTTTATCCCCGTGCTACCGATTTATTTTTTGCGACTTTCATCTATACTGATAGCATAACCAAATTTTTTTGTGCATTTGGTCTGTTTTGCGATTGTGTGGGCAGTCGCCTGTTTTCCCTGAGCGCCAAAAATGCGTCGCCTTATTATGGCGGCGTTTTTTTGCGGCAAAATTTCGGCGGGATGTTTTGCCGTTAAAATATGCGGCGGCGGTTGCTTTTCGCCCTAAAACACAATTGACTTTATCGGCATTTATGGATAATATATTTATTAACCCTGCTTTTGCTGGTGTAGCTCAGTTGGTAGAGCAACGCATTCGTAATGCGTAGGTCGCGGGTTCGAGTCCCATTACCAGCTCCAAAACGGATTTTCCGCTCTCGCGGAAAATCTTTTTTTATTCCTCCTACGGAGTCTGCTTAAATGAGCACGGCGAAGATATTTAGCACAGCAAATCTCTTTAAGCAAGTTTTATTAAGCTTTTTATTCCGCCTACGGCATCTGCTTAAATTGCTTGCCGAGAATACTTAGAACGGTAAATCCCTTAGGGCAATGTTTATAAGTTAGCCGGTGAGCAGAGCTGCAAATCTCCTTTTTGTTCCGCTTACGGCAGCTGCTTTTACTCCTCCTACGGAGTCTGCTTTAATGAACGCGGCGAAGATATTTAGCACAGCAAATCTCTTTAAGCAAGTTTTATTAAGCTTTTTTGTTCCGCCTACGGCGGCTGCTTAAATTTGCGCGGCAAGGATATTAAGAACAAGGATTCTCTTAAAACATAGATTTTCTGGATTGGACGAAAATCATATTATCTATCGTTTTGCTGGGTTCTCGCGGAACAGGCGAGCTTCGCTCGCCAGGGCGGCGGCAAAGCCGCCGACAGCCGCTTTTGCGGCAAGTTCCGCGGAGAACTCTATGAGCCATGCCGGCGGCGGGCAGGCCGCGCTCTCGCACACTTATTTAGTCATGCTCCGCTTGTTCGCTCTTCCATAAAAATTTCGCTGCGTCCCGCTCCGCTCGCCATGCGGCGACCGAACGCCGTGTCCTCGCGAGCAATTATATGGGCGAACTGCGCTCTCGCACACTTATTTGACTTAATTATAACTATAATATATTATTATTCTGAGAAAAACGGCTAAGGAAATAAAAATGAAAAATAAATTTAATCGGGTTGTATTCAAACTCGGTTCTTCAACACTTACATATGAAAACGGCAAGCCGAACCTTCGGTTTATCGACGGCTTTTGCAAAGTCTGCTCCGATCTTGCCAACCGCGGCGTATCGCTTGTTATCGTTTCAAGCGGTGCGCAGGCGATGGGTGTCGGCAGGCTGGGTTATTCTAAAAAGCCGGAGTCGATTCCCGACAGGCAGGCGACAGCCGCCGTCGGCCAGGTTCAGCTCATGTCGCTTTACGACAAAATGTTTTCGGAATACGGAAAAACAGCGGCGCAGCTCCTGCTCACCCGCGACGTTATAGACAATCCCGAGCGGCTTCAAAATGTTTCGAATACCTTCGGCGCGCTTCTCGACAAAGGAATTATCCCGATTGTCAACGAAAACGACACCATTTCGACCGAAGAACTCGGCTTCTCCGAAAATGACACCCTTTCGGCAATCGTCGCGGAAATCGTCGGCGCGGATTTGCTTATTTTGCTCAGCGATATTGACGGGCTATACGATAAAAATCCCGCGGAACACCGCGACGCAAAAATCATCTCAAGGGTGGAAAAAATCGACGATGCGATAAGGCTTGCGGCGGGCGGAACGGGAAGCGCGCGCGGAAGCGGCGGAATGTCCGCAAAAATCGCCGCCGCCGAACTTGCGGGGGAAAACGGCATAAATATGCTTATAATCAACGGCTCACGACCGGAAAATATTTTTGATATTTTCGACGGAAAAGTCATCGGAACACTATTTTGCAGCGGAAAGGTGGAGGGGAAATGAAAGCATTCGGCAAAAAACGAAAACGCGGACCCGCCATTATCGCGGGCATTCTTGTTATATCGCTCATCCTTTCGCTTGTGATCGTCGCCATTCAGGTTCTTTTTGTCAAGCCTGATATGATGACGCCGGACGGCTATATCGGCGATCCAATCGTGGTCGAAACGCCTTATGCGGAACAGCCTCTCGCCGATATGAAAGCGGGAGATATTCTTATGAACGGATTTCTCGCGCTCGTCGCGGGCCACGAGCTTCCGAGCTTTTCGACCGCAGACGAAATTCCGAATCAGTATCTTATTTCGCTCGGGATTTGGCTTGTTCTTATGGACGAAAACTATTCGCAAAATTTTACCTTAAACGAACAGGGCGCGCTTGAAATCCCCGCCGAAACCGTTCATACCCTCGTTTCACAGCGGTTCTTTCTCGCCAAAAATATTGTTGATGAAAGCGTTGCCGTCTTCGGCGATTTTACATACGACGCTGAAAAAAGCCTTTATCTCGTCCCTGTATCGGGAGTCAATGCGATGTTCGCGCCGCGCATAAAAGAAATCACAAAAGATCAGGAATCCGAGATATACAGAATCACGGCGGAATATCTTGAAATATCAAACGAGTTTATGACAGCAGATGACCTTAAAGACGCAAAGGTTGTCAAAACCGTTCTTATAACCGCCTCCGCTGCGGTTCCGTACAAACTTATTTCGATAACAACGATTGCATAGGAGGAAAAAATGAAAAACAACAAGATAATCGAAACAAGCTGCGATTTGGGCAGAAGCATGCTTCAGGGCACAAAATTCTTCCTCGGCAACGGATATATGGGCTATCGCGGCACAATTGAGGAATACACAAAAAAAGAGCTTACCGCCTGCACCCTTGCCGGGGTTTATGACCAGATTGCGCCCGATAAATGGCGCGAGCCTGTAAACGCGCCGAACGCGCTTTATTCAAAACTTTCTTTCGAGGGCGAGCCGATGAATGTTATCGACCGCACCCCGCTGTTTCACCATATTATTCTCGACCTCTATGACGCGGCGTTCCGCCGCAGCTCGGATTTTGAAAAAATCGCAATAAATACCGAGCGGTTTTTGTCGGCAGCCGACATCCATGTCATCTGCATGAGATACGCCGTGACCGCACGCGCTTCTGGCAAGGCCGAACTTGTAACGGGAATCGACTGTGATATTTGGGATATAAACGGGCCGCATTTGCCGAATGTTCTGCTCGGCGAAAAAGACGGCGCGATTTTTGCCGAGGGCAAAACATACGAGCTTAGTCTCTCGGTGGCGGTTGCCGAAAAACTTTCGGCAGATTTTCCGTATACCGAAAGTATCAAAGCCGCAGACCGCAAAAACCTTCGAACAATAACCTTTGATGTGGAAGCCGGCGAAACCTATTACTTTAACAAATATGTTGCCGTTTATACGAGCCTCGACGGTGAAAATCCGCTTGACCACGCTCTTTCTTCCGTTTTTGCTTCGGAAAAAGCAGGCTATGACGCGCTCTTTGACGCGCACAAGGCGGTTTGGGCCGCGCGCTACGATAACGCCGATGTTTTCATCGACGGCGACGACGAAGCCGAAACCGCGCTTCGCTATAACACTTACATAATGTATTCGAATATCCCAACCCATACCGACAAGGTTGCAATCCCGGCGCGCGGTCTTTCGGGGCAGGTTTACAAAGGCGCGATGTTCTGGGACACCGAAGTTTATATGATGCCGCTTTTCAACTATACCGCGCCCGAGCTTTCGGTGAATCTCGCGAAATACCGTGTAAACACCCTTGAAAAAGCAAAAGAAAAAGCTGCGGAATACGGCAAGGTCGGCGCGTTCTACGCTTGGGAAAGTCAGGAGACGGGCGAAGACGCCTGCACCGATTTTGCGGTTATCGATATTTTCACCGGCCGCCCGCTTCGCACCCATTTTCGCGACCAGCAGATTCATATCTCGGGCGACGTCGCATATGGCATTTGGGAATATTATATCGCGACAGGCGACGAGAGCATTCTCCTTGACGGCGGCGCAGAAGCGATTTTGGAATGCGCGCGATTCTTTTATTCCTGGGCATATTTTAAGAAAGACAAAAACCGCTACGAGCTTCTCGAAGTCACCTGCGCAGACGAGTACCACGAGCGGGTTCATAACAATTTTTATACTAATATCATGGCAAAATACACCCTTGAGATGGCGGTAAAAATTATCGACTTCTTAAAGGAAAAACACCCCGATTTTTACAAATCGCTTATGGAAAAGCTCGGCTATGAAAAAGACCTTGCCGATATAATCGAGATGGCGGAACTTCTCTATCTTCCCGCGCCGGACGAAAACGGCATAATCCTTCAGTTTGACGGCTACGACAAGCTCGAATGCCCCACCGTTGCCGAGCTGAAAAGCCGTATCCTCGATCCGCGCGAACATCTCGGCGCGCCGGTCGGGCTTATGACCGAAACGCAGATTATCAAGCAGGCCGACGTTGTTCTGGGGCTTCTCTTGTTCTCCGACCGTTACAGCATTGACGTCCGCCGCGCAAACTGGGAATTTTACGAGCCGCGCTGCGAACACGGTTCCACCCTTTCAACCGCTATTTATGCGGTTCTCGCCGCGCAAATCGGCATGACCGACTGGGCGTATAAATTCTTTATGAAAACGGCAAATATCGACCTATCGGGCAATTACCGCCTCTGGGTAGGCGACCTGTTTATCGGCGGAACACACACCGCCGCCTGCGGTGGCACTTGGCTTGCCGCGGTACAGGGCTTCGGCGGATTTAAATTTGACGGCGAAAAAATAATCCTCAACTATAATCTCCCCGAGCATTGGAACAGCCTTTGCTTCAAAGTTTGTTGCCAGGGCAGCCGTTACGAGGTCAAAATCAGCGGAAAATCACTTTCGGTAAAACAGCTTTCGGGTGATATAACCCATAAAATAAGCGTTTATGACAAAATTTATGAACTAAAAGAAGGGAAACTTGACGTATGAACAAAAAATATAAGGCAATTTTATTCGACTGGGACGGAACCGCAGTTTTATCAAGAAAAGCCCCTGTCGACGATGTTCTTCCCCCGATGATAAAACTTCTCAGCAAAGGAATTAAGCTCGCTGTAATCAGCGGCACTACATACGAAAACATCGCCGGCGGCCGGCTTCATGAGCTTATTCCGGCAAACTTCCAGGAAAACCTCTTCATGGGGCTCGGCAGAGGCGTATATAATTATGATTTTAAAAACGGCCAGCCTCACCTTATGTCGGACGCCACCCCGAACACGGTCGATAAAATAAAACTTCACAAGCTCTGCTTTGATATTCATACCGAGCTTATCGAGAAATATGGTTACGACAGCGATATCGTTTTCACCCGTCCAAACTATTGCAAAATCGACATTATGGTAAATAATAACCGCGGCGAAATGCTTTTCCTTCAGGCAAACGAGATTGATAAAGTCAACGCCGACCTCGCCGCGCACGGCTTTGAGGGCGGACTTGCCGCTCTTTGCGAAAAAGCGGAAAAGATGGGCGCCGATTACGGTCTTGATATAAAAGCGACCACCGACGCGAAATTTATCGAGGTCGGAACAACGACCAAAAGCGATAACGTCAACTTCCTCGCCGACCATTTCTTCGGCATGGGAATAAAAATCGAGGAAATGGCATTTCTCGGTGATGAATATACCTATCTCGGCGAAGGCGTTCTCGGCAGCGACAGCCAGATGCTCACCGAAAAAACAAAAGGCGCGGACTTCTTTGACGTCGCTCCCTCCCCGCTAAGGCTCCCTGAAGGTGTTGTCGGACTTGGCGGCGGCATAAAAAGATTCGAGCAATTCCTATGTGATCAGCTCGATTTGAAATGATTTTTCGAGATATAACCCAAAGCGACAGGCCGGCTTTTTTGGAAATGGCCGAAAATTTTTACGGCAGCGGCGCGGTTTTTTATAATATCGATAAAAAGAATTTTGAAAACACCTTTGCCCTTTCGCTTTCCGGCAGCCCGTTTCTGCGCGTCATAGTCTTCGAGGATGCCGCAGGCATTATCGGTTACGCTTTGCTCTGCTTCACCTATTCGAACGAGGCGGGCGGAAACGTTGTTTTAATCGAGGAAATTTATATCAAAGAGCAGTTTCGCGGAAGCGGAACCGGTAAAAAGTTTTTTGATTTTCTTTTTAAAGAGTATCCGAATTCTAAGCGGTTTCGGCTCGAAGTCACAAAAGAAAATCCGCGCGCCGCGGAGCTTTACCGCTCACTCGGTTTTTCCAATCTTCCCTATGTTCAGATGGTGAAGGATTTATAAATCTTTTGTAGCAACGCTGAAAAAAGGAGTTTTCGTATGATTTCATTTGTCTTAAAAGCCGATGAAAATCTCGCCTTTCTATGCGGCGAATCGATGGCAACAAACATCACAGGCGGACAGCTAAACAAATACGAAGAATTTGAAAACAGCGCCATTATCAGCTTTTATTTTGCGTTCAACCCAAATAACGGCGTTTCAATTTATCTTAACGGCAAAGATTTGATTCTTGCCTTCGACAGTATTGAAAGCCGCGAAAAATATGCCGGCACCTTTCTTCCTTGCATTGAAAACAAGCCGCCAACCAAAGTTTTGCACACATTTTTGTCTTTTATCCTTAAAAACGAGCTTGAAAAAATGCAGGACCTTGAACAGGAGATAACCGATACCGAGGTCGAGGTGCTTAATAACGGGCGGCGCAAATATCTCTCGACAATAACGACATATCGCAAGCAGCTTCTCGTCCGCAAGCGGTACTACGAGCAGTTCGAGCAGATTTTTGACGGAATTGCGGAAAACGGAAACGGCTTCTTTTCGGAAGATGATTTGCGTCTTTTTAAAATTCTTGAAAAAAAGACCGACCGGCTCCTTTCGCATATTTTAACCCTGCGCGACTATATTACCCAGCTTCGCGAGGCGTATCAGGCGGAAATGGATTTAGAGCAAAACGTGCTGATGAAGATGTTTACTGTTATCACCGCGATTTTCCTGCCGCTAACTCTCATCGTCGGCTGGTACGGTATGAACTTCAAAATTCCCGAACTTCACTGGAATTTCGGTTACCTATATGTTATAATTCTCAGCGCTATCACCGTTTTGGCGCTTATTTGGTTTTTTAGAAAGAAAAAATTCTTTTAGCTTGCCGCTTTTGCGGTGAAAGTTTTGCGCTTTATCTTTGCGCGGCGCGAAACAAACAGCGTAAAAATTTTATTTTCCCTGCGGCATTTTCGCAGCATAAATATGTTATAATGTATTATCGGCGCGGCAGATGCCGCGCAGAATTTGCGGGTGTAGTTCAGTGGTAGAACACCAGCTTCCCAAGCTGGATATGTGGGTTCGATTCCCATCACCCGCTCCAAATAAGAAAGCCGCCGAGCATTGCTCGGCGGCTTATTTATTCCTCCTACGGAGTCTGCTTGAATTTGCTTTGGCGAGAAGATAAAGAACATAGAATCTTTTTAGACTTGCATGTTCCGCGGAACAGGCGAGCTCTGCTCGCAAAGAGGCGGCCAAATTTATGTGCCATGTCCGGCGGCTGTCCGATCGCGCGTTTCTCCGCATTTTTAATCAAAGCCGCCGAGCAATGCTCGGCGGCTTCCGTAATTGTCCATTTTCAATTATCAATTGTCAATTGCCTACCGGCGCTTCCTCTCGCACACTTATCAGTCATGCTACGCTTGTTCGCTGTTCCGGAAATTTGTCGCTGCGTCCCGCTGTCCAGCTTGCGCCGGCCACGCCGTGTCCTCGCGCCAGATTTCCGGGCGAACTGCGCTCTCGCACACTTATTTAAAGATCGTAATACATCTCATACTCGACCGGCGCGGGCATTTGGTTGTATGCAGCGGCGTCCTTGCGCTTATTGGCTATCCAAATTTCTATAAGGCGTTTTGGGAAAACGCCGCCCTCAAGGAGAAAATCATGGTCGGCTTCGAGCGCATTTAGCGCTTCGTCGAGACTGCGCGGAAGCTGTTTTATCTTTTTCTTTTCCTCGTCCGAAAGGTTGTAAAGATTAAAGTCATACGGGCCGTATCCCTCTTTTTGCGGATCGATTTTATTTTTTATTCCGTCGATACCAGCCATCAAAATCGCTGCATATGCATAATATGGATTACAGGTTCCGTCAGGGCTGCGAAGCTCGAACCTCTTTTTGTCTGGGTCTTTCGCATATGCGGGAATTCTTATAACCGAGCTGCGGTTGGAGGTCGCAAAGCCGATTGTAACCGGCGCTTCGTACCCCGGGATAAGGCGCTTATACGAATTGGTTGACGGATTTGTAAATCCGCAAAGGGCGGGAGCGTGTTTAAGAAGTCCGCCGATAAAATAAAGCGCGGTTTTCGAGAGTTGCGAGTAGCCTTTTGCGTCATAAAACAGCGGCTTGCCGTCTTTAAAAAGGTGCATGTGCACATGCATTCCGTTGCCAGCCTCGCCGAAAATCGGCTTCGGCATAAAGGTAAGTGTGCGCCCTTCGGCGACCGCTTCGTTTTTGAGGATATATTTTGTCATCATCGTTTTGTCTGCCATCTCAAGCATTCCGCCGAACTCAACCTCGATTTCGACCTGCCCGGAGCCGCCGACTTCGTGATGATGATATTTTACCTTGATGCCCTGCTCTTCCATGAGCATAGTGCAGCGGCTGCGGAATCCGCTAAGCTTGTCAAGCGGCGGCGCGGTGTGGTAGCCCGCCTTTTTCGGCACCTTATAGCCGAGATTGTATTCCTCGTTTCCTGCGTTCCACTCCGCCTGGTCGGCGTCAATATGGAATTTTGTAAAGTTCGGGCTGGTGGAATAGCTTACATGGTCAAAAACATGGAATTCAAATTCCGGTCCGATTCTCATCTCGTCGGCTATGCCGGTTTTTTTGAGGTACTCTTCCGCGTGGAACGCGACATTTCGCGGATCCTGGTCAAAGCGCCGGTTTTTCGGAAGTTCGATACAGAAAACATCGCCGATCATCGCGAGAGTCGGTACCTCTGCAAATTTGTCGACAAAAGCGGAAGAAAGGTCTGGCACGAATACCATATCGCTTTTTTCCACCTGTGCAAAACCGTAGTTAGAGCCGTCGAACCCGATGCCGTGCTCCATAGTCCCTTCGTCGAGCCTGTCCACCGGCATGGTGAGATGCCTCCAGCGGCCGTTTAGGTCAATCATCATAAAATCAACCATTTTAATATTGTTTTTTTCGCAAAAACTCTTGGTCTCTTTAAGATTTTTAAACATACACTTTTCCTCATAAAAAATTTTATAAAATATTTTATCACGCCGGTTTTTAAAACACAAGAATAAGTGTGCGAGAGCGCAGTTCGCCCGGAAATCCGGCGCGAGGACACGGCGTGGCCGGCGCAAGCTGGACAGCGGGACGCAGCGACAAATTTCCGGAAGAGCGAACAAGCGTAGCATGACTGATAAGTGTGCGAGAGGAAGCGCCGGTAGGCAATTGATAATTGATAATTGACAATTTTGGAAGCCGGCTTTGCCGGCGTTGATTAAAAGATGCGAGCAAAACGCGCCCAACCCGTCGGAGACAGACAAAATGAAAAATTCTTTCGCGGAACAGGGCGAATGGAATTCGCCCGCGGGCGGAGAAGCCCGCCCGAAGCGCCGCGAATGCGGCGGGTTCCGCGGGAAAGAAGTGGTTAGTAACGAGGTTTGCATTAAGATATTCACTGTTCTTTATATCCTCGTAAAACCGCGCTTAGCTTAAGCTCTAAGATTTGGCGCAAGCATCATAAACCTTGCTCAAAAAATTCTCCGTTCTTTATCTCCTCGCCAAAGCCAATTTAATCAGACGCCGTAGGCGGAACAAAAAACAAAAAAGTTGTTCACAAAAATGGCGCAGGCGCATAATTTGATACAGAAGCTTCCTTTCCGCTTTTTTGTGCCGAAAAAAGCGGGAAGCACAAAAGAAATCTTCAATATCTTTTTAGGAGGATTACTATGGCAGAGTTTACAACAACCAGCCAGCAAGGCGGCAACAATTTTAAAGAGGCTGTCGTAATCGACGTAAACCGCGTATACGATACCTGCCGCGACCAGGATTGCCTTGAAGACCTCCGTGTATTTTGCTGTGACGCCGACTACGCTCTTATTGACCGCGCCGTCGACTGCCGCTGCAAGTCATGCGAAGTTGTTTGGGTATATCTTGATACCGAGCAAGTCGGCTTTAATAAAGGCTGTTATCTTGTCAAAACCAAATTTTTCTTTAAATGCGTATTTGACCTGTACCTAGGGTCACGGAATCCCACGGAAATCACAGGAATGGCAACATATGAAAAAAAATGCATCCTTTACGGAAGCGAAAGTAACACGAGGTCATTTACGAGCGAAAGTATCCCCGGCGAATGCTGGAATTCCCCCGCAAACAGCACAACAGGCGGAAACAGCCTCCTTGCGAACATCGAGCTTGTCGAGCCGGTCGTTCTCGGCTGTAACCTTATCGAGCGTTGCAGTTTAAAACAGTGCGACGTCGAATTCGATCCGGGCCAAACCCCGCCGTTTGTAACTTCGTGCTTCGGCGCGCCGCTTTGCGAGCGTGTTGAATGCGAAAAACGCCTTGTAGTTTCTATCGGCATTTTCTCGGTGGTTAAGCTTATGCGCAAGGTGCAGATGCTTGTCCCCGCATATGAATTCAGCCTTCCGGAGAAGAGAAGCGTTGATTATATCGAAGATGAGCCCTGCAATATCTTCAAGAATATCAGCTTCCCGACCGAGCAATTCTATCCGCCCGCAAAAAGCGGAAATGAATGCAGCGGCATGTAATTTAAACAGCAAAAAGCCCCGCTTTAAAGCGGGGCTTTTAAAATTATGCTATTCTTTTCACTTTTACTGTTTCGTTTACACCATCAACCGTCATTATGTAATATAATCCCGATTTTACAAGCGTTACTTTTGGATGATATTTATAGGCATATTTATATGAATAAACGCATTGTTGCCAAATCTGGCCGTTATCAAGCTGGAAGATAGTTTCCCCAGTCCAACCGTTGAAAGTACCGGAAATATAGCTTTTTACAACATCGGGGGTATAGAGTCCGCCACCCGAGCCACTACCCGAGCCACTACCCGAGCCACTACCCACTATTTGGTTAAGGTCAGTACAAATTACTCCAACATATCCATCATTATAATCTCTAATATATACTACGTACTGTCCTTTAATATAGTACCACGCCCGACCATCATCCTCAGTATAATCTAATAAAAAACCTTGATCTAATAACAAGTTTTTATAATTATTTAATTGAGCAACTGTTGCTTTATATTCACGCTTATACGAATAATATCCGTAAGGGTTATTATATTCTCCTTCGTAGGAAGGAGCTATACTAAAATATGCTCCAAAATCAGGAATCGAAGGGAATCCAGGATAATATTTTATCGTTCCAGTATTCCCGTCGCCTTTTTTGTGCTTACCAACAATAACCTCGACATACCCATTAGCCTGGCAATCTTTCGAAAGAACAAAAGTATCTCCCTTTATGTATATAATTGCGCCACTAAGATCTTCTCCCAATACAAATCCGCTTTGCATAAGTTTGTTTCTATATTGTACAACCTTAGCTTGAGTGGTATTGTTATAAATATATGTAGTACATTCTATACCTGGAAAACCATCATTTCCGTCATCTCCAAAGTTTGACCATGCGCCGGTAACTGCTGCAAATTCTGGTGTATCCGGATAATTCTTATAGTTGCCGTTTGCATCCCCCGCCGTACCTAATGAATAGTCAGCTACTGTTACTAACATGTCCCCATTATTAGGTTTACTAATATGTACTTCTATACTTCCATTGCTGTATTCTTTAGCACCAGAAGGATGTGAGTAAGAAAGAGTAAACCCATTTTTTTCTATTTCAGATACATATGAAAGAACCATCTTATCAGTAACGGATCCATACGAATATATTATTGCTTTACAAATAAAAGATACAATAGATCCGTCCTGTTTATTTTTAAATTGCGCTCCTGTAAACTCGCCGAAATCAAGCACGGTCGGGAATTCCGCATAATATTTTTTGGTCGGGGTTGGGTCAACCGGCGGTGTATATTGCCCGACATAAACGGTGTCATTTAAAAAGTTTATATCCTTGCCATATATTTCACCGATTTTACGAATCGGCAAATATGATGTTCCGTTATATGCGATCGAGAACGGAACGGTTGTTCCATTGCTTGTGGTATAATTATCCCCTTTTCCTCCTACTTTTACACCGTCTACCACTATGTCGAATTTGTTGAATGTAGCATCAATCATAAGGGGCGATACTTTTTTTGCTAAAGCAGATTTAATATCTAAACGCGAAATATCTAATCTTTTAGTTTGCTTAAATTCCTGCGGTCCAAATGCCTCCAAAGCTGTCGCTTTAATCATTGCTTTGTTAATTTTTACTGCGCTTCCGTCTGCATTGTATCCTTTTAAATACATCATGGAGACTAAATATGTCGTCTCATCAATCCGGCCAAACATTACGGTTAGATTTCCCTTATCATAGCATGTTACAGGATATTTAAGCCCGTCAGCCTCAGTTAATGTTAGCGCATAAATAAAACCGTTTGACTTTAAAAGATTAGTATAGCCCGTAACTTTAGGGCTCGCCTGGGAGTAACTATAAAAATATCCTGATTGGTCATCGGTCACATACAGAGCGCTTATCCCGCTATACGCTCCAAAATCCGGAACCGGAAAAGCGGGATAATTTTTCACCGTTCCGCCTGTGTTCCCGCCTGTGCTACCACCACCGCTTGTAGTTTTACCCACAACAACCTCAAGGGCACCGTCCGAAAAAACATCGCTTGAAACGACAAAAGTTGTTCCCTTTTGATATTGTTTTGCACCGTTGTATTCCTTTGTCAGCGAAAATCCGCTGCTTGTAAGTTTGCTTCTATATTGTTCTACTTTTGACTGACTGGAGTTGCTGTAAACGTAAGTTATGCAATCCGTTCCAGGCAGATTATCATTTCCCTTTGCCATTATCTCAGACCATGCCCCGGTTACTGCCGCATATTCCGGAACATCTGTATATGTTTTGTAATTGCCCGATGAATTGGCCGCTATTCCTATCGATTTATCGTGAACTATGATAAATCCGCTTCCGCTATCCAGTTTCGAAACATATACAATAATGCTTCCTTTGCTATACTCTTTTGATCCATCGTCATAAGTATAGGTAAGGGCATATCCGCCTTTTGTAAGTTCTGACCCGTATGAATTCAATACCGCGTTGTTAACTGTATCATAAACATATAAATAGGTTTTACAGATATATCCCGAATCCGCTAAATCCTCTGCATTCACCTTATCGGTGAGCTTCACTCCCGCGTACTGCCCAAAATCCAACACACTCGGGAATTCCGCGTAATATTTTGTAGTTGGTTGCGGATCAACCGGCGGTGTATATTGGCCGACATAAACGGTATCATTTAAGAAGTTTATGTCCTTGCCATATATCTCGCCTATTTTACGAATCGGCAGATATGATGTTCCATTATACACAATAGAAAACGGAACGGTTGTTCCGCCGCTTGTGGTATAGTTTTCGCCTTTGCCGCCGACCTTTACACCGTCAACGACTATGTCGAATTTGTTGAAATCCGCGTTGACATTTTCCGCCGAAACGGCAGGAACCATAGTGATTGCGATTGCAAAAACGATTAGAAAAACAAGAACTTTGCCAAATAACTTTTTCCCCATAAATTTCCCCTCCAAATTAAAGGCATCCGCCTTTTTTTCTATTAATTACAATTTTAACAAATACTTTACTTATAAGCAAGCATGTGTAATATTGGCAAAATATGTATTTCCTCTCAAAAAGATTATTTCTTGCTTTTTATGCCTCTAAATGGTAAAATTATTTTTACTTATTTTCCGCATGTAATGCGGCTTGGAGGATATAAATGAACGCTGAAATAAAAGTTATTGCCGAGAGGCTTCGCGATCTTCGCCTTATCGATAATTATTCTATCGAAACTATGGCTGCTGCTTGCGAAGTAACTCCCGCGGAATATCAAAAATTCGAGAGCGGTGAAAGCGATTTCAACTTCACCTTTTTATTCCGCTGCGCTCAAAAGCTCGGCGTCGATATTTCGGAGCTTGTTTCGGGCGAAAGCCCCACCCTTTCGTATTTCAATATCGTCCGCGCGGGCGAAGGAATGCAGATAAAAAAAGAGCACGATTTTGATTACGAGCATCTTGCGTTCATGCTTAAAAACCGTCTTGCGGAGCCGTTTATCGTCACCGCGCAGTACAGCTCGGAGGCAGATAGCGCCCCTATTCATACTTCCACCCACGAGGGGCAGGAGCTCGACTATATCCTCGAGGGCAACCTCAAAGTCCAATATGAGGATCATGTCGAAATTCTCGGTCCCGGCGACAGCATTATGTATGAATCCTCCTATCACCACGGAATGGTGGCGACCGACGGAAAAGACTGTAAATTCCTCGCCGTTGTTATAAAAGGCGAGCTTAAAAAGCCGGTCGGAAAAGAGAAAAGCGGCGACAAGGTTTCGGACTCCGACCTTATTTATAAAAACTACGCCCGAGAAACCCTTGATGAAAACGGGCTTCTCAAAGGCATTGAATTTGAATATCCCGATAATTTCAATTTTGCATACGATATAATCGACGAGCTTGCAAAAAAATCGCCGAATAAACTTGCTATGCAGTGGCTTTCAAAAGACGGCGAGGAGAAAAAATTCACCTTTGCCGGAATGTCGAAATACTCGAACATGACCGCGAATTTTCTGACATCTTTGGGAATTAAAAAAGGCGACCGCGTCATGGTCGTTTTAAAACGGCATTACCAGTTTTGGTACACCATTCTCGCACTTCATAAAATCGGAGCGGTGGCAATCCCCGCAACTCACCAGCTTATGCCGCACGATTTCGAATACCGCTTCAAAGCCGCAGGAATTTCGGCTTTAATCTGCACAAGCGCGGATACCGCCGCCGCGAGCGCGGACGAGGCTTGCAAAAACTGTCCCGATATGAAAACAAAGATTATTGTCGGCGGCAGCCGCGAAGGCTGGCATGATTTCGACAAGGGAATTGCAAACGAGGACACCAATTTTACCCGCATTGAAACCTCGGTAACCGATCCTACCATCATGTTTTTTACCTCCGGAACAACCGGATATCCCAAAATTGCCGCGCATGATTACACCTATCCGCTCGGCCATATAGTGACGGCAAAGTGGTGGCATAACGTCGATCCAAACGGACTGCATTTCACCATTTCGGACACCGGCTGGGCGAAATCGATGTGGGGTAAGCTTTACGGTCAGTGGCTGTGCGAGGCGGCGATTTTCACCTTTGATTTTGACCGGTTCGACGCAAAAGAAATCCTGCCGCTTTTCGCAAAATATAAAATCACAACCTTCTGCGCACCTCCCACAATGTTCCGTTTCTTTATAAAGGACAACCTTGCGGCCTACGACCTAAGCAGTCTTAAATATGCGACAATCGCGGGCGAAGCACTTAATCCCGAGGTTTATAACCAGTTTCTCGCGGCGACCGGCATAAAACTTATGGAAGGCTTCGGCCAGACCGAAACCACCGTCGCGGTCGCTAATTTAGTCGGAACCGACACAAAGCCCGGCTCGATGGGTAAGCCGAATCCGCAGTATAATATCGACCTTATCGACGGCGAGGGCAAAACCGCGAAAGACGGCGAGGTCGGCGAAATTATCATCCGCACCGGCGAGAAAAAACCGGTCGGCATGTTTTACGGCTACTACCTAAACGAAGAAGCCACAAATTCGGTTTGGCATGACGGAATTTACCACACCGGCGATATGGCGTGGCGCGATGAGGACGGCTATTTTTGGTATGTCGGCAGAACCGATGACCTTATTAAATCTTCCGGCTATCGCATAGGACCTTTTGAAATTGAAAGCGTCATAATGGAGCTTCCATATGTTTTGGAGTGCGCTATTACCGGCGTTCCCGATGAAGTCCGCGGCCAGGCGGTCAAGGCGACAATCGTTCTTACCAAGGACGCAATCGAGAGCGACGAGCTCAAAAAAGAAATTCAGGATTATGTAAAACACCACACCGCGCCTTATAAATATCCGCGAATTGTCGAATTTGTAAAAGAACTGCCCAAAACGATAAGCGGCAAAATCCGCCGCGTTGAGATACGCGGAAAATAAATTAAAATCCGATAAAAACCCCTGCTCTAAATAAGAGCAGGGGTTTTTCTGAAAAATCTTTCGTGATATTTGTCTTTAGCCTCTAAAATTTTTTTAAAAATTATTTCATGGCCTTTTTCATTAGGATGCATTCCGTCTTCGCAAATAAGGGTTTCATAATTTCTGTCTGAAAGAAAAAGGCTGCGAATATCAAGAACCGGCGTTTGCGTTAAAACGCCCACTCGGAAAACGCTCATGTTATAGCTCTCGTGCCAGCGATAAATATATTCTACATTACCCAAAAATTTTAAAATATTTTCCTTTGAAAGCCCTTTTGATACATGCTCAAAAAAGTTTTTCGCCGAAAGCGGCGGAAGAGATAAAATAATCGGTTGCCCGCCCGCATTTTTAATTTTTTGAACTATTTCGATATATTTAGAGATAAAATCTTCGCAAACAGTCTTCGGGAAATGTGCAATCTCCGGATTTTTCGAAATTTCGCTCCAATTCAAATCACAGTCATTGCCGCCGAACTCGAGAACAGTTATGTCGGCGTCCGCCGCCTCATCGAGATTCGCCGCCACAATCTCTTCGCCTTTTGAAATGGTACATCCGAATTTTGCAAAATTTTTCAGCTCAACTTCAGCGCTTGAAGCAAACAGATTCGCAAAAGAATCCTTTAAAAAAACATACCGCCCTTTTTCTTTGTCGAAAACGACGCCTCTTGCTATCGAATCACCGAAAACACAAATTTTATTCATCTTCTTCACCTATATCGCAATTTGTTTTACCATATTATATGATATTCGATATTATATTACGCCATATTTGCTATGTCAAGTTTTGCGTTTTTCGTTTCTTTATGTATAATTAAATATAACATCCGTCTCTATCTGTTATTCTAACTTGGTAAAAGGAGTCCTCTATGGCTAATTTAAAAGAAATAATTGAAAATTTTTCCTCTGCCGAATATAAAAACATTCCTGATCTCGGTCTTTATATGGATCAAGTCATTGCTTATATGCAAGGTCAGCATATCGGCTTTTCGGGAGGCGAAACACTTACTCCCGCAATGATAAACAACTATGTGAAAAGCGGACTTATGCCGCGGGCAGATGGCAAAAAATACAGCCGTGAGCATATCGCTTATCTCACCGTTATTTGCACCCTTAAACAAATTTTGTCGGTCGCCGATGTCGCAATTCTTTTGCAACGTGAAGTTCCAAAAACCGGAATCGAAAATTTTTATAATAAATTTTCTCTTTCAAGCAAAACCGCTTTTGCAGGTATTTTGAAGAATTTTTCTAAAAATGCCGAAGAAAAAGGTGATGGCGTTTTATCCCTCGCGGCAGAAAGCTATGCAAAAAAATTCGCCTGCGAAGTATATATTAAGGAAATGAAAAGCCCTGCGGAAGAACAAAAAAGCCGCAAAGCCGCAAAAACAGAAGAAAAGGAAAAGAAATCCGCCGCTAAAAAGAAATAGCGCCCGTCCTGTTTTTATTTAAATAATTACTTTTTAAAAAATAAAAAGCTTTGCATTTCGCAAAGCTTTTGTTTTTAACTTAACAGCAAATTTAATTTTGCGCCCGTTGCTCTTTATAATTTTCAAGGGAAACGAACTCACATTTTTTGTTTTCCCTGTCTCCGACGGGGTTGGTGCGTTTTGCTTGCATCTTTTAATCAATGCCGGCAAAGCCGGCTTCCATAACTGTTAACTATTAACTGTTCACTGTTAACTAATCAATGCCGGCGAAAGCCGGCATCCATAATTGTTAATTATCAATTGTCAATTGTCAATTGCCTACCGGGCAGACCGCGCTCCACGCGCGCTTCGCGTGCTGGCACACTTATTCTTCGCATAGCAAATAAGTCAGCATCTTCCGCTTATAGCCCCATGCATCGGTGAAATAGTCAAAATTCTCGATTGTCGGCATTTCGAGAATCGAGTACCATCCCGCTTCGAGCTTTATGCGCTCGGTTGTATGAACGTAATCTCCATCCGCGTTTTTCGCGCAGGTTGCCGTTCTCAAAACGGTATACGCATAATCATCCGGCAAAATCTCGCCCTCATCGGGATATTTTACAAGATTAATTTTTATGCTTTTTTGAACATATTCGTCCCAGTTATCCTCGCCGTGCCGACGCGCTATTATATCGAGCTCTTCCTGATATTTGCCTCTGTTTTCCCGCTCGGCCATTCCGGTCACCGTCACATATGAGGGCACCGGAAGGTAAAAATACGCCTCTCCCTCGCGGCCGGGAAGATTAAAGGGCGAGCGCAAAGTCTGTCCGCTGCGGATTTCGTCGTACAGGTATAATTCCACATTGATAATTTTCTCGCAGAATTTCTTCGGGTTTGCCACTTCCTTTAAAAATCTCTCAAGCGGGAACTGAGCGTACGGAAAGCCGTCCTTGCCGTATTCAGATGACAAAACAAAATTAATCGGCACCGCAAAATTAAGGTTTTGCCCCGCGGCATATCCGCCGCTCGGAATACCGACAGCTTCGCCCCGCTCGTTTATAAGCGCGCCGCCGCTGCTCCCGTGCGAAATCGGGGCGGAAATTTGTATAAGTTGCATCCCGTCAACCTCGCGTAGTTTATTGCTGACAAGACCGGATGAAATAGAATTCGAAAATCCGAGCGGGCTTCCGACCGTGTAAATCGTTTCGCCGTTTTTGATTTTCCCAGAATCGCCCGTTATCAGATATGGAAAATACTTTCTCTCTTTACCGCTTTGCGAGGTTTTCGAAACTTTTATAACCGCAAAATCTCTGTCATAATCAAAAAACAAAACCTCGTCGACCGCGTAAATTTCGCCGTCGGTCATGGTTACCTCGGCGTAATCGCTGTCTGCGAGAACATGGAAATTCGTTACCGCCGTGCCCTCTTTATCGATAAAAAATCCGCTGCCGCTTGCAAACGGCACCCCCTCAAAAGAAACCTCGATATAAAACACCGCTTCTTCCGCAATGTCCGCAATTTCAACCCCGCCGAGCGGAGTTTCACGAAGCCCGCCGATTTTCCCGTCTATCAAAACGGTATCGGTTTTCTCACCTTTTTGCCACGAAACGGTAAAGTTCAGGGCTTCAAGCGCGAAGCGCAGAGGAATATATGTCCGTCCGTCGCTTCCAAGGGTGGCGGCAGTGTCCATCACCGTTTCGGCGCCGTCAAACCGCAAAATATTGCTGCCGATTCCAAGCGAAAGATCGCCCGAACCGGTCGGCACCGTAACCGTTCTGGTGTTTTGATCCCAAATAATTTTATATCCGCATTTTTCAAAAATATAGCGCATCGGAATTTGCAACCTGCCGGCGCCGTCGTAAAACGGCGTGCCGAAGCTCTGCGGAATTTCAAGAGCCCCGCCGTTTAAATATATCGATATTTTGTTTTCGCCCACATCCGCGGCGGCGCAGTAAAACACTGCCGAAAACAGCGTTACGGCACAGATAATCAAAGCGCAAAGTTTTTTCATGCTTATTTTCCTTAAAGTGATTTTTTAACTTCTATCATTTTTTCGCGGATGTCGTTTAAGGCTCTCTGCCTGTCCGCAACCGAAAGGCCTGCGACGTCGATCGGCGGCAGGATTCGCACCTTGACCGTTTGACCTCTTACCACCCGTTTTTTCTCTTCGAAAACCTTTATCGAACCCTCGAAAACAATCGGAAGAACCGGAACGCCCGCGCCCGCGGCAATAGACGCCGCGCCTTGCTTAAACGGACCTATTTCGCCGTCCTTGCTTCTCGTGCCCTCGGGGAAAATGACCATGCTGTTTCCCCTTTTTACAGCCTCGATAGAATTTGTTACAGCCGCTCGAGCCTGCGTCTTGTCATTTCGGTCGACAAAAACGCAACCGACCGCAATCATAAGGTAGCTGAAAATCGGAATTTTGGAAAGCTCGATTTTCGCAAGCATTCCGGCGACTTTAACATATCCCAAAACTATCGGGATTTCGGCAATGCCCTGATGATTGCAAATAACTATAACATTACCTTCCGGAATGTTTTCAAGGCCGGAGATATCGACCTTTACACCCGCGGCTTTGAGCATGCTAAGCGCCCATCTTTTGACTTTTTTTTCGATTTCGCCGCGGTATTTATCGAACCTTCCGCGAATTATAATCAAAAACGGGATTAGCGCTATCATGTAGCACGCAAGATAGAAAAAGACAAATATTGTGCTCATACTTCGGTAAGTTTTTTCATCGCCATGCCAAGGCTTTCCGCCGCGGCAACGGCCGACGTCCTTTCTTTTGCAACTGCTGTCAAATATATTTTAAGTTTCGGCTCGGTGCCGGACGGTCTTGCGATCGCTTTGAAATTATCCTCAAGGTCAAAAATAATTACGTTGGAGGGCGGCAGATCGATGCCTTTAATAAGATCGGTGACCTTGAGCACTTTGTGTCCGTCAATCTCAGAAGGCGGATTGTTGCGGAAATTTTCCATAATCGCGTTCATCTTTTCCATGCCCGACATTCCCGCGAATTCAAGGCTGATAACCGTGTTGATATAATAGCCGTATTTTTTATAAATATCGTCCATAACTTCGAAAAGGCTTTTCCCCATATTTTTGTAAAATGCCGCCATTTCGCAGATGAGCATCGCCGCGACGATGCTGTCTTTGTCGCGAGCATAGTTTCCTACAAGATAGCCGTAGCTCTCTTCAAAGCCGAGCATAAAGCGGTCTTCCTCGCCTTTTACGGCAAGCTTTTCGATTTCGCCGCCGATAAATTTAAACCCGGTCAAAACATTTATGACTTCGCAGCCGTAGTCGGCGCCGACGCGCGCGGTTAGCGGGGTTGAAACAATAGTCGAAACCGCGATAGGCTTTTGCGGCAGGACGCCGTTTTTCTTTTTCGCTTCGAGTATGTAGTTTAGCAGCATAACGCCGACTTCGTTGCCGCTCATCAGCTGCATCGAATCGCCGCGGCGGATTGCGATGCCGCAGCGGTCAGCGTCAGGATCGGTCGCTATCAAAAGGTCGGCTCCCGTCTTTTCGCAAAGATTAAGCCCGAGTTTCATCGCTTCTTCAATTTCGGGATTCGGATAGGGGCAGGTCGGGAAATTCCCGTCCGGATTTTCCTGCTCCGGCACGACGGCAAGGTCGGAAACGCCGATTCTCGAGAGAATTTCGCGCACCGGTTTGTTGCCCGCGCCGTTTAGCGGTGTGTAAACAACTTTTATAGGCGCTTTTTCGCAGATGCCCGGATTTTGCGCCTGACTGTAGACGATGTCGAGATATTTATTCATGATTTCGTCGCCGAGGACAATAATTTTTCCGTCTGCCACCGCCTCGTCAAAATCCGCCTGTGCAACCCCGTCAAAAATATCTATAAGCGCGATATTGCCGGTTACAATATCGGCATCATCCGGCGAAAGCTGCGCGCCGTCCGGCCCGTACGCTTTATATCCGTTGTATTTTGCGGGATTGTGCGAAGCGGTTATGCATACGCCGCCCGAAGTTTTAAGCTCGCGGATGGCAAAGGATAAAATCGGCACCGCCGTGGGAAGCGGGAAAAAGTAAACCTTAACCCCCGCCCGCGCCAAAATCTCGGCGGTAATTTTCGCGAATTTATCGCTTTTGTTGCGCGTATCGCGCGCAATTACCATTGTCGGATTTTCATAATTCTCGACAAGGTATTTAGCAAGGCCCGCCGTCGCGCGGCCGACCGTGTAAATATTCATGCGATTGCTTCCGGCGCCGAGAACGCCGCGAAGGCCGGCCGTGCCGAAAGAAAGCTCGCTGTAGAATCTTTCTTTTATTTCATTTGCGTCGTCTTTAAACGATTCAAGTTCCGCTTTAATTTCCGGGTCATCAACTTTGCTAAGCCATCTTTCAAATAATTTTTTCTCCACCTGACAGGCCCCCTTTAATTTAGCTCTTTTTACTATATTAACATAATTTTATGCGCGATTAAACAGCTAATGCCCAATTTACGTAAAATTTGGACTTAGGGCGCGGCGCCGGTTTTAAATTGCAATTATCCGCCGCAGACGCAGGCTTTTGCCGGAAAAAATCAGAAAAGCCGAAATCGCGGAAATTACCGCAGAACAGGCGAATAAAATTCGCCGCCTGGCGGAGTCCTCCGCCCGTCTCGCCTCAAACGCGGCGGGTTCCGCGGAGAAACAAAAGTTCTTTGGATAAAACTTATAAAGGATAGATTTAATACTCTTGCCGCCGTGAATTAGCCGTTTTCTATCCCATCACCGGACAAAATCAAACTTGCTTTAAAAGATTCGCCATCCTAAATACTCTCGCAGAGCATATTTAAGCAGATGCCGTAGACGAAACAAAAAAAGATCCACCGTTCCCAATGCTCTCACCAAACATATTTAAGCTGACGCCGTAGGCGGAATAAAAAACGGGGAGATGTTCACATCGCCCCGCAGCTATTTATCTTTGCCTTGCCCGATAAAACTTATTTTAAAAGATTCTCCGTTTCCAAAGTTAGCGCCGCGTCCATTTAAGCGGACTCCGTAGGAGGAATAAAAAAAGTTTTCTCTTTATAGCACCGCCTGTTTTCTGCGGAACCTGGCGAGCACCGCTCGCCCAGGGGCGGCGAACCGCCGCTCAAACGCCGCAAAAGCGGCGGGTTCCGCAGGGAAAGCTCCCTTTGAACTGAATAAAGCGCTCTTAGGATTGCTTAATAAGTTTTAGCTCCGGAAATCCTCCGCTCCTAATACACTCACCGCGCATATTTAAGCTGACTCCAAGGGAAAGCTCCCTTTAACTGAATAAGCGCTCTTAGGATTGCTTAATAAGTTTTAGCTCCGGAGATCCTCCGTTCCCAATACTCTCACCACGTATATTTAAGCTGACTCCGTAGGAGGAATAAAATACTCCTTGAAAAATTTTTGCCGGTTCTTTTGCCCTTGATTTTGAAATTATTTCGGCCATATCTTTTGCCGCCATTCGGCTGACGGCAAAGCGTCTAACCCCCGCGGCAACTAACGCTTCAATCGTTTTGTCATCATTCTTTGAAGCGCCGCAGGCGGTTATCTGCCGACCGAAAATCGCGGCGGCGGCGCATATATCGGCGGCACTTTTTATTGCCTCTAACTCGCCGATTTCTCTTGTCAGCCCGCCGAGCCCGATATAAATAAAATCGCTTTTTGCGGCGATTTGCTCGGCAAATTCCGCTCCTTTTTTTGTTTCTATCATTGCGCCTACGCTGATTCTCGGCGAAAAAAGCGCTCGCTTCTTTGCGATTTTTTCTTTTATATCCGCAATTTCGTTTTTGCTCTCCGCATTTGGCACAATAACCCTCGCCCGATGCAAAGTTTCGGCAAAGGCGCAAAGCTGATCTTCTTCGGCAAATGCCCGGTATTTCGGTGAAAAGCAGAGCTTGTCCCCCTCAAAATCAAAAAATCGAAACCCGAGTTCTCCGCCGCCGGCAAACTTTTCCGCCTTTTCGTAAATCCTTTTTTGCTCGGCTTTTGTTATCATCTTTTCGGCGATTCCCTCAGTCCTAAAAAGCCCTGTTCCGAAATTATCTTCTCTCGCGTTTTTCCTTATGTCGTCGAGGTTCCAAGCCGTTCCAAGTAAAGAAATCTTAACTCCGTCCGCGGTATATACCTCTCCCTGCGCGCTTTTTGCCTTTCGCTCTTTCGCGCTGCCGCCAAGCGACAAAACACCTTTTTCCATCGCGATATAGTCAAGCCGTTTCAGCGGCGAAACCGACTTGCAAAGGTAAAGCGGAATCGCAAATTCCGAAAGGATCACGTGCGAGTGCGATAGCGGCGTTTCTTCGGTAAGAATCACCCCTTTTAACCTGTGAATATTCGAGAGGATTTCGGCCGCGCCGGGCATCCGTCCATAGGTTATAACCTCGCCGAGACTGTTATATCCCATCGCGAATTCATATTCGGGAACAAGGTATCCGCAGGCGAATCCGCCTAAAATTTCTTTGCAAGCGACCACAACATATTGCCCCTTTCAGCAAATAAACTATCTATATGTAGTTTATTCCCTTTTGCGGTCGAAGAATGTAAAAAAAACAAAATAAAACCACGATATATGGTATTTATATCGCAGTTTTCTTAATATTTTTACATTAAATTGTGTTTTTCGCCAAATATGATACAGTCGCTTATATTTTTTTATCGAGCAGTTTTTGTGCTTTCGAAAACCCCGACGAAACTAAAATATCCTGCAAAGTTCCTCAGGGGAAGAAAGCAGAATATTTGCGTCTGCTATTTCCTCCCTGTCTCCGAAACCCCAAAGCACGCCGCAAAAATCCATGCCGGCATTGTCGGCTGTTTTTTTATCGAACACCATGTCGCCTACAAAAAGAATTTCATGGGAGGCAACTCCAAGCTCTGCCGCGATTTCGAGCGCGGCTGTCGGATCCGGCTTTACCGGCACCCCTTCGCGCGCGCCGAGCACAATTTTAAAAAGGCTGCCAAAATGCTGCCGAACCAATTCTTTTACTTCTTTGTCTCCTTTGTTCGAAAGAACGCACGCAGGAACGGGAATGCCAGAAACCGCCTCGATAATTCCCTCGTAAGGAATCGATTTTTCGAGCCCGTATGCGCCCATGTAAAGCTCGAAAACCTTATCCGCGTTTTCCTTTGACCGCGCGGCTTTTGGCAAAAGCCCCTCGCAAAGGGTGTATGTTCCTTCCCCGATAAGTTTTCGGTAATCGGTTTCGGCATACTGCGGAAACCCGAGCGCGGCAAGCGCAAAGTTTCCCGCAAAGGCAATATCGGGAAGCGTATTCATAAGCGTTCCGTCAAGGTCAAAAATGACCGCTTTATATTTCCTAAATTCCATTTTTATTCCTCCTACGGAGTCTGCTTAAATGTGCGCGGTGTGAATAATAAGAACGGTGAATCTCTTTTTGTTCCGCCTACGGTGTCTTCTTAAATATTCTCAGGGGTGAATATTATGATCGGCGAATCTCTTTTTGTTCCGTCTACGACAAGTACATAAATATTTTTGGCAAAAATATTTAGCGCGACAAATCTCTTAAAGCAAGGTTTATAAAGCATGCAGCGTATCTTAGGGCACAAGCAAAACCCGGCTCCAGGGAGAATATTTAGAACGGCAAATCTCTTTTTATTTCGCCTATGGCGACTGCATAAATGGGCGCGATAATAATATCGGGAACGGCGAATCTTAGGAAGCAAATTTTTATTAAGCTCTCAGTAATTCTTAGTCCCGCGTTAAACCTTTGCCCGGCGGTAATATTCGATGTTCAACCGCTTCTCCTGGTCCTGCGCGGAATTGGCGAGATCCGCTCGCCAGGGCGGCGGCAAAGCCGCCGTCAGCCGCTTTTGCGGCACATTCCGCGGCACATTTTTGTACATCGCCCTTTTCTTCCGTCAGGATAAATACGTAATTCTCGCGGTCCTTTAATCAAAGCCGGCATAGCCGGCTTCCATAATTGTCAATTATCAATTGTCATTTGTCAATTGACAACAGGGCGAACTGCGCTCTCGCACACTTAATTCATCTCATCAAGGGTGAGCGTAAAGCTCTTTTCAAAATGCTCGAGGAAATAATCGGCCTCGGGCAAGTGCATATCTTTTATCGCTTTTTTGGTGCTTTTCGCCGCCTTTGAAAACTCCTTGTTTCCGCCGTTTTCCTCCTCAAGGCACTTGAAATACGCGCTTATTTTATCCGCGGCGCGAAGAATATTGTTTTCTTCATCCGTTCCTCCGCTAAGAAGTTCCCTGTAATCCTCCTGAAACTCAGGCGGCAACATCGAAATAAGCTTCTCGCAGCTCTCGGTTTCAATCGCCTTATAAGCGTCGCGGATAAAGGGATTATAATACTTTATCGGCGTCGGCATATCTCCGGTAAGAATTTCGGAGGCGTCGTGATAAAGCGCGGCGCTCGCGATTTTATCGGGGCTAAGCGTACCACCGAATTTCTTATTTTTAATCAGCGCAAGGCAGTGCGCAATCATCGCCACCTGCAGGCTGTGTTCGGCGATATTTTCCGGTTTGATGTTGCGCATAAGGCTCCAGCGCTCGATATATTTCATTCTCGACATGAATGCGAAAAAGTGGCTCATCTTTCCCCTCCGCAAAAACTTGCGATAGCTTCGACAATCTTTGTTCTGCTGATATTGCCGTCAAATTTATACTGTGTACCAAACCTTGCGCTTACCGCGAGCGACGCTTCGGCGGGCGATACTTTTCTGTCCGGCTCGAATTTTCCGCCGATGGTCCGCGCCGCGCCCGATGAGAGAGCCCAGCTGATAGCGCCGCTGTATTTATGCGACACCGGTATGTCCTCGCAAACCTTGCCCTGTGCGCCTTTGATAAGCCTTTTTATTCTTTGCTCCCACGCCTCGGGCGGCGCGAGCATCGCGACAAGCTCGCCCCTTGTTACCGGCTTTGTCCTGCGGAAGGTGTTATCATCAAAAAGCACCGCAAAGCCGTTTGCCAGCGCTGTTTTTATCGAATCGAGAATCTCCTCGTCGGGATAGATATCGGCGGTGGGCGACATCGCCAAAAGCTCGGAAACCGGCACAACCCTATACCCGTGCTGGTCGAGAAGCTCAAGCTGTTTTTCAAGCCCGTCCGCGACCGGAGTGTGTTTGCTCATCGAATATCCGTCTTTTTGAAAAATGATTTTTCCGCAGAGTTTTCGCGGATTTTTCAGCAGCATTTTTTCAAACGGCAAAAACATATCTTCGACTTCTTCATCGTAAGAGCCTTTGGGAAGCCAGCCCGCGCCGTCCTCCGACGCACCGAGGTACTGATATCCGCAAAGGTAATAAACATCGTATGAGGAAAGCCCGTTTTCCATTTTGTCAACATAGTGGGCAGGCCGCGCAAGTTGCATTCTGTAGCCAAATTCGCTCAGCATATGGCTATGCAAACGCCCGAGGTCGGAAACGACCGCGGCAAGGTTGGGAAAACTTTCGCGCGCACCGTAAACATATTTTTCTTTGCCGAAAATCAGGTGGCGATAACCGTGGTTTGAAACCTCGTGCCCCTCAGAAATAATCCTTTTCATAAGCTCGGGCTGATTTACCGCGCCGCCCTGTTTGTCCTTTTTAAAATCGGGATAATGGTCAAACCGCACGCCGCCCCATTGCGCCGTGCCCTCTTTTCCCTTTGTGTCGGGATAGTTTTCAGAGGTGTCGCCGATAACGTCAAATGTAACGCGCGCCCCGAATTTTTTCAGGTGATCGAGGATAACGGTGGTCAGCGCTCTGCCGCAATAATTATCTGGAACGGTCGGAAGCGCAGACGGTCCGTCGTCAAAAGTCATGGCGACAACCCTCTCCGCAAGGGCGACTTCGTCGATTCTGCGAACAGGGGAGATATATGCCGCTTTATGCCTTTTTATTATTTTTTTAAGTATTCCCTTGATGCTTTTCCAAAGCCTGATTATCGGCGCCATATTACCCTCCAAATGTCGATACCTATGCAGTACCCAAAATACAAAATTTGTTTCGGTATCCTTTTATATTTTTTCTTTTTAATCTGCTTGTTCCATGCCGAAAACGCGCAGGAAAATGCCTTTGAGTTTCTTCCTCTTACCCTGCCGCCCCGCTTCAAAACAGCCTCTTTTATGTCGCTTAGTGATAGGCTGTCAACTTCAAGATAAAGCGCCGCGTTGCCTATTTCGGCGGCGACGTGCGCGTCGCTCCCCGCCGTAAACGGCATCAAAAGCTCCGCCGCCGCATCCGCGGCATAATCGTTGGGCGGCAAATATCTTTTGCAGCCCGCCCGCGAATTAAAAATCTCGATTCCGTCAACCTCGGAAAATATCGCGCGCTCAAATCTGTCACGGCTTTTTTCCTTGAACGGATGCGCAAAAAAAGCAAGCCCGCCGCACCTTTTTATCTCGCTTATGACGCTGTCAAAAGTGTAATGGAAATCGTCGACCGGCACAAGGTTTTGCGGCTCGGATTCAAGAAAAAGCCCCAAAATATGCCCTTTTTCGGTCGCGTATTCCGCCGCGGGAACGGCGCAAAAACTGCTCTCGCCCTTTGTCAGTTCCATCGCCTCGTTTGCGCCTCTCATGGTGTTGTGGTCGGCAATCGCGATGCAGGAAAACCCCTTTTTCTTCGCTACTTCGATAATTTTTTTCACCGGCACTATGCCGTCTATCGAATGCTCCGAATGTATATGAAAATCGCATTTAATAAGCATATTATTTTTTCTTTCCTTTCAAGGCGCGAAAATATGCGTATTTAAGCTGTTTTTCTCCTTTTTTATATAGCCCGTCCGGAATAAATTTAAAGATATCCGCGATTCCGGCAGCCGCCTTTTTTATCTTTCCTTTTTTGAGATACCCGAATGTCGCCGCAAGGTCGCTCATACCATATCGCATTTTGCACGGAATTTTATATTCCGGTTTCTCGATATCCGCCTCCGGTCCGCCGCAGACCAGCCTGTCTGCGAAGCTCAGGTCGGCAATCCGGGCAAGCGGATAGCTTCCCCAAATCCTTGGGTTGACTTCAAGAAAAACATAGCTGCCGTCCTTCTTTTGCTTGAATTCCACCATGCCCGCGCCGCAAAATCCCGCAGCTTTAAGCAGGCGGTATGCCATTTTTAGAAGGTTTTTATCATAAAAAGTTTCGCAGGCGGCGGACGGACCTCCCGAAACGGGGAATTCTCTTATCCTGCGGTGGCAGATAAAGCTGAGCAGCTCGCCGCCTTTGCCCATCGCAATGCCGACGCCGACGCCCTCTCCCTCAACATATTCCTGGACGAAAACCTCGCCCTTTGCCCGCATTTTCGGATAATGAACCTCAAAATCGGCTTTATCCTTCGCGATATAGTACCGCTCGGCCGCAGAAAGCGAAAGTTTTTCGCCGCAGCAATATTTTATAACTTTCGGGAAAGCAATCCCCTTGCCGTCTCCGTTTTCGGCGGGAACCGAAATTCCCTGCTCTTTGGCAAGCGCGCGCGCCTGCCGCTTGTCGTTCAGTTTTTCAAGGCATTCTTTTGTCGCCGCTATCGGGGTGCAAACCTTTAAAAATTCGTCTGTATTTTCCGCCACAAGGTCGATTGTCGCGCCGCCGACAGGGAACAAAACCGGGTTTTCGTAGTTCGAAAGATGCAGAAGAAGTTCGTCTTTATAATTTTGGTCGCTTAAAATTAGCTTGTCAAATTTCGCGATAAGCGAAAATCCTATCGGTTCGCTTTTGTCGTCCCGATGCACGGCAATAACGCGATGTCCGCAAGAAACAAGCTCGCGAAGCACCGCAACCGCCATACGATATTTGACATCGGTAACAAAAACGGTCATTTTCTTTACAGTCCTTTCGAAGGAATCCCATATTTTTCGGCATTTTCACGCCGCAAAACGATATAGCTAAAAATAAATTTACGCAAGGAGCTTACACTAAACTACATGTTCGGCTCTCGGCACGCCCCAAGCGCGTTTTCTCTTGTTTCAAATAAATAAAATCGCGAAACGATTTTTTCTCAATTAACAATTGTCCATTGTAAATTGTTAATTGTCAGCCCGCCGGCTTAAAATCCAAACAGCCGCGCCGCATTTTCGTCGGTAATTTTGTCGAGCTCGTCATAATCGATTTCTTTTATTTCGGCGAGTTTTGCAAGGGTATAGCGCATAAGCGAGGAATCATTGCGCTCGCCTCTGTGCGGCACCGGCGCGAGATACGGGCAGTCGGTTTCAAGCAAAATCCGGTCGGCCGGGACAGCCGCCGCGGCTTCGAGCGCTTTCTTCGCATTTGCAAAGGTCACAACCCCGCCGAAAGAGATGTAAAATCCGCGCGCCACGTAGTCTTTTGCCATCTCGGCAGAGCCGGAAAAGCAGTGCATAACGCCGCGGACGTCATACTGCGAAAGAATATCCGAAATATCCTTGTGCGCTTCCCTGTCGTGTATCGCAACAGGCATTTTAAGGCTCTGTGCAAGTTCCAGCTGGGCGTGAAACCATTCTTTTTGTTCTTTTTCCGATTCTTTTTCGTAGTGGTAGTCAAGCCCGATTTCGCCGATGCCGACGCACTTTTCGCTTTTTGCCAGCTCCGCGAGCCGCGATATGGCGGAAGCGTTAAAAGGGCCGCAATTAAGCGGATGCACCCCCGCCAAAAAATACATATAATTGTATTTTTCGGCGAGCTTTCGCGCCGCTTCGGTATCCGCAACATCGGTGCCGACCGTCACAATTTTTGAAACGCCCGACGACCCGCACGCCGAAAGCACGAGCGGAAGGTCGTTTTCATATCTGTCATCTGTATAATGCGCATGTGTATCCGTCATTTTATTCCACCTTTTTGTTCCGCCTACGGCGTTTCCTCAAATATTCATGCCAAAAATAATTGGCGCGGCGCTTCTTATAATGCAAGTTTTATCGGGCAAGCCCAAAAACAATGTGCCTTTTTATTCCGCCTTTTTATTCCGCCTACGGCGCTTCCTTAAATATTCGCGCTGAAAATAATATGCGCGGCGCTTCTTATAAAAAAACAAGCATTTTGGCTTACCAAAGATTAATGGCTGCGGGGCGATGTGGGCATCGCCCCCTACTGTTTGCCATCCGCCTTTATGCTCTTCCGCGGAACCCGCCGCTTTTGCGGCGCTTCGGGCGGACCTTTTCCGCCCGCGGGCAAAGCATGTTTGCCCTGTTCCGCGACCGTTACGCTTGCTTGCTATACGCCTCTCGCTTCTTTTGCGGAATTGGCGAGCTGTGCTCGCCTGGTCGGCGGAAAATACTGCTGTCAGCCTTTGCCCATGTCCCGCGCCTTTTAACCAAAGTCGGCGAAAGCCGACTTCCTCAATTGTTAACTATTAACGAATCAACTGCCGCGCGTTCGCGGCATTCCACAATTGTCAATTGTCATCTCACCTTGCTGCCGGGTGCGAGCGATTCGTCGGCAAATATAACCTTGCAGCTTCCGTCCGTATTATCGGCGGCGAGAATCATTCCCTCGCTTATAACTCCGCGAAGTTTAGCCGGCGCAAGGTTCGCGACAAGTATGATGTTTTTCCCGACAAGCGTTTCGGCGCTGTACCACTGCGCAATTCCCGAAACGACCTGCCGCTTTTCGTCGCCGAGGTCAACCGAGAGTTTTAGCAGTTTATCGCTTTTTTCAACCGGCTCGCAGGAGAGGATTTTGCCGACCATAAGTTCGGTTTTGAAAAACTCGTCAATAGTAATAATATTTGATTTTTCTTCTTTTTCCTCGGCCTTTTCTTCGGTCTTGCCGAAAGAGTCGAGCTCTGAAAGCTCTTTTTCAAGGTCAAGGCGCGGAAACATATTCCCTGTTTTCTTAACCGTAAACGCCTTGCACTCGCCGAAAGTTTCGCAAATATCGGCCAAAACGCCAAGCTGGGCAAAAATTTCTTTTGAAGAATCGGGCATAACCGGCGCGATGAAAATCGCGACAAGCCGGAGTATTTCGCAAAGATTGTAAAGCACATCAGCAAGTTTGCCCTTGTCCTGCTCGTTCTTCGCAAGAACCCACGGCATCGTTTCATCTATATATTTGTTGCCCCTTGAAATCAGCCGCCAAACCTCGGTAAGCGCGTTTGAAAACAGCATCTCGTCCATATTTTTGGTGTAATTTTTCGAAATCTCGGCGGCAAGGCTTCCAAGCTCGCCGCTTGGCGTGCCCGATATTTCGCCTCCGAAATATTTTTCGCACATCTGCGCCGTTCTCGACACGAGGTTTCCAAGGTCGTTTGCAAGGTCGTTGTTTATGCGATTTATAAGGTTTTCACTGCTGTAAATTCCGTCCGCGCCGAACGGAACCTCGCGCATCAGAAAATAGCGCACGGCGTCAACGCCGTAGCGGTCGCAAAGAATCATCGGATCGACGACATTTCCCTTGGATTTGCTCATTTTATCGCCGCCGAGAAGCAGCCAGCCGTGTCCGAAAACCTTTTTCGGAAGCGGCAGGTCAAGCGCCATCAATAAAGCGGGCCAGATTATCGCGTGAAAACGAACAATCTCCTTGCCGACAAGATGAACATCGGCCGGCCAGTATTTTTGATAAAGCGAGTCGTCCTCCCCGCCGTAGCCGAGCGCGGTGATATAGTTTGAAAGCGCGTCTATCCAAACATAAATCACATGCTTGTTATCGAATTTTACCGGAACGCCCCATTTCATCGATGTTCGCGAAACACAGAGATCCTCAAGCCCCGGGCGGATGAAATTGCTCAGCATTTCATTTACCCTGCTTTGCGGCTGTAAAAATTCGGGGTTTTCGACAAGCAGCTTTTCAAGCCTGTCCTGATATTTAGAAAGGCGGAAGAAATAGCTCTCCTCTTTTGTCTTTTCAACCGGCCTTCCGCAATCGGGGCATTTGCCGTCCGCAAGCTGCCGCTCGGTCCAAAAAGCTTCACAAGGGGCGCAATAGAGCCCCTCGTATTCGCTTTTATAAATGTCGCCTTTGTTATATAATTTCTCGAATATTTCGGCGACCGCTTTTTCATGATAATCGTCGGTGGTGCGGATGAATTTGTCGTTTGTTATATCCATCCGCTTCCAAAGAACTTTTATCCCCGCGACGATTTTATCGACATATTCTTTCGGAGTAACGCCCGCTTCGGCAGCTTTTCTCTCGATTTTCTGCCCGTGCTCGTCGGTTCCGGTGAGAAACATGACATCAAAGCCGCACATTCGCTTATACCGCGCCATTGTGTCTGCCGCAACGGTGCAGTAAGTGTGTCCGATATGAAGATTATCGGACGGATAGTAAATCGGCGTTGTGATATAAAATTTCTCTTTCATGTTTCTCTCCTTTTATAACATTGCCGCACAAGTTGTGCGGCAATGTAAGGTTCTTATTCTTTTGTTTCTTCCGCCGCGTCATCCGCGACTTCGTCTATTTTGTCTGCGGCTTCTTCCGCTTTGTCATCTATCTCTTCTTTAATTTCTTCCGCTTTTTCCTCGGCCGCTTCCTGTACCTCTTCGGCTTTATCCTCTGCGGCAGCGGGAATTTCATCTGCCTGCGCTTTTACCTCTTCGGCTGTTTCCGCGACTTCCGCTTTCGCTTCTTCTACCGCCGCTGCAGCTTCGGGAGCAGGTGCCGCCGGAGCTTCGTATGCCGGAGCTTCATAGGCAGGAGCAAAGGACGGAGCCGAAGCGCCGCCTTCCTCTTTTTCGGAATAGAGATAATTATAGAATAGAATTTCGCTCATAAGCATGTAAATGCTAAGGAACATCGTAGCAACGGCTGTAATCATGCTTCCGATAAAGGTAAGCATTGTCGGGCCTTGGTACGTCGCGCCGATGCCGATACTTGTCAAAATCGATTCCGGGAGAATAGCAAGAATTCCCCAGCCGATAAAGCTAAGCATAAATACGAAGTATTCGCCTTTGCGGCCTTTCATAATCGAAACCGATTTTTTGAAAACTTCTTTGTTGTTCCAATCGGGATTTCTGACCGATATGTACTGCGCCATAACATAGCGAAGCATAAGGATTATAGAAATAATAGCTCCGGCAATGTAAAGAAGTGCGAACAAAATCGCGCTAATTCCGCCGAAAGCGGCAAGGCCGTATCCGGAATCGCCGCCGGCAATTCCGCCGATAAGCGCGGCGCCGAGAGAAGCCCACATAAGCATTGCAGGGATTACCATCGGCAAGCTGCAAACGATGGTTCTCCAGAACATACCGAGCTCAACTTTAATGCTTCTTCCGAAAAGTTTTCCGTTTCCGAAATAGCAGAAAATATCGCTTACTTTGCGGGTTTCGCCCCTTGAAAGGTCAAAGGCAAATTTTGTGATGCCGAATCCGAGCGGCGCCATTACCAAAAGAACTGTAGCCAGCGAAACAAGAATTCCGATAATTACCGCGGCGAAAAGCCCGCCCGCAAGATTGCTGCCTGTGGCAAATATTGCCCCGCCCGAAATCATCATAGTTATAATCATCGGCAAGGTGCAAAGCCCGGCAATAAGCCCTGTGATAATAAGAATGAGTATGAATTTTCCCCAGTTACCTTTTAACAGTTGTTTTGCGTTTGCTTTAACGTTTTTTCTCGCCATAGAACTTGTCATAGAATTTCCCCTTTTCTTTTTTTGTTAAGGATTAGAAGTTCATCCGCCCGTTCTTTCGGGATCGGTATTTCCGCCTGTTCCGCCCGGATCGGTCGGATTCGTTGTTCCGCCGGGATCGGTGTTTCCGCCTGTTCCACCGGGATCGGTCGGGTTCGTTGTCCCCCCGGGATCGGTGTTTCCGCCTGTTCCGCCCGGGTCAGTCGGATTCGTTGTTCCGCCGGGATCGGTCGGATTAGTTGTGCCGCCTGGATCGGTCGGTGTGGTGTCGGCCGGTGCGGTCGCGCTGCCAACCTTAATAATTTTGTTTGCCGGCTTGTAAACCGAAGTCCCGATAAGGGTTCTCTTGATTTCGTTTCCGTTTGCGTCAACATATATTTTATACGATTTAATCGTATAACCCGGCGAGCCTTTTTGCGTAACCTTTCTTGTTCCCGGCGCGAGAGTCGTGTCGACCTGCTCTACCGTTTGATATTCCGCCGTCGCGGTGGTTACATTGGATATTTTAATTTTTGTTCCTTTCGGGAAGCTCGAGTCAAACGCGCCGATAAGCGAAACTGTGCAGCTGCTGCCCGACTGGGAAGCGGAAATCCTTATCGGCATATCCATTGTGTTTTTAAATTTGAAATCTATGCTGCCCCAATAAAGGGTGGCATCCTCGCCGAGCGGAACATATCCGACGGTGAACATATGGTTTTTGCGTTCGACAATCTGCAAATTGGTGCGAAGAACCGCGCTGTAAAGCGTCGAAGAAACCTGGCAAAGCCCGCCACCGAGGCCGTCAACAATCTCGCCTGATGCGTAAATTTTCGCCATTCGAAATCCGCGTTCGGCGGTTCGCGGGCCTACTCTTTTATTTATCGAAAACGTCTCGCCCGATGAAACAACCGCGCCGTTTAAAAGCGATGCGGCGAGGCGTACATTGTGCGTGCGGTCCACTTCGCCCGGATTCAAGCTGGTCGTTCTTGTCGCCAGTGTTTGGGTGAAAAGCGATGCCTGTATGCCGCTTTTTGTCTTTTTGGGTTTTAAAACTTTAAGCGGATATGTCGCTGATTTTCCGTTTCCTGACTGCAATTCCCCTTTTGCCGTTTCAAGGTCAAAGCCGAAACCGTCTTTTTCATCCGAAATGGTGTAATTCCCTTTTGAATCATATGTAATGACCGCGTCAACAGCCGGAGTAATAACTTCGGTTGCAATCGCGTCAAGGTCAAGATTCGCGGGGGCGACGTCAACCTCGGCATCGATGACCGCGCTTTCAAGGGTAGAAAATCCGCTTGAAATCGCGGCAAGAAGCGCCGCGCGGTTTGTTGTTTTTCCGTCTTTTCCCGCGTTTATAGTTATCGAATCGGCGGTTTTTTCATAACCGCTCGCAATATATTCGGTATCGATTTGCGCGATAAAATCGTCCACAAAGGTTTTGATAGCGGCCTCGTTTTCCTTTGCCGCATAATCAAGGTTAACTCCCTTTTCGGCAAGCTCTTTCTCGCTCTTTACCCGCGAAAAAAGATTTGCTCCGCGCCCCTGTGAATAGGCGTTGTTTACAGTTTGATCGATATCAAATCCCGCCATAAGCTCCGAAAAAGATTTTTCGGAAACAATCTCACCATATTGGATTTTAATCGTTTTGGTGGAAATGTCCGAAATATTTTCTTTAAGGATTTCGACCGCCTCGGCTTTGGTTTTTCCCGAAAGATTTATCCCCGCGACCGAAACGCCGTTTAGAATTTTCGGGTTAAATGCGTCCGCAACAAGACCGCCGCCAAAAATGACCGCGACAGCAAGGACTATCACGGCCGCCGCGATAATCAAAATTATTTTTAGTGTTAAGCTCGATTTTGCTTTAGTTTTCGGTTCTTTTTTCTCGTCGATATGACTTGCCAATTCAATAAGCTCCTCTGCACCAAAATGCAAAAACCCCCATTTTTGCCTATATACTATACATTTTATTCTAATTTCTAAATTTTAGCAATAAAATTGCAAAAAAATATTCAAAAAACATAGATAATTATGCGTTTTTAGCAAAAACCCGAGCGGCAACAATTGCCGCTCGGTTTTAAAAATTAAAATTATCAGATTTTTAGCTTCGGCCAAACATGTCAACGCCTTTTTGCGCTGACTTTTCGCTATAAATTCTTCTGCCGAATTGATCATAATCGCTTTCTCTTGTTACGCTGCCGAGTTCATATCCCGATTTTTTGTTTTTTGTGCCACTAATGCCCGCGCCATAGGCTCGTGCGCCTGATGGTCTCGCGGTATATCCGCTTGAGCTTGACCGACGCGCGCCGTCCGTACCTGTTTTATAAGCCGGCGAGCCTGTCTGCCGCCCTCCGACCGTTTGCGTGCTATATGACGAGCGGCCGCTCCCCTGCGGCATGTTTGACGTTTTGTAACCCGAGCCTTCAGCTCCGATAGGCGCATTGCCGTAATTATTTGAAACAAACGGCTTTGCCCCCGGCGTATTATTCGGATTAGGATAATTTTGAGACGGCTTAAAAGGATTGTTATACGGCGATTTTTTCACTTGTTGTTTCATCTTATTAATCGACGCCCCTACGCCAATGATTACCGAAAGTATAATCGCGATATTTATAAGCCCGATAACAGCACTCATCGTTTCTTTTCGCGCCTCCCTTTTTCACTTTGTTTTATTATATTATATCATATTATTTATTTTGTCTTTACAAAACCTATAATTTTTTTGCAAAAGAAAAAAGCAAGCCATTTAAGGCTTGCTTTTCATTGTGTCGGCGCCGACTTATGTTCCCGGGCAGCTTCCCGCCAAGTATTTTCAGCACTGCAGAGCTTAACTTCCGTGTTCGGGATGGGAACGGGTGGGACCTCTGCGTCATAGGTACCGACTAAATATATGTAAACGGATTGCT
>JAVBPR010000028.1:0-30403 GCA_031549485.1 Eubacteriales bacterium | reverse complement strand
AACCCGACTTTTGAGGTGTTTTATCTTACGGATGGAAATGCAAGCATATCGGACTTTACCGGTAACCCGCCAAGAACATTCAAGATATAAGCAGAAGCCCTGCCATGCGGCGGGGCTATCGGCTTGTTGGAGGCGAATATGACAACAACAGAGCAACTCGATTTTCTTATTAAAGAGCTTTCCCCGCAAACTACAATTCCAGCTACAACCTCAGACAAATGGCAGGTTTTCCGTGCGCTTGTCAATATACGCGAGGCAAAGCCTGTCAGCACGGAGTTTCTTTCGGTGCAGAATACGCTTCTGCATGACATGATAGAAGAAAAAGGAATAACCGATATTGCCGATTTAATGCCTATCAGAGATAGCATATATCTCTGGCAGGGCGACATTACAACGCTCAAGGTCGATGCCATTGTGAATGCCGCCAACAGCGGTATGCTCGGATGTTTTGTTCCGGGTCATGTCTGTATAGATAATGCTATTCATACCTATGCAGGGGTTCAGCTCCGGCTTGAATGCGCAGAGATAATGAAAAGGCAAGGACACGAAGAACCAACCGGGATTGCTAAAATAACAAAAGCCTATAATCTGCCGAGTAAATACATCCTGCACACTGTCGGGCCAATCGTATCAGGTTCGTTGAAAGCGCAGGATTGTGAGCAGCTCGCAAGCTGTTACCGCTCATGTCTTTCGCTTGCAGTAAAATATGGACTTGAATCGGTTGCATTTTGTTGTATCTCAACAGGAGTTTTCCGTTTTCCAAACGATAAAGCCGCCGAAATCGCGATAAGGGCTGTTACAGAGTTTCAAAACACCTACCCAATCAAAGTCATTTTCAATGTGTTTAAGGACACTGACTGGAGCATTTATCATGAGCTACTCAAGTGATATAGCTAAAATCAGAACGCTCATAAAAAATGCGGATGCGGTTGTTGTCGGCGTGGGTAGCGGCCTGACCGCTTCAGGAGGTTTGTGCTATACCACCCCGGAACTTGCCGAGAAGTGGTATCCTGAATACTACGCACAGGGCAAGCGTTCCATAATCGACATCATGGGTGCATATTGGCCGAACATGATAACTGGAAGCAACGCGACACGGTATTGGGGTTTTTGGGCGAGGCACATCTGGCACATTCGATATGAGCCTGACGTTTTGCCACCCTATGCGGATTTATTCAATCTGATAAGCGAAAAGGAGCATTTTATAATCACCACAAATGTGGACGGACAGCTTGAAAAAGCGAGGTTCTCTAAAGATAAAATCTTCGCTCCGCAAGGTGACTACGCATTACTGCAATGCTCAAAGCATTGCTGTGATGCGGTGTTTTATAACCGTGGCATGGTCGAAAGCATGATTGAACACATGCCGAATCGGTTTGAAATCCGGCAGGAGGATATTCCGAAATGTCCGGGATGCGGTGCGTTTTTGATGCCAAACCTACGTTGCGACTTCAATTTTGTCGAAGCACCTCATATAGGGAATATGAACGATTATGAAAACTTCATCAACAGCAGACAGGATAAATGTCTTGTATTCCTCGAACTCGGGGTAGGCTTTAACACTCCGGGGATTATACGTTTACCTTTCGAGCAAATGACAACTATGTTGCCTAATGCAACTCTGATTCGCATAAACCGAGATGATGTGCGTATGGTATACAAGGAAAACCGAAGTGCGATTTTATTAGAATCTGATACGGCTACCGCATTAAGGGAAATAAGACAAAGCACATCGATTTGAGCGGTGTGCTTTCTTGCTTATCCGTAAAAAGACATTGTTGCAGTGGTAGATACCCATATATGTAAAGATAGAAAAAGCCGCTCATGCGCCTGAAATAGGCACTTGAACAGCTTTTGACAATCTTTCTATTCGGGTTCTGCGAAAGTGTATTTGATTTGTTGCGTTCTTCTCCGCCATAAGACGCTATATTTATTATAGTGTAAAAACCTCGATTTTATCGAGGTTTTTTATTTTTCAACGTCAACATTTCGGAAATTTCTTTTGCGGATGAAAAATATATCTGATATATCGTTTGACTTTAAAATAGCGGTGGAATAAAATGGTATAGTCAGTAATAAAAGTTTGATTTAAAGCCGCTTTCGCTCGGAAGATACGAAAAACTTCGTTTTCGGATATGCAACTAATATCGCATTCGAGAGAATGTTAATTAATTTCGGTCAAATCTGTTTGAAATTTTCCCGTTTAATTTGACTTATAATTATTTAAATGATAAAATATGCAAATCCGGTTGGCAGCTTATTATAAGCTGTTCAAGTTTTTTAAAGCTTCAGGGTGGAGAGCTTCATTAAGAAGTTTTCCGCTTTTTTTATTGTGTTTTTAAGAGAGCGGCAATCTTTTAGTAAAAATTGGGAAAGAATAAGAGTATTCGCCTGTTTTTGGAGGTACGCCTGCGTGAGATCCTTTTTCGGGAAATTAAAATATGCGCGCTTAATTGCGATTGCATTTGCACTTATAATATTATTCGGAGCCGCATTGCTCGCCTTGCCGATAGCATCAAAGGACGGAACATGGACTCCGTACATAAACACGCTTTTTACGGCGACCTCGGCAAACTGCGTCACCGGGCTTGTTGTATATGATACTTTCAGCCATTGGTCTGTCTTCGGGCAGATTGTTATTTTATGTTTAATCCAAATCGGCGGGCTTGGTTTCATGTCGCTTGCGACAATATTTTCATTATTGTTAAAGAAAAAAATCGGGCTGAATAACCGAATTTTGCTTCAGGAAGCGGCGGGAAGTTTTAAACTTGGCGGCGTTGTGCGGCTGACACGGCATGTTTTGTTCGGAACGATGTTTTTCGAAGGAATCGGAGCTGTGCTGCTCGCGTTTCGCTTTTGCCCAAAGATGGGGCTTTGGGAGGGCTTATATAACGCCGTGTTTCATTCGGTTTCCGCTTTTTGCAACGCGGGATTTGATTTGATGGGCAAATACAAACAGTTTTCCTCGCTTACCACCTTCTCAAACGATCCGTATGTCTGCCTTATTATCGCCGCGCTTATTGTAATCGGCGGTCTCGGTTTTTTGGTTTGGGAAGATATTTTTACGCACAAATGGCGATATGGCCGGTATATGCTGCATACCAAGGTTGTGCTTTTTACCACCACGCTTCTTATAATCGGCGGAGCAATACTGATTTTTATCGCGGAATCGAATAATGTGATGCTTAACATGAGCTTGCCCGATAAAATCGTAAATTCTGTTTTCCAGTCTATCTCGCCGAGAACGGCAGGCTTCAATTCTGTTGATTTAACAAAACTGTCGGATTCCACAGTATTTCTGACAATAATTCTCATGATCATCGGCGGCTCGCCCGCTTCGACCGCGGGCGGCATAAAGACAACAACGGTATTTATAATTCTTGCGGCGACGCTATCGACGCTTAAAAACAAATCAGATATTTCCGCTTTTAAGCGGCGGTTTGAAGAAGGCATTTTCAAAAAAGCCTGTACAATCGTTGTAATTTACGTCGGGCTCGCGCTGTCGGGCATCGCGCTTATATCGCTGTTTGAATCGCTTCCGCTTAAAGATGTGATGTTCGAGGTCTTTTCAGCAATCGGAACGGTCGGGCTAACGCTGGGAATTACGCCGATGTTTTCACCGGTATCAAAGATTATAATTATGCTTTTGATGTATTTTGGCAGAGTCGGCGTGTTGTCGATTATCTTTGCGTTTATTAATTCGACTAAAAAGGTTCCGCTGCAATATCCGCAGGGGAAAATAATGATAGGATAACAAGGAGTAGTAAAAAATGAAATCGATATTGGTTATCGGGCTTGGAAGATTCGGCAAGCATATTGCGATGAAATTTGCGGAACTCGGCAACGAAGTTTTAGCCGTTGATATTTCGGAAGACAAGGCAAACGAAACGCTAAATCATATTTCAAACGTCCAGATCGGCGACTGCACAAAAAGAGAGGTTTTAAACGCGCTCGGAGTCGGCAATTTTGACGTTTGCGTAGTGGCGATGGGCTCAAATCTCAGCATTTCGCTTGAGATAACTTATCTTCTTAAAGAACTCGGCGCGCCGTACATTCTCTCGAGAATCAGCCGCGAAATGCACGGGAAATTTCTGCTTAGCATGGGCGCGGACGAAATAATTTATCCCGAAAAACAAATGGCAAACCGAATAGCTATAAAACATTCCTTCAAAAAAGCATATGATTATATTGAAATCACGCCCGATTATTCAATTTCCGAGATTCCTGTTCCCGAAAGATGGATCGGGGATACTATCGAGCATGTCGCAATGCGGACGAAATATCATATAAATATTTTGGCGACAAAACAGGGTGAAACTATGACAGCATCTGTAAAACCGTCGCATGTGTTCGAGAAAAACGAGCATCTCGTGGTGTTCGGCAAAAAGGATGACATCATCAAATTTTCGCATAGAATATAATTCGAGGAGGCGAGGGCAGGTCGATGGAAGCAATAGAAAAAATAAAAGCCGCCGAAAAACAAGCGGATGAAAACAAGAAAAACGCGCAAAAAAAATCAGACGAAATTCTCGCCGCGGCGGAAGAAAGCGGCGAAAATTTTGTCAGGGAATCGGTAGCTTCAGCAAAGGAATCCGCAAAGGATAAGATAAGCCAGGCAAAAATACAGACGCAGGCCGAATACGAAAAAACGATGGAAGATTACCGGCAAAAAACCGACGCAATACTGAAAGCGGCGGACTTAAATCGCGAAAAAGCGATTGACGCGGTGATTGCGGAAATTTTTTAGTAAGGACAACTTTTTATGTCGGTTGAAAGAATGAAAAAAGTGAATATATTCGCTTGCCGCTCTGACCGAAAAAGCATTCTCGAGCTTATTCAGTCAAAGGGGTTTATTGAGGTGTCGACCTCGCAGGAAAACGAAGTATTCCATTTTCAGGATACTTCAGAGCAGCTGCGTCAGTTTGACCAAAATCTCGAGCTGCTTTCCGCCGCTATAAATATTCTTGATACCGCTTCGCCCGAAAAAAAGCCGTTTTATTTTGACTCTGAAGAAATCAGCAAAGCGGATTTAAAAGCGGCAAGGAAAAGAGAAGGCGACATTTTGGCAAAAGCGGCGCGAATTAAGGGATTATACGAAGCGGCCGCCTGGAGCAAAGCAGAGGCAAATAATAACAGGCTCCAAATTGCGGGGCTGAAAATTTGGGAAAGTTTTGATCAAACGCTCAACATTACGCAGACAAAGAAAACCGCAATATTTACAGGCAGTATCCAGGGCGATTTCGGCGAGGAAGATCTTTATGAAAAATTTCTCCGCTTTACCGAAGTTCCCATATATATTGAAATAATTTCAAGGGCGAAAGATCAAACATGCTTTTATCTGATCGTCCATAAAAACGATGAAGAAGCGATTAAAAGCGCTTTGAACGAAATCGGATTTGTCCGCGCCGCGATGAAATCAAAAGGCGAAAATCCGCGGCAAATGATAGAAAAGTTAACAGGGCAGATAGACCAGCTGAATAATCAAACGGAAATTTGTGAAAAGGAAATTATTCACCTTTGCGAAAAAAGGCGCGAACTGCAGATTTTATTTGATTCGTTCTATGCCCGCAGGGATAAATACCAAGTAATTAACCGATTGTTGCAAACAAACCGCGTATTTATTTTAAGCGGATACATGCCGGCGGGTTCGGCGGAAGAATTTAAAGAGTTGCTTGAAAAACAGTTTGTTTCCTGCGTTGAACTGATAGAGCCGCAGGAGGACGAGGAAGTACCGGTCAAGCTGAAAAACAACTGGTTTGCAAGCCCGCTCGAGTCTATTGTGGAATCGTTCAGCCTGCCTTCTAAAACCGACATTGATCCCACATTCATCATGAGCATTTTTTACTATTTTTATTTCGGCATGATGTTTTCGGATGCGGGATACGGGCTTATGGTAATGATTGCCTGCGGACTTTTGGGATTTGCGTTTAAAAATGTTAAGCCGGGACTTCGAACCTCGATGAGGATGTTCTTTTTCTGCGGTATATCAACCTTTGTTTGGGGGCTTTTATACGGCAGCTTTTTCGGAAACGCCGTTTCGGTAATTTCAAACGGATTTTTCCATGTAAATATTGAGCTAAAGCCGATTTTGTTTGATCCTGTCAAAGATCCGTTGCGGCTGCTGATTATCAGCGTGGCGATGGGAATAGTGCATATCCTGACGGCGTATGTCTTGAAATTTATCACACTTTGGCGCGCGAAAAAAAGAGGCGACGCGATATGCGATGCGGGGCTTTGGATTTTTCTTTTGACCGGAATAAGCCTTGTCGCCGTTTGGTTCGGCGCAGGGGTTGAATTTATGAAACTGCCCGCGCTTATTTTGGTCGGCATCGGAGCCGGCGGGCTAATTCTGTTTGCCGGCAGGTCAAACAAAAATATCATCCTGCGGCTATTTGCGGGAATTGTCAGCTTATATGATTTAACCGGATTTTTAAGCGACGCGCTTTCCTATTCCCGCCTTATGGCGCTCGGCCTTGCGACCGGCGTTATCGCGACCGTTGCAAATCTTATGGGTTCGCTTTTCGGCTTCGGCTTTCCGGGCGGCATACTCTTTTGGATAGTCTTTATCGCCTTCCATTTGATAAACTTTGCAATCAATATGCTGGGCGCTTATGTTCACACCAACCGTCTGCAATATGTCGAATTTTTCGGCAAATTTTATGAGGGCGGCGGGCGTAAATTCGAACCGTTTTCAAGAAAATATAAATACACGAAAATAAAGGAGTAAGTTTTTATGGGTAATTTAGGTTTGTTTTTGGCGCTTTTCGGCGCCGCTCTTGCCGTCGGACTTTCGGGCGTCGGTTCCGCAAAAGGCGTCGGCCTTGCGTCACAGTCGGCTGTCGGCGTTTTGACCGAAGATCCGAGTAAATTCGGCAAGCTGCTTATTTTGCAGCTGTTGCCGGGAACCCAGGGCCTTTACGGATTTATCATCGCCGTTATGGTGCTTCTCAATGTAGGAATCCTCGGCGGAAGCGCGCAAGTTTCGATGGTTTCGGGCTTTTTATATTTGGCAAGCTGCCTTCCTATCGCTATCGGCGGATATTTTTCGGCAATAGCGCAGAGCAAGGTTGCCGCATCGGGTATCAGCCTTATCGCAAAGCGCCCGGGCGAAAGCGGAAAGGCTATCGTTTCGGCTTCGCTTGTCGAGCTTTACGCTATTCTCGCCTTTGTTATTTCACTTCTTTCGGTTTTAAAAATCAGCTCGCTTTCTCTTTAAAGGACAAAAGAAAATTTTTGAAAGGGGGCGGCAATATTGAACGGATTTGACAAAATTATCGAGCGTATACAGACTGAGTCCGCGGCGGAGAGCGAAGAAATTCTCGCCTTAGCGGAAGAAAAACGTAAAATAATAGAAAAAGAACATGAGGAAAATGCTGCAAAACTCGCCGCGCAAATCGAGCTTGCTTTAAATGCCGAACTTGCACTAATGCGGGAAACAGCAAAAGGACAGGCAGAAACAGACGGCAAAAAAATGATATTAAATGCGGAGCAGGGGCTTGTTTTAAAGATAATTGACAAGGCGCTTGAAAAAGTGCAAAGCCTGCCGGATGGCGAATATTTCTCGCTTCTGACAAAACTTTTGTACCGCCATTTGCAGGACAAAAGCGGGGAAATTTTAATTAGCGAAAAAGACGCAAAAAGAATTTCGCCGGAATTTTCGGCGGCGCTTGAGCGCGGTAAACTGCAGATAGTCGAAGACGAAAACCTAAGCGGCGGCGGATTTGTTTTGAGATACGGCGAAATCGAGGAAAACTGCACTTTTCCCGCACTATTTGCCGCAAAAAAAGAAGCGGCGCAGGATACGGCATACAAAATTCTATTCGGATGAGGTGAAAACTGTGGGCGAGCCTGATTACGCTTACGCGGTGGCGAACATAAGAGCAAATGAACATAAGCTGCTTTCAAAAGCGGATTTTCGCGGGATGATTTCGGCCTCCTCCGCAGACGATATTATCCGCATGCTAAAGGAGCGCGGCTTCGGCGCGCCTACAAACGCTCATACCGACGACGAATTGATAGAGTTGCAAAACGAAAAGATTTTTTCATATATAAATGAACTTTCGGAAGGAAACGAAATTTTTAACAGTTTCTTGATGAAAAATGATTTTCACAATTTAAAAGTACTGATAAAGGCGAAACTCGCGGATGTGCAAAGCGCGGAAATGCTGCTTTCGCCGAGCCTTATAAAGCATGAGGAAATCGAAACATGCGTAAACCGCAATGATTTTTCGCCGCTTCCGGAATGGATTAGGCAAACGGCGGAGTTTGCGTTTAAAACCGCGGCCGAGACAAAAGACGGTCAGCTTTGCGACATAATAATCGACAAAGCGATGATGGAAGCGATGAAAGAATCTGCAAAAAAATCAAAAAATGAGTTTATGCTAGGACTTACCGAAAAGCAGATTGAATTATCAGATATTAAAATTGCAATGAGGTCATGCAAGGCAAAAAAGGACAAATCGTTTGTTCTTAACGCCCTTATAGAGTGCAAAGAATTTGATATCCGCGAGCTGGCGGCAGCGTCGGAAAATGCCGACACGCTGATAAATTTTTTAACCGAAAAAGGTTTTGAAGAGGCGGCGGCAGCATTTCGCGGCAATAATATATCTGCTTTTGAACGGTATGCGGACGACAAAATTATAAGTTACATCGACGCAGTCAAGCACAGCGTTTTCGGAATCGAGCCGCTTATCGCGTATCTGATTTACAATGAAACAGAGCAGAAAAATCTGAGAATTATTCTGGCGGGTAAACGCGCCGGTGTAAATGAAAATATGATTGCGGAAAGGATGCGTGAATCCTATGCATAAAATCGGAATCATAGGCGACTTCGAGTCGACAAAAGGGTTTGCGGCGGTCGGATTTTCCACCTTTTCGGCAGAGGGCGCAAAAGAGGCCTCAGATATTCTGAAAAAAATTATAAAAGACGAATATGCCATTATTTATATAACCGAAGACCTTTTTGTGGTTTTGAAGGACGAAATTAAAAAGATAAGGCAGCAGACTTTGCCGATCATCATCCCGGTGCCGGGCGTGAAAGGCAAAAACGGTGTCGGCATGGATAATCTTCGCGAAATGGCAATACGGGCAATCGGCTCGGACATCGTTTTCAATAAGGACTAAGGAGAAACGAACAAATGAGTAAAGGCGTTATAAAAAAAGTTTCGGGGCCGCTTGTTATCGCGTCCGGTATGAAAGATGCAAATATGTATGATGTTGTACATGTTTCGGAGCTTAACCTGATAGGTGAAATCATCGAAATGCATGACGACCGGGCGTCGATTCAGGTATACGAGGAAACTTCGGGTCTCGGACCGGGCGAGCCGGTCGTATCGACCGAATTTCCGCTTAGCGTTGAGCTGGGCCCTGGACTTATCGGCAGCATATATGACGGCATCCAGCGTCCTCTTGATGAAATCATGAAGCAAATAGGCACCAACCTGAACCGCGGCGTCAGCGTGCCTGCCTTGTCCCGCGAAAAAATATGGAATTTTACTGCGACAGCCAAAGTGGGCGACGCGGTCAGCGCCGGCGATATTATCGGAACCGTTGACGAAACGCCGGTAGTAAAGCATAAAATAATGATTCCGGTCGGTGTTTTTGGAGAAATCACATCGATTAAAGACGGTGAGTTTAAAGTTGACGACGTCGTCTGCAAGGTGAAAACAGCGGACGGGCAAACGCGCGAAATCACCATGATGCAGCGCTGGCCGGTAAGGCGCGGCAGGCCGTATGCCGAAAAACTGCCGCCCGAAACGCCGCTTGTGACGGGGCAGCGCGTTATCGATACGCTTTTTCCGATTTCAAAAGGCGGAGTCGCCGCCATTCCGGGACCATTCGGAAGCGGAAAAACGGTTGTTCAGCATCAGCTTGCCAAATGGGCGGCGGCGGATATAGTTGTTTATATCGGTTGCGGCGAGCGCGGAAACGAGATGACCGATGTTTTAAACGAATTTCCCGAAATTATCGATCCCCGCACCGGCAGCTCGCTCATGCAGAGAACCGTTCTTATCGCCAACACTTCGGATATGCCGGTTGCGGCGAGAGAGGCGTCAATATACACGGGAATAACTATTGCGGAGTATTTCCGCGATATGGGATACAGCGTAGCGCTTATGGGCGACTCGACCTCGCGCTGGGCGGAAGCGCTCCGCGAAATGTCGGGAAGACTTGAAGAAATGCCGGGCGAAGAGGGTTATCCCGCTTATCTCGGCAGCCGTCTCGCGGGATTTTACGAGCGCGCGGGCCAGGTCGTTGCGCTCGGCGGCGATAAACGCCACGGAGCGCTGTCGGTTATCGGCGCGGTTTCGCCTCCGGGCGGCGATATTTCCGAGCCTGTTTCACAGGCAACCCTTCGAATTGTCAAAGTTTTTTGGGGGCTGGACGCTTCGCTCGCATATAAACGCCACTTCCCCGCAATAAACTGGCTCACAAGCTATTCGCTATATGCCGACACATTGCTTCCGTGGTTTGAAAGCAATGTCGATGAAGAGTGGATGACGCTTCGCGCGCGGATAATCCGCCTGCTTTCGGACGAAGCGGAGCTTGAGGAAATTGTAAAACTTGTCGGCGTTGATTCGCTTTCCGCTTCAGACCGGCTAAAATTGGAGGCGGCGCGGTCGATTCGCGAGGATTACCTGCATCAAAACGCTTTCCACGAAACCGATACCTATACATCACTCAGAAAACAGCTTCTCATGATGAAACTTGTAATGGCTTATTACGATAAAGCGCAGAAAGCGCTTGACCTCGGCGCCGAAACTTCGGATGTTTTGAGGCTTGCCGTGCGGGAAACTATCGGACGCTTTAAATATGAGAAAGAAGATAATATAGACAAGGCATTTTCAGAGGTCACCCTTGAACTTGAAAAGCAGATAAATGAGCTGCAAATGAAAGGAGGAGAGGAATAATGCCGAGAGAATACAGAACGATAAGGGAAGTTTCGGGGCCGCTTGTGCTTGTAAGGGACACCGAAAACGTAAAATATAACGAGCTCGGCGAAATTGAGCTTGCAAACGGCGAAATCCGCCGCTGCCGCGTTTTGGAAATCAACGGCTCTGACGCGCTGGTTCAGCTTTTTGAAAACTCGGCGGGTATAAACCTCTCCAGCAGCAAGGTGAGATTTCTCGGGAAAGGCATCGAACTTGCCGTTTCGGAAAATATGCTCGGCCGCGTTTTTGACGGGCTCGGCCGGCCGATAGACGGACAGGCGGATATTATTGCCGAAATGCGGCTTGATATCAACGGCGTTCCTATGAATCCGTCCGCACGAAATTATCCTGAGGAGTTTATTGAAACCGGGGTTTCGGCTATCGACGGACTAAATACGCTGGTAAGAGGACAGAAATTGCCGATTTTCTCCGGCTCGGGTTTGCCGCATGCCAGCCTTGCCGCGCAGATTGCGCGCCAGGCAAAGGTAAAAGGCAAAAATCAGCAGTTTGCGGTTGTGTTTGCCGCGATCGGTATTACCTTTGAGGAAGCGAATTTTTTCAAAGAAGATTTTCAGAAAACCGGGGCTATCAATCGCTCTGTTTTGTTTATGAACCTTGCTTCCGACCCCGCTATCGAGCGTATCGCAACGCCGCGAATGGCGCTTACAGCGGCGGAATATCTCGCTTTTCATAAAGGGATGCACGTCCTTGTAATCTTAACCGATATAACAAATTACGCCGACGCTTTGCGCGAGGTTTCGGCGGCGAGAAAAGAGGTTCCGGGGCGCAGGGGATATCCGGGATATATGTATACCGATCTTGCGTCGCTGTACGAGCGCGCGGGAAGGCTGAAGGGCAAAGAAGGCTCGATAACACTTATTCCGATTTTGTCGATGCCCGAAGACGATAAAACGCACCCTATTCCCGATTTGACCGGATATATCACTGAGGGACAGATTATTCTCTCCCGCGAGCTTTACAGAAAAGGTGTTACTCCGCCAATCGATGTTCTGCCGTCGCTGTCGCGACTGAAAGACAAGGGAATCGGTGAAAACAAGACCAGGGCAGACCACGCAAGCACAATGAATCAGATTTTTGCGGCATACGCAAGGGGCAAAGAATGCAAGGAACTCATGACAATCCTCGGCGAGGCGGCGCTCTCGGATATCGATAAATTATACGCGAAATTTGCGGATGAATTTGAGAAAAATTACGTCTCGCAAGGATATCAAAAAGGGCGCACCATTGAAGAAACGCTTGATTTGGGATGGGAACTTCTGCGTATTTTACCTCGCTCGGAGCTAAAACGTATAGGGCGCGAAATGCTTGATAAATACTATCCCGCGTAAGAATAAACAGGAGAAAAGAGGTGGTAACTTGGCCATTTTACATGTAAACCCCACGCGAATGGAACTCACAAGGCTCAAAAAAAGGCTGGCGGTTGCCACCCGTGGGCATAAACTTTTAAAAGACAAACGCGATGAACTTATGCGTCAGTTTTTAATCCTGATAACCGATAACAAACGCCTTCGCGAAAAGGTGGAGCGTCAGATAGAGCAGTCTTATGTTCATTTTTTGATTGCCCGTTCGGTGATGTCGGCGCAGTCGCTTTCCGCCGCGCTTCTTTTGCCGAAACAGGAAATAGGAATCGAGGTTGGCGCGAAAAACATCATGAGCGTCAATATCCCGACGCTTAAACCCATAAAAAAATCGGTTAGCGAGAGCGACCTCTATTCCTATGGTTATTTGTCGACCTCGGCGGACCTCGACGACGCTGTTTTCGGGCTTTCGAATATCCTTCCGCATATGCTGAAACTTGCGGAAAAGGAAAACGCCTGCGAACTTTTATCGGCCGAAATCGAGAGCACCCGCCGGAGGGTAAACGCCCTCGAGCACGTAATGATTCCCGACTTGAAAGATACGATAAAATATATCACGATGAAACTCGACGAAAATGAGCGGTCGGGAATAACCCGGCTTATACGAATCAAAGATATGATAATCGAGGAAAAGGTCAGGGCAAAGGAAGAATAAAAAAAGAATTCTTAAATTTTTAAATAGAGAACCCGCCGGCACTGCCGGCGGGTTCTCTATTTAAAACTAAAAATTTATTTGTAAATAAACCAAATGAGAATATATCCGACAAGCACAGCGGTAAGGGTAAAGGGAATGCTCATCTTCATAAAAGTCCAGGGCTTTACCTCATATCCTTCCTTGCGCAAAATGCCAAGTCCCGCGATATTTGCGGATGCGCCTATAGGGGTAAGGTTTCCGCCGAGCGTCGCGCCCGAAAGAAGCCCGAAATAGAAAAGATAAGGCGAAACGCCCATGCTGACCGATATCGCGGTGACGACCGGAAGCATGGTCAAGATATACGGAATATTGTCGATAAAAGCGGAGAGCAAAACAGAAAACCAAACAAGCAAAGTATAAATGATGAATGGGTTTCCGGCGCTGACTTTAATAAAGAAATTGCCTATATCTTCGATAATTCCGGTTCTGGAAACAGAAGCGATAACAATGAAAAGCCCGGCGAGAAGAAGCAGGGTAAAATAATCGATTTCCTTAAGCGCGTTTTTGACTTCGGTAAGATTTTTCCTGAAGAAATAACTGCGAACAAGGCCGATAATAAGCATTGTCATGCAAATATATCCGTTTGTTTCTGCGGGTTTCATTTCCGCCGGAATAAACGAAGCTAAAATGAGAAGCCCGATTGTGCCGAGCAAAAGCCAGGTCGGGAAATAATCGCTGACCTGTTCTTTTTCGTCAAGATGAATCGGTGTCGTCTCTTTTCGGAAGAAAAACAGCAAAACTCCAGTCGCCGCGAGCGCTGCAACCTGGACAATCCAAAACATCCCGATTTTTCCCTGAAAGAAGAAGAAATCGAGAAAATTCATATCCGCGGCACCGCCGAGAAGGATGGAGGTTGTATCGCCGACCAAGGTGGCGGCGCCCTGCAGGTTCGATGAAATCGCGATGGCGATTATAGCGGCAACAGGTGAAAAATTAAGTTTTTTCGACAGAACGAGCGCGACAGGGGCGACCATCAAAACGGTTGCGACATTATCGACAAATGCGGAAATTATTCCTGCAAAAAAAGAAAGGGCGATAATGGCCCATTTTGTGTTTGGAACCTTGTCAATAATAATATCGGCAAGTTTTGCCGGCATGCGCGATTCGATAAAAAGCGAAACGATTCCCATCGTTCCCGCAATCATCATAATGACGTTCCAGTCAACCGAGGTAAAAAGTTCTTTTATCGGCATTATTCCGATAATAACAAATATTGCGGCGCTCCCGAGCGCGATATAAGCCCTTGCTTTTGAAAAAATCATAAGGCAGACATAGGTAACGGCAAAAAGAATAATTGCTACAAGCTTCATAGTTTCCGGATTCATAAATCCCCCAAGAGTTTTTATATATTTTGACGCTCTGCGATTTATTATAACAGAAAAAAATTTAATAACAACAGCAAAAAATCCGCGCCTTGAAAAAGCGCGGATAAACGGTGTTTTGGTAAAAACAGTGACAAAAAAGACATAGGAATATTTTCCTACGCCTTTTAAACTTGCAAATGAATTTGTTTTTAACTATCCGAAGTATGCAACAGTATGCCAGAGCTGCTTTAGATACTGAAAAATCTCCTGCTGATTGCCGATATCTTGCCAATCTTCGGGACTTAAAGTGCTGTCACGCGCCGTCCTACCGATAAGTTCAGCGTTGATATAACCGCATGTATCAAAAACAGAGTCTATTTTTTTTGCTAAAATCGGGATTTTCGGACCGCGAAACAAATCTCCTATATTTTCGACAGCCAACCGCCTTTCGGGAATTAAACGAAGAATTAATCCGTATTTTTCGCATAGAGCCTTTGCTTGCTTTTCAAATGATGTTTCTGCAAAAGAGCTGTCTATGTAAAAACATTCTACATCCTCGGATAACAAAATATCTCCATGAATGTGAGTTTCAATGCAATAATCAAGATTTCTTCCAATGTTTTTAAGCTTAAAATCTGAATTTAGTAAAACGGCTAAAGTTTCTTGCTCGGATGAAATAACCTCGTTTAATACTCTTTTGTTTTCTTGCAAATCTTTAAATAATCCCGATAAAACACCCGTAAAAGTGTCGCATGTGCTAAGGGTGGTGGGATTTGTCGAGCTATCTCCGTAAGCGAACGTGCATCGGTTAATCACTTCAGGTTTTAAAGTAAAAAAACATGAACCGAAGCGGACGGAAGCCCCGTCAAGATATCGAAATATGTTTAGAGCACCGTATTTTGGTCTTTCGATTGAGTCCTGCGGATATGCATTATTAAATATTCGTTGTTCCCAAAGGTAGCGATCACCTCCGATATAAGCTGTTCCTCCGCCGTTAGTTATACCGGTGCGAAATTGACCGTGATATTTTCCCTCTTCTAATAAATTTTCCAGTATTGTTTTTCCGTTATTTGAAAACCTGTCGGGATGAAAATTTAGCGTGACCGAATTTTTCAAAACATTTTTTATCAGAGTCTCGATTTCAATATGAAACGGCTCACAAATTTGTGTGACATAAGCAAAATCATCGGCACTTTTGCTTTTTGCGTATTCTCTGACATTATTTATTGCTTTGGTTTGATAATCTAACATTTTAACACCTATTTTTCAGCACAAACATAACACTGTATAGTTAAAGTATAATACGGTTGACATAAAAACGCCAGTGATAATAGATTTGCGCCGTGAAGTAAAAAAGAAGCAGGAAATATTTCCTGCTCCTTTTTGCTAACCTTTATTCAATCACATTTCCGTTTTTGTCGAAAAGGGGAAGCGGCGCGAGGTACTTAATATCATCCCTGTGGATGGCGTCGCCCTCGGCGAGGATGGCAACTCGCCCGGCGATAATTCCGCCCGAAACCTTTACGAGCTTTTCGAGCGCACGAAGCGATTCGCCGGTGCTGATAACATCGTCGACAAGCAAAACGCGCTTTCCTTTCATAGCTTCCATATCATCTCTGTCAACGTATAAAACCTGCTTTTTTGCGGTCGTTATTGAGGTGACTTCAATCGCCTGCGCTTCCTTCATGTAAAGCTTTGCCACTTTACGGGCAACAAGGTAATTGTTGCTTCCGCTCTGCCGCGCCATTTCGTGAATCAGCGGTATTCCTTTGGACTCCGCCGTTATGGCGATATCATATTCCGGCGCGATTTCCAAAAGCTCCTTTGCGCAGGCAACGGTAAGCTCGACATCGCCGAAAATAACAAACGCGGCAATCATAAGATTGTCGTTTATTTTGCACAGCGGGAGTTTTCTCGTAAGCCCCGCGACATTTAAAGTATAGTCCATAAAAAAATCCGCCTTTCGTTTTCTTATCCGAATACTATATTAATACTTTTTAAATTTTTTGTAAATTAATTTTGAATTTTTTGTTGTCGAAATATGTTGCTTTTGTTATAATTTTATTGAGCTAAACACTCTAAAAAATTGGGAGGATAAAAAATGTTTGATTTGAAAAATAACGGCACCAAACCGGGCACCGACAATGTCGCCGGCTTAACAACCTTTTTTACCATGGTCTACATCGTCGTAGTTAACCCTATGATTTTGTCGGCTACAGGTATGGACGGCAAAGGCGTTTTCGTTGCCACCATTCTCGCCGCTATCGTCGGCACTCTTGTAATGGGGCTTTTTGCTAACGTTCCTTACGCACAGGCACCCGGCATGGGGCTAAACGCTTTCTTCACCTACACCATCTGCTTCGGCTTTGGTTTTACATGGAGAGAAGCGCTCGCGATGGTTTTCATCTGCGGTCTTATCAACGTTCTTATCACTGTTACAAAGGTCAGAAAGTCAATAATCAAATCCATTCCTCGTTCGCTTCAGAATGCTATTGGCGGCGGCATCGGCTTGTTTATAGCTTACATCGGCCTTAAAAATGCAGGGCTTATCGAATTTGCGGCTACCACCGAAGGGCTTACACCCGGCGCGGCAGCTGTTCCGCAGCTTGCGACATTCAATAATCCGGCGGTTATACTTTCGGTTATCGCTATCGTAATAATGATCGTTCTCGTTTCGCTGAAAGTTAAAGGCGGCCTCTTTATTGGCATCCTTGCAACAACTCTTATCGGCGCTCTTATGGGAATAGTTACTCTTCCGGAAGGCTTCAAATGGTTTGATATCGAGGGCATCGGCGCTGTTAAAAACACCGCGTTTGCTTTCTTCGGCTCGGACGGGCTCGGTTCTATGTTTACAAGCGGCTCGAAAATCGTGCTTGTCATAATTTCCGTTTTCGCTTTCTGCCTCTCCGATACATTTGACACAATCGGAACATTCATCGGCACAGGCCGCGTAAGCGGAATTTTCGATGATAAAGACGAGCAGGCTCTTATGAACGGCACCGGCTTTAAATCGAAAATGGACAAGGCTCTCTTTGCGGACGCTACCGCAACTTCGGTCGGCGCATTGTTCGGAACCTCGAACACAACTACATACGTCGAGAGCGCCGCGGGTATTGCCGCAGGCGGACGCACAGGACTTACTTCTGTTGTCGTCGCTGTCATGTTCGCGCTTTGCTTGCCGTTTTCACATGTTTTCGGTCTTGTTCCGGCACAGGCAACTTCAGCTGCCCTTATCATCGTCGGAATCCTTATGGCAGGCTCTTTCAAAGATGTTGAGTGGGACAAATTCGAATTCGCCGCTCCCGCATTCTTCACCGTTGCGATTATGGCGTTTGCATACAACATTTCGTACGGTATCGCGGCAGGATTTATTATCTACTGCCTCATCAAAATTTGCACAGGCAAAATCAAAGAAATCCATCCTATTCTCGCAGGCGCTTCGATATTGTTTATCATTAACTTTGTCATTCTCGCGCTGAATTCAATAGGACTGCTTGGCTAAAATATAACCTCGTTTCGGGGATAAATAAGACCGGAAGAAATTTTTCTTCCGGTCTTTATTTTTTAAACCCGGTGTATGCTAAGGATATTTCATCGCCTAGAACCTTTGATATCCGCCAAAAATCGCCGTCTTTTATAATTTCGAGTTTTACAGCAAAAGGTTCTGACGGGCCCGCCGATGTTATAGTGCTGAAGTTTACTTCAAACGCCTGCGCGTTATCGCCGGATTTTCCGGTTTCGTTAATTTCAAAATGCTCAATCCACGGGCTCGACATGCCGGTGACAAACTGCCCGGCAAGATCTTTTTCATAGGCTTCTTTAAGATTTTTTGTCATCACGCTATACTGCATTGCGCCGCTGCGTTTCCTGACACCCTCTGCCCAAACAAAGGCGGCTTTTTCGGGCGAGTCGACGCCCAAATAGTCTGTCGCTTCTTTTAGCAAATCGCTTTGCGCTTTATATCTTATAACATCGCCGCCGCCGATATTTATGTAGTTATCAAGATAATTTTCGGTTTCATATCCGAGCGCCTCTGCAAAATATACCAAAGGAACATATAAAGTGCCGCCCGATTCAAGAGGTTTTTGGCTTTGCGGGAAATCAACTATTTGGTAATTGACCGTTACTCCTTTTGCGGAAACTGCCGTTTCGATAGCCTTTGTGTTTGTCGTCGCGAGCGCGGTTGTGACGCAAACCGCCAGGACGATAAAAATTGCAACAAAATTTTTCGCGCCGTAATTTCTCATAACTCTCCTCGACAATTATTTAATTTACTAAAATAAATATAGTATTTTCGATAAAGCATTATTACATAAAAAAGCTCCCCGCCAAAGCGAGGAGCTTTTTATATAACTTATTTTACACTTTTTATTTCACAATACCGAATAACAAAACGCCGATTGCGAACAACGCGGTTGCGGTTGTAAGAATAATCGCAAAAACAAAAGCAGTTTTCATGACCTTGTTTTCCTCGCCGAGTTTATCGATGGAAGCGGCGGCGTTTTGCAGCTTTGCGGGGGAAATAACGCTTGCAAGCCCTCCGCCGAAAGCGAGAGCGGCAGCGGTCAGTATCATAGCGTTTACCGTAAGCCCGAGTTTATTCGCGGTTGAAAGAACGTATCCGCCGAACATGCCGATTGTCGATGCTTCGCTGCCTGTGATAAATCCGCCGATAAGGCCGATAAACGAGGCGATAAATCCGTAAATTCCCTGGAAAGCCGAGGCGGAAGCGTTTGCGAGCGTTTGAATCATGCTCGGCATCGCAAAAGTTTTTGTAACGGTATCGTATCCCGCGATTTGCATAACTGTGCCGATGGCGAAGAAAATCGCGGCGGCAAAGACGGGACGGAAAGAGCGTTTGCCCCACGTTTTAAGACTGTCTGCAAACATTCCTTTTTTCATTTTGAGGAAGGGGAGCGAAAGGAAGGTGCTGACAAAAATCCAGGTGTAAGCATTCCAAAGAGCACGTGTTTTAATAGCAGAGCCGTCCGGCATAAGCCCTTTAATAGGAAGTACCATAGTGTTGTAAAGCCAGTTAAAGAGCGGTTTCGGAAGATTGAGCCCGATAATAATTACCGCAAGCAAAATCCAGGGCATAAGGGCGCGCCAAAGCGGCATTTCCTTTTCAAAAGCTAGTTCCTCTTCGGTGAGTTTGCTGCGGTCGATAATTTTTTCGCCTTTTAATTTAAGGAAGAGCGCCATCGCAATAATAACCGCAATTCCGCAGATAACGCCGGTAAGCGGAACCAAGTTGTCGATTTTGTTTGTAAAATATGCGGTGACCGAAATAACCGCGCCGGTGATGATAACAGGGAAAAATCCTTTTTTAACTTCTTTCCATTTGCCGACAATCCAAAGCATGGCAAATCCGATTAGGGTTGTGACAAGCGGCAGGAATAAGAAAAATATTCCGCCCGCTTTTGAAAGAGTCATAACGCTGTCGATATTGTTCGCCTTGAAAAATGCGTTCGCCACATCGACAAAAACAACGATAGGCGCGCCGAGAAGCGCATAGGTGCAAAGCGCGTCATAGCCGATTGCGGGCAGGGCGATTGCGGTATATGTAGAATACCCGACGGCAAGGAGAATCGGCGGCAAAATCGAAACCGGGGTGGCGCCGACCGAAACCATTAGGATTCCAAATCCGATATTAACCATCATAATTGAAACGGCGCGGTTAGCGGTCGAAATCGTTTTAATGAAAATGACAATTCTTCGGAGCGCGCCGGTTTTTTGCATGATTGTAATCTGCAAAAGCGAAGCCGCAACGATAAGCGAAACCGGGAAAGAGGAGACAAGCCCGCCGACCGAAGCGCGCAAAACGGTGAAAACGCCGGTTTTGAAAAAAACCACCGCGATGACCGCGACGATTGCCCAGCCGATAAGCCCTGTGATATCCGCCGGTTTTTTGAAAACAAGCAGAAGCACAAGTATTGCGACAATCGGCAGCACTGTGAGTAAAAGTGAAATACCTTGGCTCATAGTTATTCATTCCTTACTAATAATATTGCAATTATTATCGCATAAAACGGGGAATTTGACAAGTTGTGGAAACAAAGGGAGCATAATATATAGGCTTTTGCCACAGCTGTTATAACGACGGCTGTGGCAAAAACAAATCCCTGCGGACTAAAGTTCCGCAGGGACTTATATATTTATTTTATTATTTGCCGAGGATTTTTGCCAAATCCGCTTCGGGAGTGCCAATAGGTGTAAGTCCGAATTTATCGACGATAACATTAAGCACCGCCTCGGAGAAAAACGCGGGAACGCTCGGTCCGATGTAAATATTCTTGATTCCGAGCGACAAAAGGGTAAGAAGAATGCAAACCGCCTTTTGCTCGTACCAAGAGAGAACAAGGGTAAGCGGCAAATCGTTTACGCCGCAATCGAATGCGCCCGCCAGGGCGACCGCAACCTGAATAGCGCCGTATGCGTCGTTACACTGCCCCATATCCAAAATGCGCGGGAATGGGCCAATAGAGCCGATGTCGAGATCGTTGATTCTGAATTTGCCGCAGGCGAGAGTTAAAATAACGGTGTCGGACGGAGTTTGCTTTACAAATTCTGTGTAATAGCTGCGCTCGGGTTTCGCGCCGTCGCATCCGCCGACAAGGAAGAAGTGCTTGATTGCTCCGCCTTTTACTGCGTCGATAATCGCAGGTGCGTTATCGAGAACGGTCTGCCTGCCAAATCCTGTGGTGACGGTTGTGCCGCCGTTCTGTCCTGTGCGCTTTTGCGCTTCCGGATATCCGCCGAGCTTTATGGCATGCTCGATAATTGCGGTGAAATCCTTGTGGCCGTTTTCATCCGCCGCAATATGCGTAAGCTCGGGGAAAGCGACAACCGAAGTTGTGTAAATCCTGTCGCTGTAACTTTCGCGCGGTATCATGAGGCAGTTGGTTGTGAACAGAACCGGAGCGGGAAGATTATCAAAATCCTTCTGCTGATTCTGCCATGCCGTTCCGAAATTTCCTTTAAGCTGCGGATGTTTCTTCAGTTCCGGATAGCCGTGCGCCGGCAACATTTCGCCGTGGGTATAAACGTTGACGCCCTTTCCGTCTGTTTGCTCAAGAAGCATCTGCAAATCATATAAATCGTGTCCGGTAACGACGATAAACGGACCGGGCTCGATCATTAGCGGTACCTTGGTCGGAACCGGATTTCCGTAAGCGGAGGTGTTCGCGTGGTCAAGCAGCTCCATGCATTTTAAGTTGATTTGGCCGAATTCCATAAGAAGCGCGAGCCACTCGTCTACCGTATGCTCTTCGCCGATTGCCGCCATTCCTTTTACAAACCAGTTATCCACTTCGGGGTTGCGCTCTCCGAGAACGCGGGCGTGGTGCGCGTAAGCGGCCATTCCGCGAAGCCCGAACAAAAGTGTGGAGCGGAGCGAAACAAGGTCGGTGTCGCCGTGGAATAATTCTTCGCTGGAGATAGCTTCCCCTCCGCCGAGTTTTTCGCGCTTTTCGGCAATTTTTTCTGCAAGCGCTTTGATATTTGCGGTGTCAAAATTGACGTTAGTAATGGTCGTGAAAAGACCGTCTACGAGCAGGTCGATAGCCGGTGCGCAGTACTCGGTTTTTTCCCGCATAATTGTTGCAAGCCCGATCATCTCACAGGTGAGAACATCCTGTTCGTGGGCGGTATCCGGTTTTTTGCCGCAGACACCGACCATGGTGCAGCCGGTTCCTTTTGCGGTTTGTTGACATTGGTAGCAAAACATTTGTTTGTATTTCATCTCCTTTCGGTAATCGCTGTAAGTCAGCGTGTCTTTATTATTAAAAATTTCGGATTCGGTGATTTCGCCGCGAAACAGCGTGTGACTGCCGGCATCGATAGCATCGATGATTTTCCCTGATAAGCGAGTATTTGCGTATTTTGTAAGATAGTAAATGCTGTTGGCGCTTCGTTTCGTATCGGTAAATTCTTCAAATTTGTTAATATCCTTGCCTGAGCGCGCGCTGAATATTCGGAATAGCTCGTTTGGCGCGTCTTCGGTAAGAATAGAAATATTGAATTCTTTAGAATTTTTCAGAACATCGTGAGTCAGGTTGGTTTTGTTAATTGAAAAAGCAACGACCGGCGGGTTGTCGGTAAGCTGCATAAGAGCATCGATAACACAGCCATTGTCCTTGTCGCCGTCTTTAGACGAAACCACATACAAGCCGTAATTTATCTTCAAAAAAGCTTCCTTGTGATTGTGATTTAGCTCTTCGAATTTACTTTTCCCAACCCCACAGATAGGGCATTCATAGTCATCGGGAAGCTGTGCAAATGGTAGCGCGTCGTCATAGACATAGCCGCAAATAATGCAAACATGTTTCATAGAAATTTTCCTTTTATTTTATTTGGCGTTATTATGTATAGAATGCCCGGTTGCCATTCTAAAATGCCAACCGGACAATTTTTATTAATCCAAAATTTGGCCGTCGGTCGAGATGGTGACGACCTGCCACGGAATCATCTTGCCGCTGTTTTGCAGCGCGGTCTTGACGGCGTGTTCGATTCCGCCGCAACAGGGAACTTCCATGCGGACAACGGTAACCGATTTAATATTGTTTTCTTTAATAATTGCGGTAAGTTTTTCGCTGTAATCGCCTTCGTCAAGTTTGGGGCAGCCGATAACAGTGATTTTGTTGCGGATAAATTCATTGTGGAAATTCGCGTAGGCATACGCCGCGCAGTCTGCCGCAACAAGCAGGTTGGCATTATCAAAATAAGGGGCATTTACCGGAACAAGTTTTATTTGAACCGGCCATTGACGAAGCTGGGATTCCGCGGGCGCCGAGTTTGTGGACACCGGCGCGGGCTTTGCTTCCGCACCGCGGTTAAAGCTGCGCGACTGGGTTCCGGGGCAACCGCAGGGAAGTTTTTCCGGCTGAACCTTTTCCATATTTTCCGCAACAGCTTTTTCGTCGAATGGGGAAGCTTCGCGCTGCTCAAATGTGATTGCTCCGGTCGGGCAAACAGGCAAACAATTTCCAAGTCCGTCGCAGTAATCATCGCGCAAAAGCTCGGCTTTTCCGTCGACCATACCTATAGCGCCCTCATGGCACGCGGAAACGCAAAGTCCGCATCCGTTGCAAAGTTCTTTATCAATTTTTATAATTTGTCTTATCATTTTTTTCTCCTTTTTCGCTTGAATTACTATACTCAATATACTATAATCAAAGCATAAATTTGGTGGTAAATAACACGAAAAGGGAAAAATTATGGAAAAATATTTAAATGTTTTAAAAACCACACTTCTTTTTAAAGGAATAGAAGAAAAGTCTTTGCTGACGGCTGTTTCTTGCCTTAATGCTGCGGCGAAAAAATATAAATCGGGCGAATTTGTTTTTAGGGCAGGCGAGAAAATAGAGCAGGTAGGAATAGTTCTTTCGGGCAAAGCACAGGTGATTCGCGAGGATATCGACGGCAGAAAAACGATTATTGCCGCACTTTCCGCGGGCGAACTTTTCGGCGAGGCTTTTTGCTGTGCTGGAACCGAAGAAATCCCGATTAGCGTAATCTGCTCCGCCGATTCGGAAGTGCTGCTGATTTCGTATTCTAAAATATTTTCACCGTGCGAAAAAGCATGTGACCATCACTTGAAACTGATAAAAAACCTGCTTGAAACTCTGGCGCGGAAAAATATAATGCTGCAAAGCAAATTGGAGATTTTAAGCAAACGAACAATTCGGGAAAAGGTTCTCGCATTTTTGGAAATCAATGGTTCCGGAAAGAGCAAAAAAACGAAAATTCCGTTTGACAGAGAGGGCATGGCAGATTTTTTATGTATCGACAGGACGGCGCTTTCGCACGAGCTAAGCCGCATGAAAAAAGACGGGCTGATAAATTATCAGAAAAACCGCTTCGAGATTTTATAAAATAAAAAAACGCCCGAATGGGCGTTTTTTTATTGGAATCTCGCAGGTCCGAGAAAAAGTGAACCGACTAAAGGCGCGAAGAAAAACATAACAAAATAAGAAAATCCAAAGTAAATATACGGCTCCCATTTGCGGCGGGTTGTATCAAGCGAACAATTAGTGATTTTCGGAAATGCCTTTTTTATTCCGATAAAAATAAAATATCCGATTACCGTGCCCGCGGTGTTCATCAGCAAATCGTCGATATCGGTAACCCGGATAGTAAATATCTGAACTATTTCGATAAACAGCGAAAAACCCGCTCCCGCGATAAGCGTCATGCGCAGTTTCCCGAAATTTTTCCAAAGCAAGGGCAGCAAAAATCCAAACGGGATAAAGAGCAGAATATTTTCAACATACTGCACATAGTTTGTCGTTATATCGATAAACGGGATAAGGTTCAGCCTTAGCGTGCCTGCGTGGCTGTAGATATTCGGCGCGGCGGTCGCGGTAAAAATCGATAAAAGCGAAAAGCAAAAAATATAGATGAAAATCGTGTGCGAAAGGGAAGGCGCAAGACCTTTCACCTTTTCTTTTTTTGCGAGGAAAAAATGATAAAGCGCAAGAATCGGCAGAAGCGGAATAAAGCCGAAAACCGAGCCGAGCAATATATGAAAAACGTAATAAAACATAAACCCTCCGTAAATTCAAGGCTATTTTAACATAATTTATATAAAACAATATGACAGATTTGTAAACAAAAAAGGCTGCAAAAATGCAGCCTTTGCCATTCTGAATGTGCAGAACTTCTATTGTTTCGAATACTCGAAACTCGCGTTATTGCTGTGGTAGTCAAACAGGATTTTCTTTCCGCGGAAGAATCGGAAACGGGCAGAACAGGCAATGCGTTCCGAAATATTTCTGGTCATCACCCCGTCCGCGGGGGCGAGAAGGTTGTGGCCGATCGAGCAATCGATATCGATTTCAAGCCGCATTTTTCCGCCGGCAATAATTATTTTGTTTTCGCTGCATTCCGCGATTTTCGCGCCGAGATAGGTCGCAAGCCGGTATTCTTTGTCCTCAAAGTAAATGGCGGCGATACATCCCCGGAATTCAAAACCCATAAACGGAATATCGGCTATCGATACCATAATGCTGCATTTTCCGGGGAAATCACTGCAATGTATCCAGGAATAATTTTTTGGGAAATCCCTGCCGCTGTCCCCTTCGATATAACCCACTCCGCCGGCAAAATCAAATTTTTCGCCGTTTATCTCGATAGCTCCCTCGGTGCGGTGATAAAGGCTCAAAACTTTGTGACGGCATTGCATGGGGAAAAAGCGAAAAGGCCCCATGATATCGTATTTAAGCGGCGTTTTATCAAAATATTTGATTTCGCCCGAAGCGGATATGCCGCATTGTTTAATATTGATTTTTATGCCGTAATCCGAAAAGCTACTATCGGCAATGCGCAAAACCTTGCCTTTGGAATATTCGGAGCGCGGAAAGGAAATTACCTTTGAGCCGCTGTTGTTTATTATCTGTATAAACGCGCGGTCCGCTGCAATCCCGGCGATAAAAGAGAGCGTGTTATCGCCTTTTTGATGTTTAAAATACAGCCCCTCAAAATACGGTTTCAAAGTTTTAAATCTCCTGTGGCGGGATTGTCGATCAGCTCGCCATGCTCCTCAAATCGAGAGCCGTGGCAGGGGCAGTCCCACGTTCGCTCGACCGAATTCCACCGAAGCGCGCACCCGAGATGAGGGCATCGTTTTTGCGAGAAACGCAATAAATTTGTAACCGCGTTAAATCCGTTTATGAGAAGCTGAGGCTTTAACATGCTGCGTTGCGGCGAAAAAACTTCGGCAAAATCATTTTTTTTGCCCTGCACCGTGTCGCGCAAAATCATCGCCGCTACCATGCTTGAAGTCATGCCCCATTTATTAAAACCGGTCGCGACGTAAAGCCCTTTAGCGGAGCCGCCGTATTTTCCGATATACGGAACGCCGTCAAGAGTCATGCAGTCCTGCGCCGCCCATGCGTAAGTTTCTTTCGCGACGGGATAGCTTTGCTCCGCGAGCTCCCGCAGCACTTTCCAGTTGCCGCCCTCTTTGCCGGTTTTGTGGTCGCCGCCACCGATTATGAGCAGATTATCGTAATTTCTAAACGAAAGCCCGTCGATTTTTTCCTCGAGATACATACCGCCGATATTCGGCGCATTTTCAAGAGCAATCGCGTAGGAGCGGTGTTGATACATTTTTAAAAAATATGCGCCATGCTTGTTGAGAAACGGAAAATGCGTGGCAACAATGATTTTTTCGGCAGAGATTACGCCGCGGTTTGTAACCGCTTTGCCAGGCATCAGCTCTTTTACCAAAGTGTTTTCGAAGATATTAAGATCCTGCGAAATTCCCGCGAGGAATTTTTTGGGGTGGAACTGCGCCTGTTTTTCAAAGCGAACCGCCCCCGCGATGTCAAAGGGCAGGGGCACAGAATTTGTAAATCTCGCGCTATATCCGATTTTATGAAGCGCAGTTATTTCGGCTTCAATGGCTCTAATATCATCTTTTGAGTATACAAAAGCATCCTTTTCCTCAAAATCGCAGGAAAAATTTTCAGACAGCTTTTTAAATTGCGAAATGGCAAGCTCGTTTGCGCGAAGGTACATTTTCGTTTTTTCCACCCCCGCGTCTTTTAGAAGTTTGTCGTACATCAGCCCGTGCTGCGATGTGATTTTTGCGGTGGTGTTTTTTGTGATGCCGCTGCCGATTTTGTTTGATTCAACAAGCATGTAATCAATGCCGGCATCGTGCAAAAAGCGGGCGCAAAGCATCCCGGCAATGCCTCCGCCGATTATCAGCACATCGGTTTTCCGGTCGCCATCAAGCGCCTGAAAATCCTTTATATTTATAGTTTCGGTCCAAATGGAATTCATATTTATTACCTCATTTTGCGCTAATTTCTTATTTTAAGTATCTGCCGGCAGGACGGAGTTTTACCACTTTAGTATTTCCATTAACGCAAAATTATAAGTAATAAAAAGATTTTCCGGAAATAAAACAGCCATACCGAAACGGTATGGCTGATATTTTATAAGGATAGTTTTTAAAACCTGCCGCCGGCAGCTTTTCTTGCCGCCCGCAGCCCTCCCGGGGTTCGAATCCCTCTTTGATAATTCACAAAAAATAAAGAAGCCCCGCAAAGTGCGGGACTTCTTTATTTTGGCGGAGGAGGAGGGATTCACGTCTGCCTCGCTGCGCTCCGGCATACTGATGACGTCGCGCACCCAAATGCTTTGCATTTCGGTACCGCGCTCCTACTGCGGGCTAAAAACCTGCCGCCGGCAGCTTTTCCTGCCGCCCGCAGCCCTCCCGGGGTTCGAATCCCGCTTTGATAATTCACAAAAAATAAAGAAGTCCCGCAAAGTGCAGGACTTCTTTATTTTGGCGGAGGAGGAGGGATTCGAACCCCCGTGGGCTTGCACCCAAACGGTTTTCAAGACCGCCTCGTTATGACCACTTCGATACTCCTCCGTATCAAATATATTATGTCGACAAATTAATATTTTAAACTAAAATCATATAATTGTCAATTTTATATAATAAAATGCAAGCGAATTTGGCGCACGCAAAAATTTTTAATTCTATCGCAAAAAACTCTTTTTAGAAACCCTCGCTTATATGATATAATAAGTAAAAAAGAAAAGTGGAAAAATTATGCAGGTAGCATTGCGAAAGCTCTGCTTGGATGACGCGAAAGCGCTGGCGCAAGCGGTGAACAACAAAAAAGTTCAGGACAATCTAAGAGACGGGCTGCCTTTTCCATATACTGAAAAAGACGGTTTGGATTATATTTCGGGCGTTCTTGCGGCGGACGGCAAAACTTCATTTACTTGGGCTATCACCGTTTCTGGCGAAGTGGCGGGAAACATCGGCGTGTTTCCTAAAGATAATGTCCATAGATTTACAGCCGAAATTGGTTATTATATCGGGGAGCGTTTTTGGGGTAAAGGAATTTGCACACAAGCGGTAAAAGCCGCTTGCGAGTGGGTTTTTCAAAATACTGATATTATAAGGATTTTTGCGGAGCCGTATTCATTTAACGCCGCGTCCTGCAGGGTTCTTGAAAAAGCTGGATTTTCCCTTGAAGGCGTTTTGCGAAAAAATGCTATAAAAAACGGGGAAATCGCGGACTGTAAAATGTACGCTCTCATCAAAGGCGAATAGGCGAATAAAGGAAGTAAAATGACGGCAGAGAAATTGAAAAAATTTTTATATCGTATGCTGTGCGGCTGTTTTTTGGGGCTGAGCGTTATCGCCCCGGGAGTCAGCAGCAGCGTTATTGCGCTTATGATGGGCATCTATGAGGACCTCATAATAATTGTTTCAAACCCTTTTAAAAATTTCAAAAAAAATCTTGGATATATCATTCCGGTGGGACTTGGCGCGATACTTAGCATCGCCTTGTTTGTCGAGCTTTTCGCGTATATCTTTGAAAATTACCCGGTCGGGGCAAGGCTTCTTTTTATGGGGCTGATTGCCGGCGGACTTCCGAATATTTTTAAGCGGATGACTCTCGCAAAATTCAAGGTGCACTATCTTGTCGGGCTTATCGTGACTTTTGCCATCGCCTGTACTTTCGGGATTTTGGCAAGAAACAACTTCGCCGGAGAGGCTATGATGCAGGTCAGCTTGTGGTATCTTTGCGTTTCGGGGCTCGTCTGCGGAGTGTGCAGCATGATGCCGGGAATGTCGATTTCGATGATTCTGATGCTGTTTTCAGTTTATGATTACCTATTGCAGACGGCGGCAGGGTATATCACGAATTTTTGGGGCGCCGCTTCGGTTCTTCTTCCGTTTGTGATTTGTTTCGCGCTCGGGATGGTGCTGTTTTCAAGGGTTACAAAATTTGTTTTTGAGCGGTATACCTGCTTTGCCTATTATTTGGTGTTCGGATTCATGTGCGGCAGCCTCACGGCGATTTTCCCGAGTTCGCTACCCGATAGTTTTATGCGCTGGCTGATTGCGGTTATAGCATTTTTGGGCGGGCTTGGAATTTCGCTTTTCTTCCAGCGGCTCGGCAAAAAGTTTAATACAACAGAAGAATAAATATGTTAAAAAAGGAGAGCGGCTTTTGCCGCTCTCCTTTTTTGCGTGCGGGCGATGCCTACATCGTTCCGCATTAATTGAATAACGCAAAAATATGGGGCAATTCCCGCATCGCCATATTTTCGTAGGGCGTGACGACCGCGGCACGCCGCCTTTTACACCGACAATCAAATCTGCATGATACGGCATTATAACTTGTTTATCAAGCAATACCTCGTAATAGCTTTTAATTTTTCGATAAGCTCTTTAACAATATTGCCGTATTCCGATAATGCTATAGACGGAGCGCCGAGGTCGTCGCTCCCTACAATTTTGCGGACAGGTATGGAATCCGCCCCTACAAAAATAAAACCGCCGCGCTATTTGCGCGGTGGTTAGTCTTTTCTTTATTTTTTGTTTTTAGAAATATCATTAATAATCATTTGGACTCTGGCGATTTCGCTATCTGTTAAATCTAAAACTTCTATATATTTTCTATCGCTCAGACCAAGCATATAATCTGTTGTTACATTAAAAAAAGCGGCTGTCTTCATCAACATATCAATGGACGGAAGTACATTATTGTTTTCCCAGTTCGAAACTGTTTGTTTAGAGATTTTCAACCCGTCCATAATTTGCTTTGATGTATAATTATAAGCTGTTTTAAGCTCTTTAAATCTTTCACTAAACATTTTGTATCTTCCTTTCTTTTTTAGAATAACTTTTTAAAAAGGAAAATACTAATACTATAGTATTGTAATTATGGATTTATCGTATTATACTGTCTACAAAGGCCTGGGCAAAAAAGGCCGCAGCGTCCGAGAAGTGCTCTAACACCTCTCGGCATGTAATAGGGAACCACTAAACCGATAGCCCTACACATACGGGATAACCCGCCGCCGCGTGTTAATTTTAACACAATCCTTCTCGGTTGGCAAGCGCGGAAATCCTTTAGTAATGCTGTTTACAAGCGTGTAGGGGCAGACCGAAAGGTCTGTGTTTTCCCCTGCGCGCTTTTGTTTTTGCCGGGTCTTTCTGTTCCTTTCTTTGCGGAATCTTCGGCGGGCTTTGATGCATTTCGGCAAAACCTGCCGGGGTAATTCCGTCAAATATAGTTTTTAAAATTCTGCTTTCTTCCGGCTAAATAATTTATTAAA
>JAVBPR010000029.1:0-11174 GCA_031549485.1 Eubacteriales bacterium | reverse complement strand
CGGATCAAGGGTTGCAAAAAGCTTGTCCTCCGCTAATAGATCTGCGCCTGTAAGCAGGTTGAGCAAGGTGCTTTTACCCGCATTCGTATAACCGATTATGCCGACTCGCGCAATTCCCGAATTATCCCGGCTTTTTCGCTGCTCTCCCCTGTTTTTTTCAAGAACGGCAAGTTCCTCTTTCAGGGCGGCAATGCGCGTCCTTATGTGTCGTCTGTCGGTTTCGAGCTTTGTTTCACCGGGGCCTCTTGTACCTATGCCTCCGCCCAGACGCGAAAGTTCTATCCCTTTGCCGGTAAGTCTCGGCATTGTGTATTTCAGCTGTGCAAGCTCGACCTGAAGTTTGCCCTCACGCGTTACGGCGTGAAGTGCGAAAATATCGAGAATCAGCATGCTTCGATCGATTATACGAAGCTCAAGCTCGTTTTCAAGATTTTTCAGCTGAGACGGCGAAAGCTCGCCGTCAAAGACCGCGAGGTCGATTTCATTTGCGGCGGCAATATCCTTTGCTTCTTTAACCTTTCCCTCGCCGATAAAGGTTGCGGGATCAGGCGACTTACGGTTTTGCAAAACCGTGCAAAAAACCTCTCCGCCCGCTGTTTTCACAAGGCTTGCAAGCTCATCCAAAGAGGCTTCGCTGCTGTTATACTGAACGCCGCTATCACACACGGCGCCTATCGCCATCACTCTGGCCGATTCAATTTTTTCGCTTAACATAAAGCCTCCTTTTAATACACAGAACTGATTAATAGGTTTATTCTACCCTAAAAAGACAAAAAAGTCCGTTTTGCGGACTTTTTTAGATGTTTTGGTTGGGACGGCTGGATTTGAACCAGCGGGATGCCAGAGTCAAAGTCTGGTGCCTTACCACTTGGCTACGCCCCAGTATTTTAAAACCGCCGCTTAAAACGACGGTTTGTTTTTAAAATGGGGTGGGTAAGCGGATTCGAACCGCCGACCTCCAGTGCCACAAACTGGCGCTCTAACCAACTGAACTATACCCACCATATTAATAAACGGCGCCCAAAACGCCGTTTGTGGTACGCATGAAGGGACTCGAACCCCTGGCCTACTGCTTAGAAGGCAGTTGCTCTATCCACCTGAGCTACATGCGCATATTGGAGCAGGTGATGGGAATCGAACCCACGTGTTCAGCTTGGAAGGCTGACATTCTACCATTGAACTACACCTGCGCGTTTTCTGACCTAATCAGTTTACCAAAGGCAAATTCATATGTCAACACAAATTTATGCGAAAAAAGGCGGATAAACTTTGCTACCCGCCTTTTTTCGAAGCATCAGCTTTCAATTATAAATTCGTCGTCTTTTACCTTGATATAAAGGGTTTCAACCTTGCCGTCAAGCTCGATAATCTTTTCGGCAATCTTGTTTTCAATCTGCTTTTCCAAAATACGTCTTATTTCTCTTGCGCCGTATGTCGCGCTAAAAGATTTCTTTGCGAGAAGCTGCGGCACGTCGGTATCATATAAAAGTGTGCGCCCGTTTGTTTCCATCGCTTCTTTTAAGTCGCCGAGCATGAGCTCTGCAATTTTTTCAAAGCTTTCCATATTAAGCGGCTTGAAGGCGATAATTTCGTCAACCCTGTTTATAAACTCGGGTCGCAAAAATTCAAGCAGCGCCTTTTTTGCCTTTTCTTCGGCAATCTCCTCCGCTGTGCGGTTAAATCCGACCATCGCGCTTTTATACTGGCTTCCCGCGTTCGATGTCATAATGATTATCGTGTTTTCAAAATTCACCGTTCTGCCGTGGGCATCGGTGATTCTGCCGTCGTCGAGAATTTGCAAAAGAATATTTAAAACATCGGGATGGGCTTTTTCAATTTCGTCAAAAAGAATGACCGAATACGGACGGCGCCTGACCTTTTCGGTAAGCTGCCCCGCCTCGTCATATCCGACATAGCCGGGAGGCGAGCCGATAATCCTCGATACCGAGTGTTTTTCCATAAACTCGCTCATATCAAGGCGAATAAGCGTTTCAACGCCGTCAAAAAGCTCTGCCGAAAGCCTTTTTACAAGCTCGGTTTTTCCTATGCCGGTAGGCCCGGTAAAGATAAATGATGCCGGTTTTTTCTTCGGGCTGATGCCGACTCTGTTTTTCTTAATGCACGCGCAAACCGAATCGATAGCGTCGTCCTGCCCGATAACGCGCGCTTTTAGTCTGCCCGACAAATTTCGCAGGCTGTCGAGCTCATCTTCCTTGATTTTGCTTGCCGGAATCCCGGTCCAAAGCTCGATAACTTCAGCAAGTTTATCCACGCTTATCGATATAACCGGCATTTCCGAGATTTTCGCGAGGTCTTCTTCAATCTTGCATTCTTTTGCCCGGAGCTCCGCGAGAAGCTCGTAATTGATTTCGTCCTTTTCCTCGAGTTCAGAAATCTCAAAGCGGATTTTTAAAAGTTCTCTTTCTTTTAAATATCTTTCGTTATATGTTTCATCCGAAATGCTCGCCGAGCTCGCCGCCTCGTCGATAAGGTCAATAGCCTTATCAGGCAAAAAGCGGTCGGTGATATATCTTTCGGACATCAAAACGGCCTGTCTGATACTTACATCGTCAAAAATAACGCCGTGATGCTGCTCGTAATATTTTTTGATTCCTTTAAGAATACTTACCGAATCGTCAATAGTCGGTTCTTCAACCACAACAGGCTGAAAACGCCTTTCAAGCGCACTGTCCTTTTCTATATGTTTACGATACTCGTTGAAAGTCGTTGCGCCGATGACCTGGATTTCGCCTCTTGAAAGCGCAGGCTTCAAGATGTTCGCGGCATTCATCGAGCCCTCCGCGTCTCCCGCGGTGACAAGGTTATGAACCTCATCGATAAACAAAATTATATTGCCGAGTTTTTTCACTTCGCTGACAAGCGCTTTTATTCTGCTTTCGAACTGGCCGCGAAACTGAGTTCCCGCGACAAGCGCCGTTAAATCAAGCAGATACACCTCGGCATCCCTGAGCTTTGCCGGGACTTCTCCGTCCGCAATTTTAAGGGCAAGCCCTTCGACAACCGCGGTCTTGCCGACACCAGGTTCACCGATAAGGCAGGGGTTGTTTTTTGTCCTGCGGTTTAAAATCTGGATTACGCGGGCAATTTCCTTATCCCTGCCGATAATCCGGTCTATTTTACCCTCTTTAGCCTGCTCGATAAGGTTTATTCCGTATTGCTCGAGATGTTTCCGATGATTTTTGCTTTTTTCCTCGGGCACTTTTGTTTCTTTCTTTTCTTCTTTCTGCACGCCTTTTCCGCCGAAAAGTTTTTCGAAATTCGGAAACGACGCTGTTCTTCCCTCTTCGTTTTCTTCGTCTGTCTCCTGGTTTTCCATCATCTGCATAAACTGCTGCGCCATGCCGTCCATTTCTTCCGGGGATATGCCGAACTGCTCCGCCACGTTAATTGCCGGAGTTATTCCGAGCTCTGTAGCGCACTGCATACAAAGTCCTTCATTCTTCTTTTCGTCGCCCTCGAGCTTGGTCACAAAAACCACCGCGGGGCGCTTTTTGCATCTTGAACAAATCATCTATTCAACGCCTTCTTTTTTTATCTTAAAATACTTCGCGGTATACATTATTCCCGCGACTACCGCCCATAGTATAACAACAATAATGAGCCAAGATTTTAACACATTATGAATTTCAAAATATCTCGGGAACGCTATAAGCGACATCATAATTATATAAAATAATCCTGTGCCGACCTTCCCGAACCACGACGCGGAGACGACAATGCTTTTGTCTTTCATAAGCAACGCACCGCCGATCATTATTATAAGCTCTTTTGCGGCAAAGAAAATCGGGACAAACAGCGGAACGACCTTTGCAAAATAAAGACAAAGCACAACCGCTACCTGCGTCAGCTTATCCGCCACCGGATCGAGAATTTTACCGAGATCGGTAATTTGATTAAATTTTCTTGCAATGTATCCGTCAAGAATGTCGGTGCAAAACGACAACAGCAGCACAAGCCCCGCCCAAAACGGCGCGTATGGGTTCTGCCAAAAGTATACTATGCAGAAAACCGGAATAAGTACTATTCTGAAAATTGATAATGCGTTTGGTACGTTCACTTTTTTCTCCTAATTGATTTATTGTTTTTCCTCAGCTGCAGCGTTTATCAAATAATACGCCTGCTTAAATACCACGGTGTTGTCTATAGTCTCCTCTGTAATTGCGAAGGTCTTCCACTGTGCGGAAATCGGAAGGAGGAGTTTAATTCCCATGCATGCCAAATATAAAATCACGGCTGCTTCGACAAGACCTATCAGTAGCCCTAAAAATTTATTCAGTCCGCCCAAAACTCCGCCTTTAGTCAAAAAGTTCAGCGCGGCGGCAAGCAAGCTGAAGAATATTAACAGCACGACGAATATTGCAATAAACGCCACCACCCTGCTTGCTGTATGCGCCATCGGGCTGTAAATCGCTTCAAGCGCGGCGTTTGCGGCGTTACCTCCGCTTGCGGAATTAAACGCATTTTGCACGTCCGATGCATTGCTCCCGAGCGACTCGATATATTTTGAAACGGGATCGGTTATGCTTTTCAGCAGCGAATCGATCGAATTTAGCGAGCCAAGCCCGAGTTTTTGAAGCTGATTTGTCGTAAATTTTTCAAATGCGTCTTTCATAAACAGGTCATAAAAAAGCTCGCCGACGGGTTTTGAAAATATAAAGGCAAGCCCCATAGCAAGAACCGTTTTAAGCAGTCCGAACAGGGTTTTAATTAGCCCGTTTTTATAACCCGCGACGACGCAGGCGATTATGACGACAACCGAAAAAACATCAAGCGCTATATTCAAGCAAAGCCCCCCTTTTATTTTATGGCGATAGGTTCGACGCGGTCGATATAAACGCCGATTGCTCCATATTGTTTGCTAAGAAGCACCGTTCGCAAATCGCCGCTTGTTATAATGGAATCGGTTTTTTCACCGAAAACATCGTAAACTATTAGCTTATCTCCCGACAGCAAAAGAACTCTTTGATTGCTTGCTATAATTGATTTTACCTCAATTCCGAGAAAAATATCAGATACTTTTTTTGCGTTTGCATCGATAACGCAAAGATTTGTGGATGAGCCGATTTGATTTTTATTGAGCACAACAGCGGTCTGGCTTCTGTCCGACCGGTCAAAAAACTGAAGGCTGCGGCCAGCAAAATCAAACCTGTCGACAAGCGAACCCGATGCCGAAAACGAGTAAACCGCTTTATCGGTAATTACTGCGATATTGCCGTTTGATTTATAGTCGGCCGATATAATAAGCTCGCCGTCAAGCTCTGTTTTGCTCTGGGGCTCTTTTTCTTTTATGCTGTAAAACGCGATTGTAGAAGTTATTTCACCGTCGATAGTTTTAAGCGACGCAAGGGCGAATTTTTTGCCGTCGTCCGCCAAATCACCGCAAACTACATAATCATCGGCAAATTCATATTTATAAATCTCTTTGCCGCGCTGGTCATATACCGCTGCCGCGCATTTATGCGACGTCGACCCGGTAATTGAAAGCATTTCGCCGTATCTGTTGACCTTCATATCGATAATCGCATTTTCGGTTGTTGCAGTTTTTGCAAGGCTGTATCCCGAAAATCTGCGATATTCGCGGCCGCCTCTGTCGAAAACAACGTACTGCTTTTCCGCCGTATGGATCGCGGGTGAAAGGAACTGCACGCTCTCTTCGTAAGCGACATCTCCTCCGAAATCGGTCAAAACTATTTTGTTGCCGCAAGCCAAGATGAAAATATCGCGCGCCGTGCCGAATACAGGCGATAGCGCGGTGTCATAGGCAAGGTCGATAGTTTCGAATTTCCCGTTTGAAAATTTGTTAAACCCGAGATTCCCGATCACCCTTTTCAGGCTATAAACATTTATTTGATAGCGAAAGAGAAAAACGGTTACCCCGAGAAGAACAATTATAAGCGAGATAATTATTCCTTGAAGAATCTTAACTTTTTTACTCTTTTTTATTTTTGTTTTCATAATCGCCTTTCAAAAAAAGTTTTTCAAGACACAGCGCCTCGGGCGGCGCCGTCGGACCTGCGTGCATTCTGTCCTTTGTCTTTAAAACCTTCTCGATTGTCCCCACTTCCGCTCTTTCTAAACCTATTTCAATCAAAGTTCCCGCGATGATTCTCACCATATTATAGAGAAAACCGTCCGCCGTAATTTCAATTTTCAGGATGCCGCCATCTTTATTTATTTTGCAGCTTTCGACATTTCTGACCGTGTTAATTTCGGTTTCATAACCGCTGCAGAATCCCGCAAAATCATGGCTACCGGGAATTTTTTCCGCCGCGGCGGTCATTTTCGCAATATCAAGCTCACACGGAACATGATAGGAAAAGCCTTTTAAAAATGGATTCCTCGTGCGCTCGTTCCAAACAGTGTATGTATAAGTCTTTTTGTAAACTTCTTTGCGCGGATCAAAATCATTCGCGCACGGGAAGCATTCATAAACCGTTATATCATCGGGAAGATTACCGCATATTGCCATTTTAAGCTTATCCGAAGTCATCTCGGTTTCGGCGGCAAAAGCGCAAATATACTCTTTGGCATGAACGCCCGCGTCGGTACGGCTGCACCCGCGGACGATTATCCGCTTTGAAAACAAGATTTTCAAAGCGTCCTCAAGCCTGCCCTGAACGGTATCCGCGTTGCTCTGAAGCTGGAACCCGTGATACCTCGTTCCGACATATGCAATTTTCATCGCAAAATATCTCAAAAAATCACCCGAAATAAATATTTAAAAATATTACCGCCGCAAGGGTTAAAACGGTTATCATAACGGCGTAAAAATCCAAAATGCTTGTTTTCATAATTTTCAGCCGCGTTCTTCCCTCGCCTCCGTGGTAGCAGCGGCACTCCATCGCGATCGCGAGCTCATCCGCGCGGCGGAACGCCGAGACAAAAAGCGGGACAAGAATCGGGATAAGCGCTTTTACCCTTGAAATCAGCGAGCCTGTTTCAAAATCTGCGCCACGCGCCTTTTGCGCGCTCATGATTTTATCGGTTTCTTCTATCAAAGTCGGGATAAAACGCAAAGCTATAGTCATCATCATCGCAAGCTCATGAACGGGGAATTTGATTTTTTTAAGCGGACCCAAAAGCCTCTCGATCGCGTCGGTAAGCATTATCGGCGAGGTTGTGTAGGTCAAAAGCGATGTTCCGAGAATGAGGAAAACTATCCGCAAAATCATCATAACGGCGTTTTGAATTCCGCCCTCGGTTATAACGATAAATTTCCATCTGAAAAGCTCTTCCCCGCTGCCGTAAAAGAGATTCAAAACAGCGGTAAAAATAATTATAAACAAAAGCGGCTTCAGTCCGCGGAAAAACATCTTAAAGGGCACCCCGGAAATTGCGATGCTAAAAATCAAAAATGCCGCAATGCAGATATATCCGAAATAATTCTGGACAGCGAAAAGCGCGGTGATAAACAAGATTGTCAGAATTATTTTCACCCTTGCGTCGAGCCGGTGAATTAACGATTTTCCCGGGTAAAACTGGCCGATAGTTACATCTTTTATCATGCTTTTCCCCTCCTTTTCAAGAGGTCAAAAACCATGTCGGCCGCTTTTGAAACGGTGATTGCTCCGCCGAGCTCGTATCCTTTTTCTTTAAGCGAAAGGATTATCCGCGTCACCTGCGGCACCTCAAGGCCGATTTCCATAAGCCTTTTCGAATTGTCAAAAACCTTGTCAACCTTTTCAAACATCTCGATTTTCCCGCTGTTCATGACAAGGACCTTATCTGAATATTTCGCTATATCTTCCATGCTGTGCGAAACGAGGATAACAACGCCGCCCGTCGCCTCATGATATTCCTTGATATGCTTAAGAATATCATCGCGCCCTTCGGGATCAAGCCCGGCTGTGGGCTCGTCGAGAATAAGCACCTCCGGGCGCATAGAGATAACGCCGGCAATAGCAACCCTGCGTTTTTGCCCGCCCGAAAGCTCAAAAGGATTCGCGCTCAAAATCTCCGGAGCAAGCCCGACAAAAGAAAGCGAAAGAAGAACCGCTTCATTAATCTCTTTTTCGGAAAGTCCCATGTTTTTCGGCCCGAAAGCAATGTCCTTTTGCAACGTTTCTTCAAAAAGCTGGTATTCGGGATACTGAAAGACAAGCCCGACACGCTGACGCACTTTTTTGCTGTGTTTCGCGCTTTGAAAAATGCTTTCGCCATCGAGAAGAACATCCCCGTCTGTCGGCTTCAAAAGCGCGTTAAGGTGTTGGACAAGGGTGGATTTACCCGAGCCGGTATGCCCGATAATGCCGATGAATTCGCCCGCGTGAAATTCGGCAGAAACCGAATCGACCGCGGTTTTTTCAAACGGCGTCCCTTTTCCGTAGGTATATGTTAAATTTTTAATTTCAACCTTGTTCAAAAATTATTCCTCCAAGAGTTTGCAAAGCGAGTCGACACATTCGCTGACCGTTATCGCGGCGGGAATTTTAACTCCCAAATTTTGAAGTTTTTCGGTAAACGCCGTGACCTGCGGTGTTTCAAGGCCGATTTCGCGAAGTTCCGCCGAGCGGGCAAAAACCTCTTTCGGCGATCCCGAAAAACAAATCTCGCCTTTATCCATAACGATAACCCTGTCGGCGTTTACCGTTTCGTTCATGTAGTGCGTTATCAGAACAATGCTGATTTTAGTGTTTTTACAGAGCGATTTTATAGTTCTGATAACTTCCTTGCGCCCTTTCGGATCGAGCATGGCGGTCGGCTCGTCGAGAACAATAACATCGGGCTGCATCGCAATAACCCCCGCGATAGCAATTCTCTGCTTTTGCCCGCCCGATAGCTGGCTTGCGGAATGCTCGCGATAATCATACATATCAACGGCTTTCAGGGCAAAATCCACCCTGCGACGAATTTCCTCTCTCGGTACGCCGAGATTCTCGGGCGCAAAGGCGATATCATCTTCGACTATGCTCGCGACAATTTGATTATCCGGATTTTGAAAAACCATACCGACTTTTTGGCGGATTTCAAAGATTCTTTTTTCCTCTTTTGTGCTGATATCCCCCACCAAAACTTCGCCGCCCATTGGTAGCAAAATGGCGTTAAAGTGCTTTGCCAATGTTGATTTTCCCGAGCCGTTGTGCCCGATAACCGCGATAAACTCGCCCTGCGAAATATTGAGATTTATGTTTGAAAGAACCTTGATAATCGGCGCATTTTCTTCCGGCGGATACCAGAAATCAAGGTTATTGCATTTTATTTCTACTGCCATTATCTGTACCACCTCGCAGTCATTCCGCACGGCAGGGCAAGCCCTGTTGAGCTGACAGGCAGCCCGAGCTCGTCGCTGTCGATTTGTCCGCCGCATTTCGGCAGAAGCATTGTTCCTAAAATATATTTCATAACAGACGGCGCAAGCCCTGCGGTGTATGAATTAATAACAAAAAACAGCGGCTCATCGCTTAAAACTTTTATGGCGTCCTCGACAAGCGGAATAAGGTTTTGCTCGAGTTTCCAAATTTCGCCCGACGGGCCGCGCCCGTACGACGGCGGATCCATAATAATTGCGTCATAGCGTTTTCCGCGTCGAAACTCCCGCTCGACAAATTTTTTGCAGTCATCGACGATATATCTGATCTTATTTTCGGCTATTCCGCTCGAGCTCGCATTTTCTTTTGCCCACAGCACCATGCCTTTCGCCGCATCAACATGGCAAACCTCTGCCCCTGCCGCCGCGCACGCAACCGAAGCGCAGCCGGTGTACGCAAAAAGGTTTAGCACCTTTATCGGGCGTCCAGCTTTTTTTATTAAGTCGGCGCAGAAATCCCAGTTTGCCGCCTGCTCCGGGAAAACGCCGGTATGCTTAAAATTCATCGGTTTTAAATTGATTTTAATATCTTTATAGCTTATCTGCCAAGATTCGGGCAGATTAAAAAATTCCCACTTTCCGCCGCCTGTGCTGCTTCGATAATAATGAGCGTTCGGCTTTTCCCATGCGGGATGCTTCCGCAGGCTTGACCAGATTGCTTGCGGATCCGGGCGCACCAAATAAAAGTCGCCGAACCGCTCCAATTTTTCGCCGTCACCGCAATCAATTATTTCGTAATCTTTCCATCCGCTTGATAAAAACATCGTATCTCCTATTTTTTCGTAAGTTTCGCGTAATTCGCCATAAGTTTTTTAGTTCCGGCAAGGTCAAAGGCGACTTCGAGCATTTGATCGTTACCGACCGGCGTAGTTTTTATTATCAGCCCGTTTCCGAAGGTTTCGTGCAAAACAGTATCTCCGATCGCAAATTTTTCGAGTGCTTTGGTTTCGTGGATGCTGCTTTCGTTTCTTGATGGGTAGGTCGGAACTTTAAATGACGGACTTCCAGGCTCTCTTCTTCCGTATATTTGCGCGGCGGAGCTTGTGAATTCCATATCCTCCTGCGGAAGCTCGGCTACAAATCTTGAAATTTTATGATATCTCATCCCTTGATAAGTCCGCCTTGTCGCTGCGTGGGTTAAAAGCAGCTTTTGCTTTGCCCTTGTGATTCCGACGTATGCAAGCCGCCGCTCTTCCTCAAGCTCGTCCTTTTCCATAATCGACCGCATCGAGGGAAAAACGTCTTCCTCCATGCCCGCGATAAATACAACAGGAAATTCAAGACCTTTCGCGCTGTGCAAGGTCATAAGCGCCACATAGAACCCGTCTTCGCTCAGCGAGTCAAGCTCGGTCGAAAGCGAGATTTCTTCCAAAAAACCTTGTAAAGTCGGCGCCTCGGTTTTTTCTTCATAATCTTCGATATTCGCGATAAAGGTTTCAACGTTCGAGAGCCTGTCGCGGCCATCCTCGGTGTCCATCCGTTTTACAAGGTCAAGATAGCCCGTGTTTTCAAGAACTTTTTTGACAAATTCGGTAATCCCAAGGCTGCTTTTATCCTCTTTAAACGACTCGATAAGCGCCGAGAATTCAAGAAGTTTTTGCGAAGATTTTTTAAGCTGCATATATTCGCCGGAGGATGCGATAACTTCATAAAGCGTTTTGCCGCTTGAACTCGCAATCGCCTCGCACGCCGCTATCGTAGAATCGCCGATCGCCCTTTTCGGCTGATTGATAATCCTTTTTAAGCGGAGGTTGTCTCCGCTGTTTTCTATGACGCAAAGATACGCCGTAATGTCTTTTATTTCCGCCCGCTCGTAAAACTTCATGCCGCTGAAAATTTTATACGG
>JAVBPR010000019.1:0-54999 GCA_031549485.1 Eubacteriales bacterium | reverse complement strand
GCCGGTTATCTCGACCGTTCCGCCCGCGCCGCCGGTGGTTCCGCCTCTGCCTCCCCCGATGCCCGCACCAAACAACGAACTCGCTGTAACGTTTCCGCCGCTTATTGTAACATCTCCGCCTGCGCCGCCGGTTTGCAAGCTATATCCGCCGCCTATGCCCGCGCCGTTATTTGTCGATGTCGCGGTTACCGTGCCGCCGGTTATCTCGACCGTTCCGCCCGCGCCGCCGGCGGTTCCGCCATATCCGCCGCCTATTGCCGCCCCATTGTAACATTTAGCGTTAATAATGCCGCCGGTTATTGTGATATTTCCTGCCGCCTGACCAGTTCCATTATCTCCGTTTCCGCCGATAGCCGCTCTTTCCCCTTCTACCGTCAATATGTCGGTTTCGCCGGCACCTGTGATGGTAAGCTCGCGCCCTGATTCTACATGGATTACCGAAACTAAAGTCATACTACTATTTGTATCCCTCAAGAGATTATCCCCTGAAAACTTCAAGGTGCTGCCGCTTCCAAGCTCGATAATATTTTCGCTTGCTGCAAAATTGCGGTCAATTTTTAGATTGTTTATCTCAACCGTGCATGCCAAACCCGACCTTATCAAAAGCCCAGTATGCGTTTCGCGGCTTCTGTCAATAATTTTTCCGCCGATATCGAAAATAAACTTATAATAATTGGGCGCGACAAATCCGGTCGCCGCATTATACGCGTCGTATATAACTACTGTACAATCCTGCGTAAAACGGGTCCCAGCCGGGCTATGCGGGTACCAGCTATATGCGGATGTTAAAATTCCGGCGCTGTTATAAACCTCAAAATCAACATCGGTTCTGCTAAGCCAAAGCGTTGCGCTTGTTCCGTCGTTTGGCGGAGTCATTACCCCCGCCGCCAAAGTTCCCGCGTCGGCCATTACTACTTTGTTTGCGAGCGGAGTGCTTATGTTGAAGCTCTCAGTGATTCCGGCGCCGTTTGCGACATTAATCGAGGCGAAAAGCGAATTCAAAATTACATTTGCGTTACGAACCGCCCTTCCGTTTGTGCCGCCCGACAATGTTGCGTTGCCGTTTATATTCAGGTTACTGTTCGGCCACCAAAATTCAACGCCGCATCCCGGATTTACCCCGGACCCTGCGGTCGCAGTCACCGTTCCGTCAATAGTCATCTGTGTTTCAAGCGTGTATATTCCAGCTCCGCCGATATGTTGCGTGCTGTCTCCGCCCCTGCAATTCACGATTCCGTCAAGCACTATCTGGCCGCTGAAATAGATTCCCGAACCGCCGCGGTAAATAGCGTCATTGCTCTGCCCGCCGATTGCGGTAATTTCCGCAGTTGTGCCGGTGGTAACTACACCACTACCGCCGCGGACGCCGTCGCCGCCGCAGGCGCCGTCGCCGCCGGTTAATGTCATTTTGCCGTTTAGGTTCAAACTGCCGGTCGCAGATATAAATATTCCGTAGCCTCCGTAACTGGTGGCAACGGAAGATCCGGCAACACTAAGGTTTCCGAGGCTGTTTACTATCAAATTTTCAGCATAAATACCATTTTGGCCTGTTCCGGCTTTCGCGGCTATATTAACCTCGCCTTCGGTGATAAGAGTAAGCGTCTCTGTACCCATAACATATCGGATTGTGTCATGTCCGCTTGGCCCGGTTAAAGTAATATCTTCAAGGGTAAGCTCAGGATTTCCGGCGGCGAACACCTCGATATACGTCTCGGTTATCGGCTGTCCGTTTGAAGAAGAAACTTTCAGCCCCGTGGTGTGAATTAAAAGCTCTCCCAAATTATATGTATAATCGACGCCGGCAACAGGCGTGCCGACTCCGCTTGCGAAAGTGATATCAAACGGTCCGGCGGCAACCGCCGCCGCGGGCGGCGTAAATGCCGGAAGGAAGGTGAGCATAAATACACCCGCCAAAACAAATGCCAAGATTTTTGAAGAAATACTTTTTTTCATCGTCTTATCCCCTTTGGTCTTCCGCTATTTTATATAATTTGCCCAATAACTTTATGCGTTAAATATATCATATTATGGTAGATAAATATATGATTTTTTCACTACTGCCTAATTTTTCCAAAAGTCATTTGATGTTTTTTTTGATGTTTTTTATAATAAAAAACCCCTGCGCGGCGCGCAGGGAGTTTAAAAATTCTAAATATTATCTTGCGTTGCTGCTTCTTTTATACGGAGATTTGTCGTCGGTAAGTCCGGTCAGATAATCTATGCTTGTTCCGTAATATTTGGCAAGTTTATACATCACAATCAGCGGAACATCTCGCTTACCGCATTCATACTTTGAATAAAGTGATTGATCACACAATAAATGCTTTGCAATATCTTCTTGCGTAAAATCATTATCCTCACGCATATCGCGAATCCTTAATTTCACAATACCACCTCTTGTGAAAAATTATATTGTAGGACAAAATGGCCTATTGATTTTTAGGACTATTCGTCCTAAGATAGTATTGACACAAAATGTAACTTTGAGGTGAAATATGAAAAAGAATTTAAATACCCGGCTCGAAGCCCTTTATAAAACAAATTTTTCTGAAGAGGAAGACCAGCTTATTTTAGAATCATTTTTTGTGTCCCTCGCGGTTCTTCTTCCAAGACCTGTTTTATATGATATTTGGGGCAACAAAAAAAAGAACCTTCAAAAAATCCCGTTCGAAGTAAAACTATTTTTGCGGTTCGGATTTTTATTCAAAGGCGAATATTATTATCAGTATTTAAAATTTCATGGAATTAAAAGCAAAAATAAAATGATAAAGTTTTTAATTTACGGGCTTAACAAATATTTGAATTCAAAAAACGAATGTCCGGGTTAATCAAAAATCTTCCCGGCTTTTCAAGATTTGTTTTAAATACGGCATAAAAAAAGGAAGAGGCAAAATTGCCTCTTCCTTTTAAGTTATAAAACTTTTATTTGTTGTAAAGATCTGCAAGCCTTGTGAGGTGCTCGTACTTCTCTTTTGCGTCTGCTTCCGCTTCGGCAAAAAGCTCTTCCGCTCTTTCGGGCTTAAATCTTGTAAGCGAGGAATAGCGAACCTCGCTTCGAATAAAGTCGCCGTAGCTTGTGGTCGGCTCTTTGCTGTCAAGCGAGAATACCGGCTTGCCCTCCGCCTTTGCGGCCGGGTTGAATCTGAAGTTGTGCCAGTAGCCTGCCTGCACCGCTGCTTTCGCTTCTGTCTGAGCGTTGCCCATGCCGCCTTTGATTCCGTGGTTGATACACGGAGCGTAAGCGATGACGATGGACGGGCCTTTGTATGCCTCGGCCTCGGCAATCGCCTTGACCGTCTGGTTGTAATCCGCGCCCATGGCGATTTGTGCGGTGTAAACGTAACCGTAGCTCATCGCAATGCCCGCAAGGTCTTTTTTCTTAACCTTTTTGCCGGCCGCCGCGAACTGGGCAACCGCGCCTGTCGGAGTCGCTTTAGAGGACTGACCGCCTGTGTTCGAGTAAACCTCGGTATCGAAAACGAAGATGTTTATATCCTCGCCCGATGCGATAACATGGTCAAGTCCGCCGAAGCCGATATCATATGCCCAGCCGTCGCCGCCGAATATCCAGATGGATTTTTTGGTGAGCATGTCTTTGTTGTCAAGGATGAATTTCTCGTCGTCGCCCGCGCCCGCGCCGATAGCGGCGACAAGTTTTGCGCCCGCGATTTCGGAGGCTTTTGCGTCATCTTTATTTGCAACCCAATCTTTTGCCGCTTCCGCAACCGCGCCGCTTCCGCCGGCGAGTCTTTCCGCCGCCTGCTTTACTCTATCTCTTCTCTGGGTAACCGCGAGAAGCATTCCGTAGCCGTACTCTGCGTTATCTTCAAAGAGCGAGTTTGCCCAAGCCGGGCCGAATCCTTTTTTGTTTACGGTGTATGGTGTCGACGGAGCCGAGCCGCCCCAGATTGACGAACAGCCGGTGGCGTTTGCGATATACATTCTGTCGCCGAAAAGCTGTGTAACAAGTTTTGCATAAGGTGTTTCGCCGCAACCCGCGCAAGCGCCCGAGAATTCGAGAAGCGGGGTTTTAAACTGCGAGCCTTTGACCGACTCTGCGGCAAACGGAACTTCTTTTTCCGAAACATTTTTAACGGCATATTCAAATGCTTTTTGGTCCTCAAGCCTTGTGGCAAGCGGTTCCATAACAAGCGCTTTTTCCTTTGCCGGGCAGATATTTGCACAGTTTGCACAGCCGGTGCAGTCAAGCGGCGAAATCGCCATCGCAAATTCGTAGCTCTCGCAGCCTTTGCCTATCATCTTCTTGGAAGCAAGGCTTTCCGGCGCGTTTTTCTTCTCGTTTTCGTCTAAGACAAACGGGCGGATAACGGCGTGCGGGCAAACAAGCGCGCACTGGTTACACTGGATACAGTTTTCCGGAACCCATTTCGGAACGTCGACCGCGATGCCGCGTTTTTCGAAAGCCGCGAGCCCCTGCGGGAAATGGCCGTCAACGCCGCCCATAAAGGTAGAAACCGGAAGTTTGTCGCCCTGCTGAGCGTTGACCGGGAAGAGGATTTTGTTTGCGTAATCGACAAGCTCTTTTCTGTCGCCTTCGGCTGTTTCGAGCTTCAAGTCGCCTGCGGCGTTTGCCCATGCGGCCGGAACGTCGATTTTCTTCGCGCCCGAAACGCCTTTGTCAACCGCGGCATAGTTCATGTTGACGATTTTCTCGCCTTTTTTGCCGTAGCTCTTGACTATCGCGTCTTTCATGTATTTAACGGCGTCGTCAATCGGAATGATGTTCGCGATATTGAAGAAAGCCGCCTGCAAAATCGTGTTAACCCTGCCGCCGAGACCGATTTCTTTCGCGATGTCGATGGCGTCGATGGTGTAGAAGTTGATTTTCTTCGCGGCGAGGTCGCGCTTCATGTTCGCCGGAAGGTATTTTTCAAGCTGTTCCATGTCCCAGGCGGTGTTGAGGAGGAAGTTTCCGCCCTCTTTGAGGTCGCCGGTCATGTCATATTTGTCGACATAAGACGGGTTGTGGCAAGCGACAAAGTCGGCTTTGCTTACAAAATATGTCGATTTTATCGGGCTGTTTCCGAAACGAAGGTGCGAGATTGTAACGCCGCCAGACTTTTTGCTGTCGTAAGCAAAATATGCCTGAACCTTCATGTCGGTGTGGTCGCCGATGATTTTGATTGTATTTTTATTCGCGCCGACAGTTCCGTCCGCGCCGAGTCCCCAGAATTTGCAGGCGGTTGTGCCTTTTGCGCTGGTGTCCGGCGAGGCGTTTACCGGAAGCGAAAGGCCGGTGATGTCGTCGTTGATGCCGACCGTGAAGTGGTCTTTCGGCTCTGCCGCTTTGAGGTTTTCGTAAACAGCGAAGATGTTCGAAGGCGGTGTGTCCTTCGAGCCGAGGCCGTAGCGGCCGCCGACAACCTTAATGCTCTTGTCTTCAAGCGCGGCGACAACGTCGAGATAAAGCGGCTCATAGAGCGCGCCCGGCTCTTTGGTTCTGTCGAGAACGGCGATTTTCTTCGCGGTTTTCGGAATCGCGTCGTTGAGATGCTTTGCCGAGAACGGACGGTAGAGGCGAACCTTGATAAGGCCGACCTTTTCGCCCGCGGCGTTCATGTAATCGATAACTTCTTCGGCGGTATCGCAAACCGAGCCCATCGCGATGATAACGCGGTCGGCATCCGGCGCGCCGTAGTAGTTAAAGAGCTTATAGTCGGTTCCGACCATAGCGTTTACTTTGTTCATGTATTCTTCGGTGAGGGCGGGAACTGCATCATAAAACTTGTTGCAAGCCTCTCTCGCCTGGAAGAAAATGTCGGGGTTCTGCGCTGTTCCGCGGAGAACCGGATGCTCTGGATTTAGCGAACCTGCACGGAAAGCCTGTACATCTTTCATGTCGAGAAGCTCGCCGAGCTGCTCGTCTGTCCATGCTTCGATTTTCTGAATTTCATGGCTGGTGCGGAATCCGTCAAAGAAATGAAGGAACGGCACGCGGCCTTTAAGCGATGTGAGGTGAGCGACCGCGCCGAGGTCCATAACCTCCTGAACATTTCCGGCGGCAAGCATGGCAAATCCGGTCTGGCGGCACGCCATAACGTCCGAATGGTCGCCGAAAATCGAAAGCGCATGCGAAGCAAGCGCACGGGCGGAACAGTGGATAACGCCCGGAAGAAGCTCGCCCGCGATTTTATACATGTTCGGAATCATCAAAAGAAGTCCCTGCGAAGCGGTGAAGGTCGTTGTGAGCGCGCCTGCCGCGAGCGATCCGTGAACCGCGCCTGCCGCGCCGGCTTCCGACTGCATCTCGGCAATCTTAACTTCCTGTCCGAAAAGATTTTTCTTTCCTTCCGCGGCCCATTTGTCCTGAACTTCCGCCATAACCGAAGACGGTGTGATCGGATAGATCGCCGCAACATCGGTAAACGCGTATGAAACATGAGCGGCAGCTGTGTTTCCGTCCATTGATTTCATCGGTCTTTTTGCCATAATTATTTCCTCCGTAATCATTTTTTTACTATTCTTCCATTATATATTTTTATAGAATGCTTGTAAAGGACAAACCCCGTAAAAGCGGAAAAACATTGTTTTTCCCGGTTTTCGCCGGATAGGTTGTCCGGTTTTCGTCGGATTTACCCCGGATTTACCCCGGATTTACCCCGGTTTTTTGCCGGTTTTCTGAAATTTTCCGGGTTTTTTATCCGGTGAAATTATTTCGCTCTGTTGCCGTTTCGGTGATTTTTCGAGTTGTTAATCAGTTGAATTATCCCGCTATATTACTGCTCCCGGTAGATTTTCGAGTTATTAACCAGTTGAATTATCCCGCCATATTGCTGCTCACGGTAGATTTTCTGGGGGCCCCTCCCCGCGCAACTTTCGCTTACCGCCCGCAATTTTGTGGCGGTTTAGACGATTATGCGGTGATGTTATCGAAATTTTCCTGCGCGAATTTCATGCTGTCGATAAGCCAAATGCCGCTTTCGCCCTCTTTTATAAGGGTAAATATCCAAATCTGAGTGGCTTTTCCGCCGTTTGCTTCGTTAAAGGTAGATGTCGCGATAAACTCTTTTGCCTCCGCGCTGCCGGTATCCTCACCTGCGGCAATTTTGATATCGTCGATTTTTTCGTAATCGTCAAAGCCCCAGCTGAATTTAAACCCATCCCATTTTGAGGACATCGTCGCGTTCACTTTTGCCTCGTTTTTCTCGTTGCGAAATTCAAAATGCTTATTTAAAACCTCTTCTGCGGAAAGTCCGGCAAGCGACTGCCTTGTCCGGCTGTCATAGCCGCCGGCGTCTTTAGATTTTAATATGAAAAAACACGCTGCCGCCGCTAAAATCAAGACCGCCGCCAAAATTATTGTCGATGTTTTTTTGTTCATAAACCGCTCCTGAATTTTTTTGCTTTTCTAATTATTCTTCTGAAATATTGTACTATATCAGCACAAAATTGTACAAGCAAATAAAGTAAAATATTGGGGAATGAAAATTTTTGCCGCCGCTTATCGCTTATTGATTCTTCGTCATTTATTCAAATTCATAATATGACATTGCTTTTCATATTTAAGAAAACCCCTTGCAAATCAAGAGGTTTTAGGTTTAGGCGTAATATTAAATTTTACTTTTTAGCTTTCATTTTATGCGCCGTAATAATGGTATAGCTTGCGGCATTGACCGTTATAATTGCTTCGCCCGTTGTTATATACCAGTTCTTGCCTTTTCGAAAAATTTCTTTAGAATCGAGAATTTTTTCTTTGCACCACAAAACGGCATCACATTCGCCAAGGAAAAGATTGCGCGAAATCCGCCCCCGCCCCATCTCGGTCGTGTGAATTTTATCAATATTTTTAATAAGTTCGATTGCTTCCGCCGTCGCAAAGTTTTGGTATGTTTTAGAATTTTCATTCTTCATTTTTTGCTTTTCCTTACCCGTATCGCCGATTTTTTCTGCGGAGAAAATTTGCTGCTCTGCGCTTCGCGCAGCTCTCGTGGGCGGCATCAACGATTCCTCCGCGTGCCCGTCGCCGGCGGGTTGTCCTCGAAATCCTTCGCATCCATTTAATCAAAGCCGCCGCAGGCGGCTTCCTAAATTGTCAATTGACAACCGGCGGTCGCTCCCGCACATTAATTAATCATGCTCCGCTTGTTCGCTTCTCCAAAAATCTGTCGCTGCGTCCCGCTGTCCGGCTTGCGCCGACCACGCCGTGTCCTCGCGCCAGATTTCCGGGCGAACCGCGCTCTCGCACATTAATAGTTCCTAATAAGTGAAATGACCTTGCCGACAATGGTCGCTGATTTTACAATAATCGGTTCGAAGTCATCATTCTCCGGCTGAAGCCGGATATGTCCATTTTCTTTATATAATCTTTTCACGGTGGCCTCTTCGTCAATAAGCGCGACGACGATTTCGCCGTTTTCCGCTGTATTAGCCCGCTCTACAATGACGAAGTCGCCGTCTAAAATGCCGGCATTTTTCATGCTCTCTCCGCTGACAGTAAGCGCAAAAACCTCGCGTCCGCGCACGACCGCCGCGCTGACCGGAATAAAATCCTGCTCCTCCTGCGTGGCGAGAATCGGCTGTCCCGCGGCGACTTTACCGTAAATCGGAACCGGCTCCGCCCGCGGCGCCGATGTGGAATCCACGATAGTATAGGCGCGTTTTTTGCCGCCTTCATATTCTAAAAACCCGAGATCGACAAGCGCCCGCACATGATTATGGACTGTCGAGGGCGACAAAAGCCCGACCTCCTCGCAAATCTCGCGGATTGACGGCGGAAAGCCCTTTTCAACAATGCATTTTTTTATATAACTGAGTATGTCAAGCTGTTTTTTATTTGGTCCTTTCATATAAAACCCTCCCGAAACAACAAAATAACCTCATCGAACATATGTTCATTATATCACAATAATGACAAATTGCAAGTTAACAGAAAATTCATAGTATTTTAATCTTTTAGCTATCAAGAGTTCATAAAGAATTGCTAGACTATAGGTGCATAGGACAAGAAAATTTCCCCAAGAATTTTTCATTCTATACTCCCTTTTAAAAGAAAAACCCGCCAAAAAGGCGGGTTTTTCTTTTATTTGTTTTCTTTTTCCGGCGCCGTAAGCTCTTTAAGGCTCTCCGAAACTGTCGTGCAAGACCTGTTTCGGCAAATCAGTGCCCTTGTTTCTCCGATTTCTTCCTTATAAAAATAATTTGGGAACGGAGCATAAATTTTATCCGCCGCCTTGAAAACATCGGCCGCTTTTTGCTTTGTCGGAGACAAAACAGTTAGGTCGGATGAATCCTCGAAAAGAAGCAGCGCGCAAAGGGCACTCATGGCGCAAGCGTCGGGCACCGACGAAAATACCGACGAGAAATTCTCGAGAATTCTGCCTCCCGCCGTTACGTAATCCTCCCTTGAAATTAGTCGCGCAAGGCGAAAAAGGCTGTAAACCGAAAGCGAGTTATATGACGGGGTATCCGAATCGAAAATCTCACTCGGGCGCGCTATTTCGGTCGCTTCATCCCTGCCGCTTATATGAAACGCGCCGCCGGCATAGAAAAACTCCAGAAATTCGTCCATGAAAAGCTCGGCGTCTTTGAGATAAACCTCGTCGACCGTCGCCATATAAAGCTCGATAAGCCCGAAAATAAAGCAGGAATAATCGTCGGCAAAGCGCAGGTCGGGCGTTGCAAGCACCGCGGCGGCGGCTTTTTTTGCGTTATCGATATACCGCTCGCTGTCGAAAACCCTGCCGGCATAGGCAAGCGCGGCAATCGCGAGCCCGGTATTCGAAACAAGAACCTTTTCGTCGCGAAACGGTCTTTCCCTGCTCTCGCGGTAAGCAAACAGCTCGGAAAGCTCGCTTTCAAATTTGTGATAAAGTTCGCTGTCCTGAAGCGAGAGAATGTTTGCCCCTTCGAAATTCCCCTTATCGGTTATCCCGTATGCTTTGCAAAACGCGTCGCAGTTTTCGCCCAAAACTTCGGCAACTTCTGCTTTTGTAAAGAGATAATACCTCCCCTCGCCGCCCGCGCTGTCCGCGTCTTCCGAGGTGTAAAACGCGCCGTCCGAATTTTGCATATCGCGCAAAAGATAAGTTATCGTATCCTCTGCCGCTTTCTTAAAAATCGGCTTCTTTGTCGCGGAATACGCCTCGGTATAGGTATAGGCAAGAAGCGCGTTGTCGTACAGCATTTTCTCAAAATGCGGAACTAAAAACATCGCGTCAGTGCTGTATCTGCAAAAGCCGAAACCGACTTGATCGTAAATTCCGCCGCGGTACATCGAAATCAGCGTCTTTTCCGCCATCCACAGGGCTTTCGGCTCATCTTTAAGCGTCCCGTATTTTATCAAAAACAACAGCTTATGCGGCGTCGGGAATTTGGGCGCGGACATAAATCCGCCGTTTTCGCTGTCAAAACTTTGAAGCAGCGAAAGATAGGTCTTCTCGGGGAAATCCTCTTTTACAACGCCGCTTTTCGGCACTTTTCTGTTCAGTTCTTTTACCGCCGAATCCGCCTCGGCAACGACCTCGTCCTGCCGCTGTTCCCAAAGAGCGACGATGTTTCTCAGCAAATCGCGAAAAGCGGGAAGGCCGTATCCGCTTTCCCGAGGAAAATACGTTCCGCAGAAAAAAGGCTTTTTATCCGGCGTCAAAAACGCGGAAAGAGGCCACCCGCCGCTACCGGTCATCATCTGGCAGGCATTCATATATATGCTGTCGATGTCGGGGCGCTCTTCCCTGTCCACCTTGACCGACACGAAATTCTCGTTAAGAAATTCCGCCGTGCCCTCGTCTTCAAAGCTCTCGTCGTTCATCACATGGCACCAATGACAGGCGGAATATCCGATAGAAAGGAATATCGGTTTGTTTTCCGCTTTCGCCTTTAAAAATGCTTCCTCTCCCCACGGGTACCAGTCGACAGGATTGCCCGCGTGCTGTTTTAGATACGGTGATTTTTCATTTTTTAGCCTGTTTCTCCCGGTTTTTTCCGCCACTGTCTTCACCTCATAATTAAATATAAGGTTAATATCGCCGAGACCAGGCAAATTTATACTTTATTTCGCCCGCTTCCCGTAAAAGATTGTTACCCTCATGGAATTTTTTACCATCGGGCGATATAATATTGTTATATTTATATCAATATTTTTGACAGGAGGTTATCTAATGAAAAAGCAGTTGCAAGGTATCGCTTTAATTTTATTTGGCACACTTTTAATTCTCGCAGAAAACTGCCTAAACCTCTATATTACCTACAGTAGCAAAGCCCCCTGGAGTTTTCTGGGTTTATTAATCGGCATCGCCGGCATTATCTTAGTCTTTCTAAAAACCAAGAAAGATGATGCTCAAAGCTAAAGAGCAAAAATAGCCCGAAGCAGAGCTATTAATAATTTTATGAATAGCGATAAAAGAAAGCAGCCGCCGCAATTTTGTCAATGACAGCCCGCAGCGAGAAAGCTGAGGCAAAATTTATAAGCAAAGGAGAGCTCTATGAGAATATGTAAACACTGCCAAACCCAAATGGAAGAGAATTATAAGATTTTAATCAATACATACGGGACGCCTAAAATCGAAAAAGCCGTAGCAGCAAAACCGGACGAAATCAAAGTAGCTTTGTGCCCTAAGTGCGGAGAAATATCACTGTATATAGCGCACTAAAATCGAACCTTTTGCGCTCTTCCGCGGAACAGGCGAGCTTCGCTCGCCTTACGGCGGCGGCCGCCGTAGCCGCGTATGCGGCGTGTTCCGCGGCCGATTATGGCGCAATTCGAATTTTTTAATCAAAAAACACCTCTCCTTCCGGAGAGGTGTTTTCCTAAATTGTCAATTATCAATTGTAAATTATCGATTATCCAACTATTTCGCCCGAGTGAAAAACCGGGTAACTATCTTCCCCATCCGTTTTAACCGTGAAATTAATCTTCACCACAAGGTCGGGCGAGGCGGTAATTTTATCAAAATCCTTTATATCATCCGCGTTTGAATACACATTAAATGTCGCCGTTACGCTGCCGTCGCCCTCAAAAACAGGCGCGCCCTTTAAAATCGGATAATAATTTATCGAGGTCGGGATAAACGGCGTAAAAACGAGCTTGCCATCCTCTATCGTGCTCGATGCGGTTTCAAAACTTTTCGGGGTTTTCCCGAAATACTTCAAAGCAAGGGCGGATGCCTGTTCTTTTGTCCCGGTATTATCGGGCAAAATTCGCATAACAACCGCCATTATCGCGTTATCGTCAAATTCGCCGTTTGAAATATTCTCGATAATTCCGGTCGCGAGGCTGCCGTGTTCTTCCTCAAAAAGCGCGAAAATGTTTTCGGCTGTATAGTCCTTTTTGTCCTTAAAATCCATCTTTCCGGGCGGCGAAACAGTGTCGCTCCCCTGCGCCCCGCAGGAAGAAAGAAAAAATAAAATCATGAGCGGCAAAAAAGCAAATACCGCGGCGGAAACAGCAAATTTCTTCATAAAAATCCCCTTCTGTACATGAAAACCTCACAATATAATGTCATGAAAGCCGCCGCGCAAAATTTTGCGCGGAAGACCTACCGCAAAATTCTATTCTTTTTATTTTTCTTTTTCAAGTAGCGTTTGCATATTGCGGCGCTTTATTATAAAATTAATTTTGTAATCGAAAGGAGATAAGTTTATGAAAATTCTTGTTACGGGCGGCGCGGGCTTTATCGGGAGCCACACCTGCGTTTCGCTTCTAAAAGAAGGTCATATCCCTATTATTATCGATAATTATTCAAATTCTTCCCCGTCGGTTCTCGGAAAAATCGAGAAAATCACCGGCGCGGATTTCCCCGCATATGAAGGCGATTTGCTAAATCCCGCCGACCTCGAAAAGGTCTTTGCGGAGCAAAAGCCGGAGGCGGTAATTCATTTTGCCGCGCTAAAGGCGGTCGGCGAATCGGTCAAATACCCTTTGCTTTATTACCACAACAATATTACCGGCACGATAAATCTGCTGAAAGCGATGGCAAAACACAGCTGCGAAACCTTTGTTTTTTCCTCTTCCGCCACCGTTTACGGCAACCGAAATATGTCTCCGCTTACCGAAAATATGCGGCGCGAGGCGATAAACCCCTACGGCCAGACCAAGGTCACGGTCGAGGAGATGCTCGAGGGAATTTGCGCCGCAAATCCCGATTTTTCGGCGATTTCGCTTAGATATTTTAATCCCATCGGCGCCGACAAAAGCGGACTTATCGGTGAAAGCCCGAAAGATATTCCGAACAATCTTTTCCCGATTATTTCAAAGGTCGCGACCGGCGAGATTCCGGAGCTCACTATCTTCGGCAACGACTACGATACCATCGACGGCACCGGAGTCCGCGATTATATCCATGTTTCTGATCTCGCCGAAGGGCATCTCGCGGCAGTTCGCTATGCCGCCGAGAATAAAGGCTTCGACGCGATCAACCTCGGAACAGGCAAAGGCACAAGCGTTCTCGAGCTTGTTTCGGCTTTCGAAAAGGCGAGCGGAAAAGAAATCCCGTTCAAATTTGCCGCGCGCCGTCCGGGCGACGCCGCCACCTGCTTTGCGGGTTGTGACAAGGCAAAAGAAAAGCTCGGTTTTAAAGCGCGCTTCGGCATCGACGAGATGTGCGCCGACGGCTGGAATTTTATTCTTAGAGGGTAGCCTTTGCGAGAAACAAAGTTTTGCAAAAACGCAAAGCCTTGCATCAAAAAAGCGAAAATCTCCCCCGCCGGAAACAGTCTATAAAAATTGATTATACAGAAAGCCGCCGAGAATTGCTCGGCGGCTTTTATTTGAAACCGAAAACGAAAGGTTCATCGTAGGGGGCTATGCCCACATCGCCCCGCTATCATTTATATTCGCCAAGTCAAACTACACATTTTTTTGCGGAGGTCTGCCATTCCACAATATTCTCGCCGAGACCATTTAAGCAGACGCCGTAGGCGGAATAAAAAAGCCGCTCCAAAGGAGCGGCTTCCTTTATTGTCAATTGTCCATTGTCAATTATCGATTGCCGTCAGCATCTCAATGCCTTTTTTTATTCTCTTTAAGCTCTCTTCTTTTCCGAGAATCGCCGCAAGCTCAAGGCCGCCGCCCGGAGTAAAGGCTTTTCCCGAAAGCGCGACGCGAAGGGGCCAAAGGATTATGCCGTTTTTAACTTCAAGTTTCGCAATAAGCGCAAAAAGTGCCTCGTGCAGGGTGTCAAAATCCCAAACCGCAACACCCTCCAACACCGGCAGCATCGCAATAAGCGAGCTTTTGCTGTTTTCCCTGTCGGTCTTCATTTTTTTGTGGCAGAAAAGCTCGGTGTCATATTCGGGCAGGATATCAAAAAAGTCTATCTGCTCCGGAATGTCCGAAAGCCGCTCAAGCCGCGGCTGCAAGAGCGCAGAAATCGCTTTTTGGTCGTAATTTTCGCACTTTACCGCCTCGTCGATATACGGTTTTGCAAGAGCAAAGAAATCATCCTCCGAAAGCGCCCTAATATACTCGCCATTTAGCCACGCGAGCTTGTTTATATCAAAAATCGCGGGCGATTTTGAAATTCCCGAAATATCGAACGCCTCAACAAGCTCATTAAGGGTGAATTTTTCCCGCTCGCCGCCCGGGCTCCATCCCAAAAGCGCGATGTAATTGAGCACCGCTTCCTTGAGGTAACCCTTTTCCACAAGGTCCTGAAAACTCGCGTCGCCGTTGCGTTTCGAGAGTTTTTCCTGCGCGTTTTTCATAACAGGCGGACAATGGATATAAACCGGGGGAATCCAGCCGAAAGCGGCGTAAAGAAGGTTGTATTTCGGGGTGCTCGAAAGATATTCGCTTCCGCGCACGACATGGGTAATTCCCATCAGGTGGTCGTCTATAACATTCGCAAAATTATAGGTCGGAAGCCCGTCGCTTTTAAGCAAAATATTGTCGTCAAGAGTGTCGTTATTTACGCTGATTTTACCGTAAACTGCGTCCTCAAACGAGCTCTCACCATCGGGAATGGCCTGCCGAATTACATAGGGCACACCCTCTGCTATCTTTGCCGCAACCTCCTCTTTTGAAAGGCTTTTGCAGTGGCGATCGTATTTATGCGGAACTTTCGAAGCCTCATGAATTTTGCGAAGTCCGTCAAGCCTGTCTTTATCGCAAAAACAATAATACGCCCCGCCCGCGTCAACTAATTTTTCGGCATATTCCCGATAAATTTCGCGGCGCTCGCTCTGGATGTACGGTCCGAAATCACCGCCCACATCCGGCCCCTCATCATGGATAAGCCCGGTCTCGGCGAGCGTGCTGAATATAACGTCGCAAGCGCCCTCGACATACCTCTCCTGGTCGGTATCCTCTATTCTCAAAATAAAATCGCCGCCGTCATGCTTTGCAAGAAGATATGCATAAAGTGCGGTGCGAAGATTGCCGACGTGCATATACCCTGTCGGCGACGGCGCGAATCTTGTCCTTATTTTCGAAAAATTTGCTGCTATATTTTCACTGTTTGCCATTTTCCACCTCAAAAGCTGATTTTCCGCGCCGAAAACGCGCGCGGGAAATTTTAATTAAGCCTAATTATATATTAAGATTATTGCTAAAGCAACTAAGATATGGTAAACTAAAGCGATAAAAACAGGTTATCGGAGAATAAAATGGAATATATTTTTTCAGACAAAATAAGCGGCATTGCGCCGTCCGCAATCCGTGAAATTTTCAAGGCGCTTTCCGATCCGTCGATTATTTCTCTCGCCGCCGGAAACCCCGCGCCCGAATCTTTCCCAATTTCCGAATTTGCAGAAATCTCGGCCGGAATATTTGAGCGGCGCGGCGGAGAAGCGCTTCAATACAGCATTACAGAAGGCTATCCCCTCCTTAGAAAACAGACGGCGGCAAGGATAGCGCAAAAATTTTCGATAGATACCGAAAAAAACGACCTGATAATAACTTCGGGCGGACAGCAGGGAATCGACCTCTTTGCAAAGGTTGTTTTAAACGAGGGCGACACCGTCATTTGCGAAAATCCCAGCTTTATCGGTGCGCTAAACGCCTTTCGCGCGTACAACGCGGTTTTAAAACCGGTTGCCCTTCTGGACGACGGCATCGACCTTGTCGCGCTTGAAGCGATACTTAAAACCGACAAAAAAGTTAAGTTTATCTACACAATCCCGACCTTTCAAAACCCGTCGGGCATTACGTCAACCCTCGAAAACCGCAAAGGGGTTTACGCGCTTGCCCAAAAATACGGCGTTCTGATTTTGGAGGACAACCCCTACGGCGAGCTGCGTTTTAGCGGCTCCGATGTCCCGACTTATAAATCATTTGATGTCGATAACCGCGTTGCATATTGCGGAAGTTTTTCGAAAATTCTCTCGGCCGGAATGCGGGTTGGTTTTATTTGCGCCGCGCCCGAAATCATTAACAAAATCGTGGTGGCAAAGCAGGTAAACGACGTCCATACGACGATATATTTTCAGCTTCTCGTTTCCGAATACCTCGAAAAATACGACCTCGACGCGCATATCGAGAAAATCCGCGCGCTCTACCGCGAAAAATGCGAGGCTATGCTCGGCGCGATGGATAAAAATTTCGATAGCTCGGTCAAATTCACCCGTCCCGAGGGCGGAATTTTCCTGTGGTGTACCCTCCCTGAAGGGGCGGACATGCCGGGCTTTGTGAAAAAAGCGATAGAAAAAAAGGTCGCGGTGGTGCCGGGTACGGCGTTTTTGTGCGACGAATCCGCCCCCTGCCGCTCCTTCCGCCTCAACTACTCTATGCCGTCGCTTCCGCAAATTTGCGAGGGCATAGAAATCTTGGGAAAGGTTATTAAAGAAATCCTATGAGCGATAAAAAAATAATTTTCAGCGGCATTCAGCCGTCCGGCAAAATGACTCTCGGGAATTACATCGGCGCGGTCGGCAACTGGGTTAAAATGCAAGAGGACTATAACTGTCTTTACTGTGTCGTGGATATGCACGCGATAACCGTCCGCCAGGTTCCCTCCGAGCTTCGGGCGCAGACGCTCGAGATACTCGCCCAGCTTATCGCCTGCGGAATCGACCCCGAAAAAAGCATTCTTTTTATACAGAGCCATGTCGCCGCGCACGCGGAACTCGCCTGGATTTTGAACTGTTATACCATGTTCGGCGAGCTTTCCCGCATGACTCAGTTTAAGGATAAATCGCAAAAATATTCGGACAATATCAACGCGGGGCTTTTTACCTATCCCGCGCTTATGGCGGCTGATATCCTGCTTTATCAAACCGACCTTGTTCCGGTCGGGCAGGACCAAAAACAGCATATAGAACTTGCAAGGGATGTTGCAAACCGCTTTAACGGCGCGTACAGCGAGACTTTCAAAATTCCGGAGCCGTACATTCCGCCGCAGGGCGCAAAGGTCATGAGCCTTGCCGAGCCGACCAAAAAAATGAGTAAAAGTGACAGCAATATAAAAAGTTTTATTCTGCTTACCGACGACACCGACACCATTATCCGCAAGTTCAAAAGCGCGGTCACCGACAGCCTCGGCGAGATAAAGCGCGGCGACGGCAGAGACGGAATAAACAATCTTATTACAATTTATCAGGCGGCGACCGGCAAAACGCCGGAGCAGATCGAAGCAGAGTTTTCCGGCAAGGGCTACGGCGAATTTAAGATCGCTGTCGGCGAGGCGGTCGACGCGCTGTTAAAGCCGGTCCGCGAAAAAACCGGGCAGCTGCTTTCGGACAAGTCGTATCTTGAAACCGTTTACCGCGCGGGCGCGGAAAAAGCCGAATACCTCGCGCGAAAAACCCTTTCGAAAGTTTATAAAAAAATCGGCTTTATTCCGCGGGGATGATGACAATTGACAATGGATAATTGACAATTGACAATTTCGGAAGCCGACTGCGTCGGCATTGATGAGTTAACACTTAATAGTTAACAGTGAACAGTTGCGGAAGCCGACTACGTCGGCTTTGATTAAAAGAAGTAGATTTTGTTTTTTATAGCTTCGCCGCAAGTGAATTGCATTCGCCCCGTTCCGCTATAGGCAAATGGTGAGAATATAAAACCCCACGGTGAAAAAACAACGCTTAGCGCGGAATCCGCCGCAAATGCGGCTGACAGCGGCTTTTGCCGCCGTCCTGGCGAGCAGAGCTCGCCTATTCCGCGAAAGAGCGAGAGGTGGATAGCAAGCAATCGGCAATGCCGCCCGAAGCGCCGCAAATGCGGCGGGTTCCGCGATAGGCATAAAGGAAGCGGCAAGGAATAATATCGCGCACGGTTTCGCTTTGCATAAGTAGGGGGCGATGCCCACATCGCCCAGTCGCCCTTTTTCGTAGGGTGTGACGACCGCGGCACGCCGTTTTTTCTAAAATACACTTTTTTTGCTGAAGTCTGCCATTCCCAATATCCTCACCGCTCCCATTTAAAGCAGACTCCGTAGGATGAATAAAAAATAATTAAAACTTGATTTTTAGGACTTGCCGACCTTAATATTCTCGGCAATCCCATTTAAGCAGACGCCGTAGGCGGAACAAAAAGGAATAAAAAAAGGATTGTAGTTTATGAATCTGGAACTAAAAGAGATTATATTTATCGCGCTTGCTTTCTTGCTGGCGGGCGGACTTTCTTTCGCGACGACGCCGCTTTTCAAAAAGCTCGCGTCAACGGTCGGCGCGGTCGACGTTCCGCGGGATAAGCGCCGCATGCACAAAACCCCTATTCCACGCCTCGGCGGCCTCGCAATATTTACAGGATTTATCTCGGCCGTGCTGCTTTTTGTCGATCTCACGCCGCAGCTTCAGGGAATTCTCATCGGCGCTGTTTTGATTGTCGTAACCGGTGTTATCGACGATATTTTCCAGATTTCCGCGCTGCTCAAATTCAGCTTTCAAATAATTGCCGCAATAGTCCCGGTTCTTTACGGCGTCCGCATCGAAGTTTTTTCGAATTTCAACTTTTTTTCGTCGGACAGTTTTATCAACCTCGGATTTCTCGCCGCGCCGCTGACCGTTCTCTGGATCGTCGCGATTACAAACTCGGTAAATCTTATTGACGGGCTCGACGGCCTCGCGGTGGGCGTTTCGTCAATAGCTTGCTTTTCGCTTCTTATCATCGCAATCTTGGTCAGCGAACCTGTCGTCGCGGTAATTATCGCGGCGTTGGCGGGCGCATGCATCGGATTTTTGCCGTATAATATGAACCCAGCGAAGATATTTATGGGCGACAGCGGCGCGCTGTTTCTCGGCTATATACTTGCCACAATTTCGATACAGGGGCTTTTCAAATTTTACGCGCTCGTTTCTTTTGCCGTGCCGTTTCTCATTCTCGGGCTTCCGATATTTGACACGATATTCGCGATTGTACGCCGAGTTGCCCACGGAAAATCCCCCATGCAGGCGGACAGAGGCCACCTGCACCATAAACTTATCGATATGGGCTTTTCGCAAAAACAGGCGGTCGCGATTTTATATTGCATCTCCGCGCTTCTCGGCCTTGCCGCGGTCGTTCTGACCGGCAACGGCGTTGTCCGCGCGATGCTTCTGCTTATCGCCGCGATGATCGTCGCGTTTTTTGCCGCAAAATTCCTCGGTGACGGCGCTGACAAAGCCAAAAAGGAAAAAAAGATTCAGCAGCAGCTTGAGGCTGATAAGCTATACGAAGAAATGTACGGCACCGGCAGGGCCGACGAGCCGCAATATTACGGCGACGAGGAAGACGAGGAAAAATAAGATGAACAAGCTTAAAGTTCTGTCGATTTTCGGAACGAGACCTGAGGCGATTAAAATGGCGCCGCTTTGCATCGAGCTTGCAAAGCGTCCCGAGTTTGACGCAAAAATCTGCGTCACGGCGCAGCACCGCGGCATGCTTGACACCGTAATGGAAGATTTTTCGTTTAAAGCGGATTTTGACCTCGACATTATGACAAACAGGCAGACTCTTTGCGGAATAACCGCGAAAATCATGGCCGGGCTTGAAGGCGTTTTCGCGCAGTATCGGCCGGATATCTGCCTTGTTCACGGCGACACCAGCACGACCGCCGTTTCGGCGCTCGGCGCTTTCTATTCCGGCGTAAAAGTCGGGCATGTCGAGGCGGGGCTTCGCACTTATGACAAATATTCGCCGTATCCCGAAGAGGTGAACCGCATGGTGACCGGCGATATCGCCGACCTGCATTTCGCGCCGACAATAGCTAACGCCGAAAATTTAATTAAAGAAAATATAAAAGAAAATGTTTTTATAACCGGAAACACGGTTATCGACGCGCTTAAATATACCGTTTCGGAAGATTATGAATTTAAAAATTCCGATGTTTTAAATGCGGCAAAAAGCGGAAAGAAAATCATTATGCTTACGGCGCACCGCCGCGAAAACCTCGGAACACCGCACCGTGAAATTTTCACTGCGGTGAAGCGGCTTGCCGCCGAAAATCCGGAGGTTATTTTCGTTTATCCGGTTCATCCGAATCCTGCGGTCTTGGAGCCGGCCGAGGAAATCCTCGGCGGCAGCGAGAATGTTTTGCTCACCTCCCCGCTTGATACGAAAGACGCGCATAATCTCATGAACCGCTCGCTTTTTATTATGACCGATTCGGGCGGGCTTCAGGAGGAAGGACCTGCTTTGGGCAAACCTGTTTTGGTTCTTCGCGCCGAAACCGAGCGCCCCGAAGCGGTAGCCGCCGGCACAGTTAAGCTAAGCGGAATAAAATCCGTCGATATTTATAATGACGCGGCCGAGCTTTTAAAAGAGGGCGAGCTGTATAAAAAAATGGCGCACGCCGTAAATCCTTACGGCGACGGCAACGCCTCAAAGCGAATCGCCGACGCGCTTTTGCACGTTTTCCTCGGCGGTCCGGAACCGGACAAATTCAACTGATTTTAATCCGCCTACGGCGACCGCTTAAGCGGACGCGGCGAAAGGATTAAGAACGGCGAATCTCTTCAAGCAAATTTTATTAATATTGGCTCAATGTAAAGAAGTGCTGGGACTCTTCTTTTATTCTGCCTACGGCGTCTGCTTAAGCGGACGCGGCGAAAGGATTAAGAACGGCGAATCTCTTCAAGCAAATTTTATTTTGCGAGGCGGGGGATTGGAAACGAAATCTACGGCGCTTAGGATTATTAAGCAATCCTAAGCAAGTTATATTTGTAGCAACCTATATTTCCCCGCGGAATCCGCCGCGTTTGCGGCATTTGGGCGGCGCAACGCCGCCCGCGGGCGAATTGCATTCGCCCCATTCCGCGGAAAGCAACCGAGGCATCCCCTGAAATAATATCTTATTCCGCCTACGGCGTCTGCTTAAGCGGGCGCGCCGAGAGGATTAGGAACGGCAAATCTCTGCAAAAAAGTGTATTTTAGCTTAGCAAAGATAACGAGTTTCGGGGCGGTGAAAGCATCGCGCCCTACGGGAAAAAAACGGCGTGCCGAGGTCGTCACGCCCTACAAAAAAAGGGCGGCGGATCGATGATTCGAGCGGAAATACTGCGGATTGATGCGGGCACCGCCACCTACCTTCTTTTTATTCTTTCTACAGTATCTGCCTTAATAGGCTATGCGGGAAAATTGGAAGCGGTCAATCTGATAAAACAGGTTTTATCATAATGGGCGAAAGTATTGTTTTTTGTCCGCTTTTTCAAGGCTTTCGCGAAATAGGCGAGCTTTGCTCGCCATGCCGGCGACGAGAGCCGCCGGCAGCGCCGCAAAAGCGGCGGATTCCGCGAAAAGCCGATATTAGAATGCCAAGAAACAAAAGTTCCCATTTAATCGAATTCGGCTTTCAAAACTGTTAACTGTTCACTGTTAATTAAATCAACCGCCGTGCGCCCGCGTCTATCGATATTTTCAATTATCACCGGAGGTAATTATGAAACAATTAAAAAATATTTTAATATTTATCTTAGTAGCCTCCGCATTTGCCGCCGCATACATAATTATCTCAAAATCGCTCGGCAACGAGCAGCCGCCGCAGTTTGTGATTATGCCGGAGGGCGAGTTTTCGGAAAACCCCGTCCTGTTCCGTGAGGAGGACGGGACCCTTTCGGTTCCCGAAATCGGCAAGGAAAATGCGCGCGCGATAATCGCGAGCATAAAAAAGCCGGAAAATATGTTTTGGTCTTGTAAACGCACACTATACAGCGGCGCTTCCACCACCACGCGAATCGGAATTTACCGCAAACGCGGAAGCAAGTTCCGTGCGGAAGTTCAAAGCGCCGCAGGCGAAACTCTCCGCACCGTTATTTTTAACGGATCCCGCGTTTACAGCAAAGTAAGCTCCGGCGCGTCCCGCACAGCCTCCTATTCCGAACAATATAAGCCCGAAGCGGTGATGGGCTTTACCGATCTTGATTATTTTCTTAACGCTCCCGCCTCTGCAGTAACGCTTGCCGAAATTCGTATTGTAGACAGCAAAACCTGTCTTTATGTCGAATATGACCAAAGTGAGGTCGGGCAAAAAGATTCTTATTATATTTCTTTGCATTACGGCGTGATTTTGAAAGCCGAGACGAAAAGCGGCGGCGAGGTTGTTTACAGCGCCGAAACCCTTAGCGTCAGCGATGCGGAACAGGCCGATTCGTTTTTTAGATTTTGAATAATTGATAGTTGACAATTTTGGAAGCCGACTTCGTCGGCCTTGATTTAGTTAAAAGTTAACAGTTGCGGAAGTCGGCTTTCGCCGACTTTAACCAAAAAGAAACGCAGGGCATAGGCAAAGAATGTCGCGGAATCCGCCGCAGAAGCGGCTGCCGGCGGCTCTCGTCGCCGGCACGGCGAGCAAGGCTCGCCTATTCCGCGAAAGCCTTGAAAAGAGCGGCTTGGTAAAACGCGATTTTTACCGTTCTGATGCACTTGTTTCCTAATGTTTTCCGTTTTGACTATTATCAACCACTCTATTTAAGCAGGCTCCGTAAGAAGAATAAAAAATTTCACTGGTAGTGGGCGCTGCCCATATCGATCCGCCGCCCTTTTCCGTAGGGCGTGACGACCTCGGCACGCCGTTTTTTCCCGTAGGGGGCGATGCCCACATCGCCCCTCATCGATTTTTCTTCGCTATCCAAAATACAATTTTTTACCGGACTGACCTTCCCAACACCCCAGCCATTCTTATTTAAGCAACCGCCGTAGGCGGATTAAATAAGATATTAGTTCAGAAGATGTCTCGGTTGCTTTCCGCGGAATGGGGCGAATGTAATTTGCCCGCGGGCGGCGGAGTGCCGCCCAAACGCCGGAAACGCGGCGGATTCCGCGTGTGAAATAAAGGTTACTACAAATATAACTTGTTTAGGCTTGCTTAACAATCCTAAGCGCCGTAGATTTCGTTTCCAAACTCTTGCCTCGCCAAATCAAATTTGCTTTAAGAGATTCTTCTTTTTCAATACTCTCACCTAACCCATTTAAGCAGACTCCGTAGGAGGAATAAAAACCGTAAGCGGAATAAAAAGCCAAAATCACCTTTCTATATCGGATTTTTCGTTCTTAATACCCCCCCTCACCTATTTAAGCAGACTCCGTAGGAGGAATAAAATGAGGATACTTGTTTTCAGTGATTCGCATCAAAAAATATATGATATGAAAAAAGCGGCGGCTTCGCAGAAGGCCGCCGCCTTAATTCACCTCGGCGATAACGCGCGGGATATCGACTGTTTTTCAGAGCTGCCTATCCCTGTTTTTTCCGTCCGCGGCAACTGCGACTTCGCAGGCGCCGCGCCGGACGAGCTTTTTATAACTCTCGGCGGTAAAAAAATATTTATCTGCCACGGACACCTTTTCGGGGTAAAGGGCGGCACCGGAAATCTTATCAAAACCGCTAAAGAAAAAGGCGCAGACATAGCCCTATTCGGGCATACGCACACGCCGTATAATAAATATGAAAACGGAATTTATCTTTTAAATCCCGGCTCGATTTCAGAGCCGCGAAGCGGCGGAAAAAGGTACGGCGTAATCGACATCGGCGAAAACTATATCTTTTGCAATACGATTGAAGTATAGCGGGTTTTGGAGGCTTTATGTTTACTCAAATGGAAGCCATATTTTGATAGCACGAGAGACGGGACGATGTGGGCATCGCCCCCTACGGGAAAAACCGGAGCGCCGAGGTCGTCGTTCCCTATAAAATCAAACACCGCTTCCAAGGGAGCGGTGTTTGAATAAATATCAATTTTTAATAATCAAACGGCGATTTGTCGATCGGCGCGCCGCTAATTTTTTCTTTGTGCCCGAGCCAAAGGGCGTAAACTATCGGAATTACGGCGACGCCGACCATCCCGAGCCCAAGCCCCCAAAGCGAAAATGCGGGATTTTTGAATAGGAACGAAAGTCCTGCCCCGAGGCACATTAAGAATCCGCCGATAACTCCGGTATAACCGCCGAGCCGATGTGCTTTGCGCCAGACTTCGTCGCTCCGCAGCGTAGCGGGAATGCGAATCCCGAAATACGGATTGCGCTTCAGCTTTCCGTAGAAATTACTCAGCACCATAAGAAGAAGCCCGATCGGAAGAATTAAAATTGAATCAAGCGGGATATTTGCCGTCTGTTCGGGCGGCGCCATGCCGAGAAATGCCATCAAAACGCCAATCCAGGAAAGCGCGGTGATAAAAAGCAAAATCACGCCAAAAGCAATTTTTCCGACCTTTTCGTTTCCGCGGACCGCGCGCTCGATAAGATTGCCGCAAAATGCAAGCGCGATTGGCAAAAGCCCGAATCCGAGAATCCACCATTTGCTGCCGTAGCCGTCGATTTGCATATTATAATTTGCGTGAATAGCCACAATATCGGGCAGTTTCAGCACAACAAGCAAAAGCGCGGCAAAATTCAAAACGGCAATTATAAGATAAACTAAATGCGCTTTATTCTTCATCGAAATTCTCCTCTTTTCTGCTTTTCATCAAGTTTCGAAAAAGCAGCAAAATTTCCTCAAACACCGAGGTGTTAAGGGTATAAATTATATTTTGCCCTTTTTTCTCCCCGTCTATCAATCCCGCGTTTTTCAGCACGCTGAGATGGTGGCTTATCGAGGGTTTTGCCATATCGAAATTATCCGCGATTTCCCCTGCTGACAAATCTCCTTTGCTTAGAAGCTCTAAGATTTTTCTTCTTGTCGGATCCGCCATTGCAGACCATGAATCCATTTTTTATTCCTCCCCTTTAGGCAATTTGCAATTGACAATTGTGGTAGCCGGCTTCGCCGGCTTTGATTTAGCAAATTGCGAATAGTTGTTTCGCTTTGCGCCGCTGGTTTTGATTTTGTGTACACGAAATAGTTGTAAATCTCGGCATAGCTTGCTTTGATTTAATGAAAATTCGTTTTTCGTTTATTGTCTATTTGCGCGGAAGCGGGGTGAACACGGTTCGCCCGCAGGCGGCAGAAAGCCGCCCGAACGCAGCAACTGCGGCGGATTCCGCGAAGATGAGGTCATGCGGGGATCCCGGCCAGTTTCTTCGCCTTTTTGCATCGATTGCCCCGGTGTTAATTGTAATCCCTTCGTAGTCACGCGTTGACTTCTCCAGTTTTAATTGCCGTCTTCTTCGATTTTACGCGTCGGCTTCTTCATCATTAAATCAGTGCGCTTAAGGCATGCTCTAATGCAAACCAGTTATTTAGATGATTGTCTAACTATCTAATCACAATATATTCTTTTCCGTTTTTCTTGTCAATATCATTGCAAAATATTTTTTTGCAGCGCCTTTTTATTCCTCCTACGGAGTCTGCTTAAATGGGCTCGGCGAGAGTAATGAGAACGAAGAATCTCTTAAAGCAAATTTGATTAAGCTTGCCTCGATGAAAAGACGTGCGAGGAATCTGCTTTTTATTCCGCCTGCGGCGTCCGCTTGAGCGGGCGCGGCGAGAATATTAGGAACGGCAAATCTCCGCAAAAAAGTGTATTTTTGCTTAGCAAAGATAAGGAGTTTCGGGGCGGCGAAGGCATCACCCCCTGCGAGAAAAAAGGCGTGCCGAGGTCGTCACGCCCTACAAAAAAGGACGGCGGGACGCACAATCGGGCGGAATAGCTGCGGGGCGATTTGGACATCGATCCCTACCAGATTTTTATTCCTCTTACGGAGCCTGCTTAAATATGTTTATTGATAATATTCAAAACGGAAAATCTTAGGAATCTGCGTTTAATCGAACGGTAAAATCGCGTTTTACCAAGCCGCTTTTTCCAAGGCTTTCGCGGAACCCGCCGCATATATGCGGCGATTCGGGCGGCTTTCCGCCGCCCACGGGCGAACCGTGTTCGCCCTGTTCCGCGGCCGTTTCAAGCTTTTCCCGCATTTCTTTTATCAAAGTCGGCGAAAGCCGACTTCCTCAACTGTTCACTGTTATCTGTTAACTGTTATCTGTCAACCAATCAATGCCGGCAATGCCGGCTTCCATAATTGTCAATTGTCCATTGTCAATTATTAACCGCCTTCAGTCCCGGAAAGCCCTGCTGCCGCAGCGCTTCATAGGCGATTATCGCGACCGAGTTCGAGAGGTTTAGGCTGCGTGCCTCCTCTTTCATCGGAATTCGCACCGCGCTTTCAAGATGCCCTTTTATAAAATCCTCCGGCAGCCCCTTGGTTTCCTTGCCGAAAATCAAATATCCGCCCGGCACGAACTCGGTCTCGGCGTAGCTTTTTGCCGCTTTTGTCGAAACGGGATAATATTTTCCGCCCGCAGTTTTTGCGAGAAAATCCGCGAGATCATCGTAATAAGCTATATCGAGAAGGTGCCAGTAATCAAGTCCCGCACGTTTTAATTTTCTGTCGTCTATCTCAAAGCCGAGCGGCCGCACAAGATGAAGCTTTGCCCCCGTCGCGGCACATGTCCGCGCGATATTTCCTGTGTTTTGCGGTATCTCCGGCTCTACCAAAACTATGTTAATTCCGCTGTTCATAAATTCACCCCGCGTTCATAATAACACTATCGTAATATTTATTCAATTATGTTATAATTACCCAAGTATGTGGAAATGTAATCCGCGCAGGAGCGTTGTAAGACAAAGCAAAAGCGGCGGATTCCGCGGGAAATGCAGATTATTTTGAATAAAATTCACCTTGCATTGCTTAAAATGTTTGTTCTCTAAGTTTCGCCGTTTCTGATTCTTGCCGGGCAATAAGCAACTTGCTTCCTGAGACTCGCCGGCGTAAACAATCTCGCCGCACCAACTTAAGCAGCCGCCGCAGGCGGAATAAAACCTCGAAATTATAATAAAACTTGCCTCCTAAGATTCGCCGTTCCTAACATTTTCGCCCCGTCTGTTTAAACAGACTCCGTAGGAGGAATAAAAAGGAAGATTTTTATGTCATTTTTGGAAAAGCTTTTCGGAAATCACAGCGCAAAAGAAGTAAAGCGCATTATGCCGATTGTCGAAAAAATCGAAGCACTTGAAGAAGAATATAAAAACCTGTCAAACAGCGCTCTGCGCGGCAAAACCGCCGAGCTTAAAGCGCGGCTTGCCGCAGGCGAAACGCTTGACGATATTCTGCCCGACGCATTTGCGACCGTTCGCGAAGCATCCGACCGCGTGCTCGGTATGCGCCACTTCCAGGTTCAGCTCATCGGCGGAATAATCCTGCATCAAGGGCGAATCGCCGAAATGCGAACCGGCGAGGGGAAAACCCTTGTCGCAACCCTTCCCGCTTATCTCAACGCGCTTTCGGGCCTCGGCGTTCATGTTGTAACGGTCAATGATTACCTCGCAAAGCGCGACAGCGAGTGGATGGGTAAGGTTTATAAATTCCTCGGCCTCTCGGTCGGCCTTGTTATTCACAGCGAGGCGGCAAACCGCAAAGAGGCGTATTTATCGGATATTACCTACGGCACGAATAACGAATTCGGCTTTGATTATCTGCGCGACAACATGGTAATTTACAAAGAGCAGATGGTTCAAAGAGGCCATAATTTCGCCATTGTCGACGAGGTCGACTCGATTCTTATCGACGAAGCCCGCACCCCGCTTATCATTTCGGGCAAGGGAGATTCCTCCTCCGATCTCTATAAAAAAGCTGATAGCTTTGTCCGCACCCTTCACCTTAACAAGGTTCTTGAAACCGATAAAAAACTTGAAATAGACGAGTATGACGGCGATTATGTTTGCGACGAAAAGGCGCGTAGCTGCATGCTGACCGCAAACGGCGTTGAAAAAGCCGAGAAATATTTCGGTGTGGAAAATATCACCGATATTGAAAACTCGGATATCATGCACCATATAAATCAGGCGATGCGCGCAAACGCGCTTATGAAGCGCGATGTAGACTATGTCGTCCGCGAAGGCGAAATCATCATTGTTGACGAATTTACCGGCCGCCTTATGTTTGGCCGTCGTTATAACGAAGGCCTACACCAGGCTATCGAGGCTAAAGAGGGCGTAAAGGTTCAAAGCGAGAGCAAAACCCTCGCCACAATTACATTCCAAAACTATTTCCGCCTTTATGCCAAACTTTCGGGCATGACCGGAACCGCGCTTACCGAAGATCCCGAGTTCCGCGAGATTTACAAACTCGACGTCGTCGAAATCCCGACAAACCGCCCGATGGTAAGGGTCGATAATCCCGATGTTGTTTTCCGGAACGAAATCGGCAAGTTCCGCGCCGTTTGCGAGGAGGTTAAGGAAGCCCACGCGAAAGGTCAGCCGGTTTTGGTCGGTACAATTTCGATCGAAAAAAGTGAATTTTTATCAAAAATGCTCTCTAAAATGGGCATTCCGCATCAGGTTTTGAATGCAAAACAGCATGAAAAAGAGGCGCAGATTATCGCGCAGGCGGGCAAAAAAGGCGCGGTAACTATTGCGACAAACATGGCGGGCCGCGGAACCGATATTTTGCTCGGCGGAAACTCCGAATACCTCGCGAAAGAGCAGATGCGGAAAGAGGAATATTCCGAAAAGCTCATCGACGAGGCTACCGGCCACGGCGAAACTTCGGATGCCGAAATTTTGGAGGCGAGAGCGAAGTTCGCAACACTTCAGCGAAAATTTTCGGAACAGATTAAAAGCGAGGCGGAGGAAGTCCGCGCTGCGGGCGGCCTTCTTATCCTCGGCACCGAGCGGCACGAATCCCGCCGTATCGACAATCAGCTTCGCGGCCGTTCCGGCCGTCAGGGCGATCCCGGTGAAAGCCGCTTTTACCTCTCACTTGAAGACGATCTCATGCGTCTTTTCGGCAGCGACCGCATGTCCGGCGTTGTCGCCGCGCTTAATTTAGACGAGGATATGCCGATTGAGGCGAAAATTCTCAGCAATTCGATTGAAGCTGCTCAAAAGCGCGTTGAAGGCCGCAATTTTGATATTCGAAAACACGTTTTGCAGTACGACGACGTCATGAACGAGCAGCGCAAAATTATTTACGGCCAGCGCAGAAAAGTGCTTGACGGCGACATTTTGCGTGAATTTATCCTCAAAATGGTGCACGACGTTATCGACAGCGCGGTCGACAAAACCTGCGGCGGCAGGATGGCGGACGATTATGATTTTGATACCCTTCGCCTCATGTTTGAAGGCAGGTTTTTGACAAAAGACGACCTCCGATACACCACCCGCGAGGAGCTTGAAGACCTCTCGCCTGAAATAATAAAAGCGGAGCTTTACGAAAAGGCCGAAATTGCGTATCAGGCGAAAGAAGCCGAGTTCGGCGAAAATATGCGCGAGGTCGAGAACATCGTTGTTTTGCAGTGCGTCGACCGCCACTGGATGGAGCATATCGACAATATGGATGAGCTTCGCGCCGGCATCGGTCTGCGCGGTTACGCGCAAAAAGATCCGGTTGTCGAGTATAAATTCGAGAGTTACGACATCTTTGAGAACATGACCGAATCAATTAAAGAAGACGTTGTAAATATGATTTACACAGTGCATATCCGCCGCGATTCCGACCTTGAGCGTAAAGAAATCCTCAAGCCGTCGGGCGACGGAGCGCGCGGCGGCGACGGCTCGGTCAGCTCGACCGTGCGCAATGCGGGCGACAAGGTAGGAAGAAACGATCCGTGCCCCTGCGGCAGCGGAAAAAAATACAAAAAATGCTGCGGACAGTAAAATAAAACGAGAGGGCTCATATTATGAGCCCTCTTTTTATTTTGGAAGAAACAATATGAAATGCCGCGCGAAAGAGTGACTGTTTTAAGCAACGCGAGAAATAAAAATTTGCCGGGAGGGGACGATGCTCACATCGCCCCGCAGTATTTCAGCCCGAATCATCGCCCCGCCGCCCTTTTTCGCAGGGTGTGACGACCTCGGCACGCCGTTTTTTCCCATAGGGGGCGATGCCTTCATTGCCCCGCGATTATTTATCTTCGCCAAGCAAAATTGCATTTGCTTCCTGAGATTCTCCGTTCCCAATATTCGCTCCGCGCCTATTTAAGCAGACGCCGTAGGCGGAACAAAAAAAGAATTTTATTCCGGGTGCAGCACCGGGCTCTCCGCGGAATGGGGCGAATGTAATTCGCCCGCGGGCGTAAGTCCGCCCGAACGCCGCAATAGCGGCGGATTCCGCGGGGAAAATAAGATTTGCTTTGAATAAAGTTTACTTGGGATTGCTTAATAAGTTTTGCTTCCTGAGATTTACCATTCCTAATATTCTCGCCGAGCCCATTTAAGCAGACGCCGTAGGCGGAACAAAACAGGCGGAAAATTTTCGCAGATAGGGGGCGATGCCTTCATTGCCCCGCGATTATTTATCTTCGCCAAGCAAAATTGCATTTGCTTCCTGAGATTCGCCATTCCTAATATTCTCGCCGAGCCCATTTAAGCAGACGCCGTAGGCGGAACAAAAAAGAAATTTATGTTATAATTAAAGAAAATCTTTGGGACAAATAAGGAAAAATATATGAAAAAATATAGAAGCGCGGCTATTTTGCCGATTATTATCGCGGCGGCGGTTATGCTATATTCCTGTGGTCTTACCCCTGTCGATTCGGTCACCGATGAGGAATATCCGCTAAACCTCACAAACGGCAGTTTTGTCGGCCGCTATATCGCCGATCTCGACCTCTGTCTTACCGGCGACGCAGAGCTTGTTTTTAACAATGCGGCGGAAATTCCGCAACGAACCCTGCTTAATTTCTTCATTTTTGATGTCAATGAGGACGACAAAAATACCTCCAGCCCGAAGAAAAAAGAGTATTATAACAAAGACGACGAAAAATACCACATCCCTGTTTCGGATATCGAAGCGGTGATCGCGCGGTATTTTGAGGGCGCGGTTTTCGACCCCTTTGAGCTCGATGAATTCGATGAGGAGCGGAACATGATAGTGCTTTCCGATTTCCCCGAAAGTAAAGGAGAAAACGCTGTCGCCTTGACCGAAAAGAAAAAGCTCTCGGACGACACTATGGAGCTAACGGTGAAATTTTACGCAAACGAGGATGCCGCAAGCTATAAATACACCAAAGTTTTCGTAATAAAAATGGACGAGTATCAAGTGATCTACCAAAGCATAAATAAAAGCTAAAAGGCGAACTATTTCGCCCTTACTATAATTGCGGACGGATATGAAATCCTCCCAACGGAAAAACCCGGCGTGCCGCGGTCGTCACGCCCTACTCTTGCGGTTTTTAAATAAATTCGGGCGGATATCGAATCCGCCCTACGATGTCAATCCCAAACATCATCGCGGGATTAAAAACCGACAAATCAAATGCCGCCGAGCAATGCTCGGCGGCTTAATATTATTTGTTAAAAACCCAAATACTCCCCTGGCAAAGCCAGAGGAGTATTTTTTATTTTATAAATTTTTCTTTCGGGATATGCTTTGCAAGGGCGCGGTGAAGCATATTTTGGTCGATAGGTTTTGCGACAACCCCGGCAAATCCGTTTTCAAGAAACATCCTCTGCGCGGTGTCCACCGCATTTGCGGTTAGCGCAATTACCGGAATTTCCGCTTTCGTCCCGCCGAGCATTTTTATCCGCGCGGTGGTTTCCACCCCGTCCATCTCGGGCATCATATGGTCCATAAAAATAATATCGAAATCTTCGGTTTTTACCGCTTCGACAGCGTCTGCGCCGCTTATCACGCTTCGAACGGTCATTTTGTATTCTTCGAGCATAGCCTCGGCGATTGTGAGATTTATATCAATGTCATCAACGACAAGAACTTTTGCCGACGGCGCGGTAAACGCTTCCACTACTTCGATTTCGACAATCTCGGCTTCGTCCGCCGCCGGAAGCGGTAGGGTCGCTGTAAAACAAGAACCTTTTCCGTACTTGCTCTCGACCGTGACGTCGCCGCCCATCAGTACGCAAAGATTTTTTGTTATCGCGAGACCAAGGCCGGTTCCGATAATTTTTTTGTTTTTGACAAGATCAAGCTGTTTAAAAGCCACAAAAAGTTTTGATATATCTTCTTTTTTAATTCCTATACCGGTATCGATTACCGAAAAAGAAATTCGTCCGTCCCCGGCGGGCTCGACAACAAGGCGAACCTCGCCCTCCTGCGTATATTTAAGCGCATTATTTAAGAGATTGATAATAACCTGCCAAATGCGCTTTTCGTCACCTATAACAACATCCGGAACGCCGTCTTTTCTCTCGCAGCTGAAAATAATGTCCTTTTGCTGAAAAAGAGTTTTGAACATAGAGCAAATGTTTTGTAAAAGGGCGCAAAGCCGCAGCGGCTCGCTTACTATTTCGAGCTTACCCGCCTCGATTTTCGAAAAATCCAAAATATCGTTGATAAGGGTAAGCAAAACATCCGATGATTTTTGAATGTTCTTTAGAAGGTCGGTCTGTTTTTCGGAGAGCCCGGTTTTCGCAAGCATAGACGAAACGCCCATAATCGCATTCATCGGGGTTCTTATTTCGTGCGAAACGGTGGCGAGAAAATCCGATTTTGCAGCGTTTGCCCTCTCGGCCTGCTCTTTTGCGGAATAAATCTCCGAAACATCATGAAAAATTGACAGAATAGATTCGACCTGCCCGTCTTCTCCGAAAACCGGGGTAAAACTTATCATATATTGGCGCTTGCCCCGGCCGTCCCTGACATCAATCTCGCTTTGAAACTCGGTTTGCATACCGCTATGCTTTGCCTTTTCCAAATGATCCCGCGCCACCGAAAGCCATTCGTTGTCGCAATATCGCGCAAGAAGCTCCCTTGCGTTTTCGCCTTTTATAGCCGAAGCCGAAGGCGCACCGACCGCTTTAATCCCCGCTTCGGTACAGAAAATGATTTTAAGCTCGGTATCGATAAGGATAATTACATCAGGAGAATGCTTCAAAATAAGCGCCATCTGCTTTTCCTGCGCCGATTTTTCCGCCTTGATAATCGCGCTTAGGTTGCTCTGCGCCTGAGAATTTATCCGCGCGCGCTCAATAGTCGCCTTTGCGGCGGCAATCTCGCGCAAAAGTTTTTTATTGGCTATTTTTAGTTCTTCGTTTTCTTTGCGGAGGGATTCTGTTTCCTGCAATATAGTTTCCTCCCGTTTTTATGCTTTTCCCATAGCAAAAGCCGCGCCTGAGGATAATCTTAAAAAGCGCAGGCGATAAAAGTGTTATTATGAAAGCGATTTGTCGATTCTCCGTGTGCTGTATAAACGGGGCAAAATTCGCCGCCGGAATAAGAGAGAACATAAGGCACTCCGCCCGAAATTGTTTCGGTCACGCCTGTAAGCTCCGCGTCCGAATCGGCGCCGAGCGAAAGACATCTGCCGATGCATGAAAACGCGACAATACCCTTATTTGCTGCCGTTTTAGCCTTTTCGCTGACAAGGCGGGTATGCACTAAAACGTCCTCTTTATCATATGTTCCGACCGAGATGCTCGCGCCGACCGGCATATCACCGCCGCAGACCGCAAACCCGTCCGGCGTAATCGCGAACATGGCGCGTACGATCGGCTTCGCGCCGTCGCCGAACCCGATGAAAAACGGCAGTGCATTAATACCTCTGATTTCGCCGTTTTTGGCAAGCCCGACCGATTCAAAATATTTCATAAGCGGCTGGCCGTCAATTTCTTTAAGAATATTTCCTTCCGAAGCGGTTATAACCGCCGTTTGTTCGTAAATATTTTCGTCCGAAATGGTCGCGACGAAAAACTTCGGATCGATATCGCCCGAGATAAGAATAAAAGCAAATCGATCGTTATATTTTTCTTTTCCGAAAATAACCGCAGCTTCGTGGTAATCATCGTTATGGTCGACGGCGGTTGTGCCGAAAACCGGAACACCGCCCGAGGCCTTATCAAACGCCGATATATATCTATCACCCGAAATATTGAAAATAAGCGGCGCGAAAACGAGCGCGAGCTTCGCCTTTTCCCCTGAAGCGGCGGCTTTATAAGTTCTTTCGATGTTTTCGTCGATATTTTCAAGCGAAAGCGGCTCGGTAAGACCGAGCGAAAACTTAGCGCTGTCCGAAGTTATAACAAAAAGCGAAAGACTGAAATTCCCGAACCGGTCGCCCGACGCGCCCGAAAGGGTTGTTGTTCCCGCTATGGGAATCCCGAGCTTTTCCGATATTGCCGCTACTACGCCCGAATCTAAAAACTCGCTGTAACAGGAAATTATCCCCACCGAGTTTTTAGAAAAATTCTTTTCCGGCTCTATCTGCTCGCATATCTCTGCAACAGCTGCCGAAACATCGTCAATTTCTTCAATAAACGCCGTTAATATCTTTGTCATAAGCCCCCCACAAAAACTCAATATTTTAAAATCAATAAAGATATATTAATTTTATCATTATGTTACTAAAGGTTCAAGTGCCGCCGCAAATTAGATGGGTTTTTCGTGTTTTTTTGTAAACTTTTTTAAAAGAAATGGAAAAAATTTCATATACCGAAAAAATCTGTGCTATAATTTTTTAGGCGCAAAAGCGCAAACATTTATATGGAGGTTTTATGGGAAAAACAATAATTGTTACTGATTCCGCAAGCGATATAACAAAAGAAAATTGCAGCGCACTCGGAATCGAAATGCTAAACATCAAAATTGCTGTCGGAGACAAAACTTATGACGAAGTTGATATAGACGAGTTTTATTCGCTTCTCGAAAATTGCACCGAACTTCCTTTCACCTCGATGGTGACTGCTTTTGAGTTTTACGAAACTTACGAAAAGCTTTATCTCGATGGATACGAGGATATTATCGCAGTTTTGCTCAATTCGAAGGGTTCTGGCACATATGATAACGCCGTTTTCGCCGCCGCGAGTTTTTATGAAAAACATCCGGAGGCAAAAGATAAAATCCGCATAAAGTTAATTGACAGCAGAACGTATACCTGCGCCTTCGGTTATCCCGTGACGGTCGGCGCAAAGATGCTTAAAGACGGCAAATCCGCAAACGAAGTTATAGAATATTTGGAAAAATATCTCGAAACCGCGACCGTTTATTTCGCGCCGTATACATTAAAGTTTGCAAAAAAATCGGGTAGGATTCCGGCCGCCGCCGCATTTGTAGGGGATATTTTGGGACTTCGACCGATTATGAAACTTTTTAATCAGGAAATCGAAACCGATGAAAAAATCATGGGCGACCGCAACCTCATTCCGCGAATGGCGGAAAAAGCGTGCGACGAAATGGAAAAAGGCGCGCCGTATTGCGTGATTTACGGAAACGACCTCGCCTTGCGCGACGAGCTTACAGCGCTTATGACCGAAAAAACCGGGTATGCACCCGCCGATACATACCGCGTCGGCGCGGCGATCGCGATAAACGCCGGTCCGAAAATCGCGGGAGTCCTCTTTTCGGCAAAAAAATAAAATCGGGGGCTAAAATATCGCGAATATTATAAGCGGCAAGCCTGTTGAAACAAATTGTAGGGATCGATGCCCACATCACTCCGGCCGCCTTTTTTTGTAGGGCGTGACGACCGCGGCACGCCGCATTTTCCCGTAGGGAGCGATGCCCACATCGCTCCGCCGCCCTTTTTTGTAGGGCGTGACGACCACGGCACGCCGCATTTTTCCCGTAGGGAGCGATGCCCACATCGCCCTAATTGTCGCGTTATTTAAATAAATTCGGGCGGATATCGAATCCGCCCTATGGTGTCAATCCCAAATATCATCGCGGGATTAAAAATGACCAATAAAAAGCCGTCGAGCATTGCCCGGCGGCTTTCCTTATTTGTCAATTATCAATTGTCCATTCTCCATTGAGCATTGCCTTTCCGGCAGTTTATCGTATCTTACCGAGAAGCACGGAACCCCGGCGCAGTGAGGCCCTATCGAATACTGCGGATAAAAAATCCGCAGGCTCTTTGGCGTTATGTAAAAATTTTCTCGCTTAAAACACCTTGCGGCAAGCCGCTCCGCGCCGTCATAATAGCAGGGATTTGTTTCCCTGTCTTTCTTTATTTGTTTTGTGATTTCGGTGATTGCCGCTTTCCTGGGATCGGCGGAAAAAAGCTCGCGCAGGCGCAGCGGTTTTCCGCTTTTTTGCCCGAAAGAATCGCCGTAGCACGCAGTGTATCCGTTGAGACCGCCGAAAAAAATATATCGGCAGGTAAAAACCGAAATAATGCCGTCAAATTCATAATATTCAAAGGTTTGACGCATGACAAACGGCACGAATTTTTTCCCCTCGCGCGCCGAATCAACATATTTTTCGCGCGCTCTTTTCGCGCCTGCTTTTTTCGCTTTTTTCAAAAAGCTTCGCGCAAACCGCAAAAAATAATCGTCTGCCTGCGGACATCCGGTTTTGGTCGGATACTCGGTCTCGAAATCAAGGATAATTTCGCCGTCTTGCGTTATTTTTTCGATAAAACAGGCTTTTTCCAAAAAAATCCCCTCCTTTCATACCTCATGCTATTCAAAATCCTTCTCTTTTGTTCTTTTTTATTCCTTTTTATTCCGCCTACGGAGTCTGCTTAAATTTGCTTGCCGAGATTATTAAAACCGGCAAATCTCAGGGTGAAAGCTTCTATAAGATTTACTTTTTTCCGCCCACGGCGTCTGATTAAGTGGTCGCGGAGCGAATAATGGAAATGGCAAATCTCAGGAAACAAGTGTATTTTTCTTGGCGAAAATAAATAGTTGCGGGGCGATGAAGGCATCGCCCCCTACGGGAAAAAACGGCGTGCCGCGGTCGTCACGCCCTGCGAAAAAGGTGGCGGGGCGATGATTCGGGCTGAATGGCGGCGGGGCGATGAGGGCATCGCCCCCTACAGGAATTTTTTATTCCGCTTACGGCATCTGCTTAAGTAAGCACGACGGTAATATCAAAACGGCAAATCCCTGGAAGTAAATTTACTTTGGCGCGGCTAAGCCATAAAAACAGAGAATCCGCTATTCTGCTGAAGCCATTTTCAGTTCTTCTGCGGAATCCGCCGCGTTCGCGGCGCTTTGGGCGGCGTTTCGCCGCCCGCGGGCGAATGAAATTCGTCCCATTCCGCAAAAACTGCGCGAGGTGAAGGCAAAAAAATTGATTTTTATGCCGCCCGCTCTCGCGACAAGCCCTGCTATATACCGTCCCCTTTTAAGGCAAAGTGCGGAGCTGCATTTATTTCTCCTCCCGCGGAATAGGCGAGCTCCGCTCGCCAAGACGGCGGCAAAAGCCGCCGTCAGCCGCATTCGCGGCGGATTCCGCGCTAAGCGTTGTTTTTTCACCGTGGGGTTTTATATTCTCGCCATTTGCCTATAGCGGAACGGGGCGAATGCAATTCACTTGCGGCGAAGCTATAAAAAACAAAATCTACTTCTTTTAATCAATGCCGGCGAAGCAGACTTCCTCAACTGTTCACTGTTAACTATTAACTGTTAACTGAATTAAAGCCGACTTCGTCGGCTTTAATAATTTTCAATTGTCCATTGTCAATTGCCTTTTGTGCTATAATTTATAAAAATGTAGCTTTTTTGTGCCGCCGCGGGTATTAAAAGCGAAAGGAGCGGAAAATGGATCTCGAAAATGTACTTTCGACCTACTCGGACATGGTTTACCGCCTTGCCTTTGCGCAGGCGAAAAACAGGCATGATGCCGACGATATTTTTCAGGAAGTTTTTCTGCGCCTTGCCGCGAAGCCTCGTATTTTTGAAAGCGAGGAGCACCGAAAAGCCTGGCTGATAAGGGTTACGATAAATTGCGCGAAAAAGCAATTTTCCTCCGCTTTTCGGCGAAAAACCGTTCCTCTTAATGACGAATTTATTTCTGAAACTGCGGAGTTCCGCGATTTAAGCGCATACCTTAAGACTCTTTCGCAAAAAGAACGCGCGGCAATCCACCTTTTTTATTACGAGGATTTGCCGATAAAGGAAATTGCGCGGCTTCTCGGAGAAAAGGAATCCACCATACGGACGCGTCTGACAAGGGCGCGCGCGGCGTTAAAAGAAAAGATGAAAGGAGATTTCAGCCTTGGAACAATATAAAAAAATGATGTCAGAAATTTCACCATCCAAAGACCTTATCGAAGATACAAAAAACAAAATGAAAGGCGGAGACTTTAAAATGAGCAAAAAATCAATCATTATCCTTGCTGCGGCGCTTGTCCTCATTATTGCGGCGGGGGCCATAATCATCCCGAATATTACCGAAAATTCAGAAGTTCCGTACGACGGTCCCCTTGTTTTCCAGGACGGCGCAGGTGCCGGTGCAATGCAGAAATTGTTTTTTGATCCCGCCACAACCCATGAGGAAATGTGGACCGAGGCACAGGTTTTTTCTTATCTCGGCAGTGATTTTCGGCCTTCGTTTGTTCCGGCCGGCCTTAGCATTTCGCCTCAGAGCGAATACTTCATTATTTTAACTAACGACGGCACAATGGCATACGGCGTTTTCGGCGCTTATTATTTTGAGGACGGCAACGAGGAAATGGACGCAAAACGCCTTAGTATTGCCGTTTCGAAAGACGCGCTTCCGATAACCTGCACCATTTACCCGACCGATAAATCTGCCGAAATAAACGGCGTTTCGGTCAAGGCCGGCAGCGTAACAAACGAGTTTGGCACTAAACTTTACGCCGATTTTATTTATAACGGCATCGGCTATACCGTCACCGGCGACAATCTCTCGGAAAAAGATTTTTCTGACGTTGTTTTGTCAATAATCAAGTGATTTTTAAAAACGGCTTCAAGCGCGGCCGTTTTTAAAGATTTTGCTGCGCCTTAATTTTCGGCGCGGCATATAAAAAAGCAGGGCGGTTGCCCTGCTTGTTAGTTTGGTCTTAATTTTTAGCAAAAAAAATGATATAATCGCAATATCAAATTTTTCTTTTATTCCGCCTACGGCGTCTGCTTAAGCGGGCACGGCGAGAGGATTAGGAACGGCGAATCTTTTTTATTTCTCCTACGGAGTCTCCTTAAAGGCTCGCGGCAAGAATATTTGGAATTGCAAACCTCTATAAAAAATGTTTATTTTGGTTTAGCAAAGATTAATAGTTGCGGGGCGATGAAGGCATCGCCCCCTACGGGGAAAAACGGCGTGCCGAGGTCGTCACGCCCTACGAAAAAGGGCGGCGAGAGGATTAGGAAGGGCGAATCTCCTAAAGCAAGTTTTATTTTGCAAGGCGATGAATTGGAATCGAAATTTACGGCGTTAAGGATTATTAATCAATCCAAAGCAAGTTAAATTTGTAGCAACCTTTATTTCCCCGCGGAATCCGCCGCGGTCGCGGCGATTGGGCGGCGGTTCGCCGCCCTCGGGCGAATGAAATTCGCCCTATTCCGCAAAAGACCGCAAACGATATATTAAAAATCAAAAATTTTCTTTTTATTCCTCCTACGGAGTCTTCTTAAATAGGTTAGGCGAGAGGATTCGGAACGGCGAATCTTAGGAAGCAAGTTTTATTTTGGCTTGGCAAAGAATAATAGTTGCGGGGCGATGAAGGCATCGCCCCCTACGGGGAAAAACGGCGTGCCGAGGTCGTCACGCCCTACGAAAAAGGGCGGCGAGACGATGATTCGGACAGCAAGGCTGCGGGGCGATGTGGGCATCGCCCCCTACTGTTTGCCATCCGCCGCTTAGTCTTTTTCGTCTCTCTATCTTTTTCGCGGAACCCGCCGCATATATGCGGCGCTTCGGGCGGCTTTCCGCCGCCCGCGGGCGAACCGTGTTCGCCCTGTTCCGCGGCGTTGCCGATTGCTTGCCACCCGCCTATCATTCTTTTGTGAAATTGGCAAGCTGTGCTCTCCTAAGCGGCGGCAAATACCGCCGTCAGCCTTTGCTTTTCCCGCGATTCTTTTGATCAAAGTCGGCGAAAGCCGACTTCCGCAACTGTTAACTGTTCACTATTAACTGTTAACTTTTAACTTTTAACTAATCAAAGCCGACGAAGTCGGCTTCCAAAATTGTCAATTGTCCATTGTCAATTGTCAATTAACATCGGGGGTGATTAAAATCGGCGATATTTATAGTCCCGCCTATCTTTCCGCGCTTTTTCGGGAGCATGGATTTCGGGCAAAAGACACATTCTCTCAAAACTTTTTAATCGACGGCGGAGTTGCTGCCGAAATCGCCGCGGCGGCGAGAGGGGAAAAGGTCCTCGAAATCGGCGCGGGCGTTGGCGCGCTCACTTCGAGGCTTTGCGAGACTTGTGGCAAGGTGGTCGCTCTTGAGGCCGATCTCTCTCTCAGCCCTATCCAAAAAGAGACGCTTTCAAAGTATAAAAATCTTGAAATTGTTTACGTCGATGCCCTCGCTGCGGACTTTACCGCTTTTTCCCCCGATTCTATCTGCGGAAACCTGCCATATAATATAACGAGCGCGGCGGTCGAAAAAGCGGTGAAAAGCGGCGCCGCCTCAAAACTTGTTTTTATGGTGCAAAAAGAAGCGGGGCAGCGCATTCTCGCGGGCTCCGGACAGCGGCTTTCCTGCCCGCTTTCGATTATGGTTGAATATTTTTACGAGGGGCGAATTCTTTTTGAAGTTCCTAAAGAATCCTTTGTTCCCGCGCCGGCCGTTTCGTCGGTCGTTCTCCTGCTCGAGCGGCGAAGCGCGCCGCCAACCCCCGTAAACGACTGCGAAAAATTCTTTTCTTTCGTTTGCCTTGCTTTTTCGCTTCGCCGAAAGACTATTTTAAACTGTCTTTCCGCAAAATTTTCAAAAGAAGCGATTCGCGCTGCCCTTAGCGCGGCAGGGCTTAGCGAAACCGCGCGCGCCGAAGAATTAAACATTACAAAATTCGCCTTGCTTTCAAATATTTTAATGTAATATAATATACAATTAAGGTAGAGATGTTTTTTAGGAGGAAAAAATGAAAATAAACGCAAAGGTCGAGGCTTTTGTTTCCGAAATGGCGGCTATGACAAAACCAAGTGCCATAGTTTACATAGACGGCAGCAAAGCACAGCTCGACGCTCTCCGCAAAGAAGCCTGCGACAGCGGCGAAATAGCGAGACTTAACGAAGAGCTTCTTCCCGGCTGTTATTATCACAGAACCGCGATAAACGACGTAGCCCGCGTGGAAGACCGCACCTTTATTTGCACCAGCAAAAAAGAGGATGCCGGCCCTACAAACAACTGGATGGCTCCGGCAGATGCTTACGCCATGCTGCGCGAGTGCTTTGACGGCGCGATGAGCGGACGGACGATGTACGTTATCCCGTACTCGATGGGGCCCGTCGGTTCGCCGTTTGCCAAATACGGCATAGAACTTACCGATTCCATCTATGTTGTTCTCAACATGGAGATTATGACGCGAATCGGCGAAAACGTTATGAACGATATCGAAGCCCGCGGCGGGCAGTTCGTAAAAGGGCTTCATTCGAAAGCCCAGCTCGACGAGAGCAAGAGATATATCGTGCATTTCCCCGAGGATAACGCGATTTGGAGCGTAAACAGCGGATACGGCGGCAACGTTTTGCTCGGCAAAAAATGCTTTGCTTTGCGTATCGCTTCCTTCCTCGGCCATAAAGAAGGCTGGCTTGCCGAGCATATGCTTATCCTCGGCATCGAAAGCCCGGACGGCGACATAAAATATATCGCCGCGGCTTTCCCGTCTGCCTGCGGAAAAACAAACCTCGCAATGCTCATTCCGCCCGAGATTTTCAAGGGCAAGGGCTATAAAGTATGGTGCGTCGGCGACGACATCGCCTGGATTCGAATCGGTGAAGACGGCCGCCTTTGGGCGGTAAATCCGGAAAACGGATTTTTCGGCGTCGCGCCGGGAACGAATGCGAAAACGAATTTCAACGCGCTTGAAAGCACCAAGAAAAACACGATTTTTACAAACGTTGTTTTAAATAACGACAATAACACCGTCTGGTGGGAAGGGCTTGACAAAAATCCGCCCGAAAACGCGACCGATTGGAAGGGCAACCCCTGGAACGGCAAAACAAGCGATATTAAGGGCGCGCATCCGAACAGCCGCTTTACCGCGCCTGCCGAGAATTGCCCCTGCATCAGCAAAGAGTTTGCAAATCCGAAGGGCGTTCCGCTTTCCGCTATTGTTTTCGGCGGCCGCCGCGCAAAGACAGCGCCGCTCGTTTACGAGGCATTTGACTGGGCTCACGGCGTTTTTGTCGGCTCGATAATGGCGAGCGAAACAACCGCCGCCGCCGCCGGCGAAGTCGGCGTTGTCCGCCGCGATCCGATGGCAATGCTCCCGTTCTGCGGCTACAATATGGGCGATTATTTCGAGCACTGGCTCGAGATCGGCGAAAAGGTTACAAATCCGCCGAAAATTTTTAACGTCAACTGGTTCCGCACCGACAACGACGGCAACTTCATCTGGCCGGGCTACGGCGACAACATGCGCGTCCTTATGTGGATGCTCGCGCGTTGCGAGGGTAAGGCCGACGCGGTTATTTCGCCTATCGGAAAACTTCCGATCCCCGAGGATATTGATATCACCGGGCTTGACGGCGTAACCGTCGACACAATTAAAGAGCTTCTTGCCGTCGATAAAGGTCTTTGGCAGCAGGACGCAAAAGCTGTTGAGCAGTTTTATGCCAAATTTGACCGCCTCCCGAAAGAGATGAAAGACCAGCTCGCCGCCTTAGTTGAGCGCCTAACACAGGATTTTTATTATTAAGTTAATAATTAATAATAAGCAGTCGCAGTGAATAATTTTAGTGAATAATTTTAAGAAAACGCTTCTCCTCTCGGAGAAGCGTTTTTATTATTTTTATCAATGTCGTAGGGGGCGATGCCCACATCGCCCCGATTGAAGCCCCGCCGCTCCGCGTATTGTAGGGCGTGACGACCTCGGCACGCCGTTTTTTCCCGTAGGGCGCAATGCCCACATCGCCCCGCATTTCCGCCCGAATCATCGCCTCTCCGTTTTTCCCGTAGGGCGTGACGACCGCGGCACGCCGCTTTTTTCTGTATGGTTCGGCATTATTACTTATTTATCAAGCAATACCTCGTAATAGTTTTTAATTGTTCGATATGCTCTTTAACAATATTGCCATATTCCGATTAATTTTATAAGCGGAGCGCCGAGGTCGTCGCTCCCTACGATATTGCGGGCGGATATGGAATCCATCCCTGCAAAAATGTAACCGCCGCGCGGACAGCGCAGCGATTATTAACAATTCTCTTATTCATCATCTAATAAATTTTCATTTATCTCCGGGAAATCTAAAAATTCAGAAAGTGTCATTTTAAAACCTTGAGAAATACGATGTAAAGTTCGAAGCCCAGGGCTTTTCGTATTTCCTTTGACAATATTATCAAGTGTTGACTGTCTCATACCGGATAATGTAGCAAGTCGATTTACCGTAATATTCCTTTTCTTGCAAAGAGTCATAATACGCTTTGTAATTACTTCTGAATAAGTCATTATTATTCACCTAACCAATTTTAGTTAATTAAAGATTAGCATTCCTTATATTAACTAATTACCCAAGTTAGGTTGACTTTTAAAATTAATTATGTTATTTTTACTACAAAGGCCTGGGCAAAAAAGGCCGCAGCGTCCGAGAAGTGTTCGAGCACCTCTCGGCATGTAATAGGGAACCTCTTAAACGATAGCCCTACACATACGGGATAACCCGCCGCCGCGTGTTAATCTTAACACAATCCTTCTCGGTTGGCAAGCGCGGAAATCCTTTAGTAATGCTGTTTACAAGCGTGTAGGGGCAGACCGAAAGGTCTGTGTTTTCCCCTGCGCGCTTTTGTTTTTGCCGGGCCTTTCTGTTCCTTTCTTTGCGGAATCTTCGGCAGGCTTTGATGCAATTCTGCAAAACCTGCCGGGGTAATTCCGTCATAATATAGTTTTTAAAATTCTGCTTTCTTCCGGCTAAATAATTTATTAAAAGGAAATAGTGAGATGGAGAAAAAAAGAAAAACTCATAGCGGACAAAAAGCGCATATTGACCAGGTGGGGCGGATATGCCTGCCGATAAAAATGCGGCGAAAACTTGATATAGAACCTGGCGGAGAGGTTATTGTTACGCTTTATGAAAACGGCATCTGGTTAGAGCGGTACGAGAACGCCTGTATTTTTTGCGGGAATGTGAAATTTCTGGGGGAATACGGCGGCAAAAAGATATGCGCATTTTGCGGACCGAAGGTATTTAAGGCCGTCAGCGGTAGTAGGGCGTGACGACCGCGGCACGCCGTCTTTTCCCCGTAGGAGGCGATGCCCACATCGCTCCGCAAATATATAAAAAAGTTTTCAGGTGAATAATATGGAAATATATAAAGAAATCCTAACGAGAGCGCTTATACGAAGCGGAAATATGAAAATAACCTTTGAGGGAGTAAAAATTGAAAACCCTAATCAGCTGGTCGAGGGTATTTGCTGTAAGACGATAGAAAGAATACAGCGGGTGCTTGATAATGACGAGCTTGAAGATTTTGAGTGCATTGAAAGAATAGTGCAATTGCTCGAGGGAATAGGGGTAGAATGCGGAAGCCGCCACGATTTCGGATAAAATAAAAGCGGCCGCAAGGCCGGTTTTTATAATAAATAAAGATTAAAGCCGCCCTTTCGGGCGGCTCTCATTTTTATTTTAAACTTTTTACGTATTCGTCCATCGCGTCGGCAACCCGCCGGGAGACGTTAACCGCCTCAACAACCGTTTTCGCGCCGGTCACGACGTCGCCCGAGGCGAAGATGCCGGGCCTGCTCGTATGGCCCAGCTCGTCGACCGCGACAAGCCCTTTATTCGTGACATTCAGGCCGGTCGTCGAGGAAACTATAACCGCCCGCGGTCCTTGCCCGATAGCGATAATCGTTGAATCGGCGGGAAAAAAGGTTTCGGTTCCGCTTATCGGTTCGGCGTATTTTCCGTGTTCGTCTTCTTTTATTTCGCTGTCAGCGAGGATAACGCCATCGTCTGTAAACTCCACGGCGGACTTGTTAAAAATAAACTGGGCGCCGTCTATTTTGGCGTATTCGACCTCGACCTCTCGCGCGGTGGAGGCGGATTTATCCATATTATTTATAATAGTAACCTCCGAAACGCCGCCGCGGAAAGCGGTCCGCGCGACATCCATCGCGACATTGCCCGCGCCGATGACCGCGATTTTTCGGCCGAGGTCGTAAACGGTCGGATTGCGGAGGTATTCGATAGCGTAATGGACATTGCCGAGACTTTCGCCCTTTACGCCGAGCTTGCTCGGCCGCCAAACGCCTGTGCCCAAAAATATCGACTTATAACCGTCGCGAAGAAGGTCGTCGATATAAAGATTTGTGCCGATTGACGTGTTCGGGCGGATGGTAACTCCGCAGGCGATAAGTGCGTCTTTAAGGCGGTCGAGAACGGTTTTCGGCAGACGGAATTCGGGGATTCCGTAGCGCAGAACGCCGCCGATATAATCGTTGCCCTCAAAAATCGTCACATCATAATTGCGCTTTGCAAGTATGAAAGAAATGGTAATTCCGGCGGGACCGGAGCCGATTATTGCGATTTTTCCGCTTGTTTTATTGCTTTTTTCGGGCTTAAATATATTAAGATAATAATCCGATATGTATTTTTCGATTGCGCTTATCTGAACGGGCGAGCCTTTTTTGCCGAGGATGCAGTGCCCCTCGCATTGGTTTTCCTGCGGGCAGACATAACAGCATACCAGCGAAAGCGGATTGTTTTCAAACAGCAACTTTCCCGCTTCGGAAATTTTGCTGTCAAGCAGAAGGCCGATAGCTTCATTAATAGGCGTTGAAACGGGGCAGCCCTCGCGGCATTTCGGATTTTTGCATTGTAGACAGCGCTTCGCGTCTTCGATAACATGTCTGCTGATTGTAATCACCCTTTCTAATAAATAATTTTAACATAATGGTATTTAAAAGCAACTTTTTGCGAAAGTTTTCGTCTATATAGTTAAACAGCTTAGAGAGGAATAATTATGAAAACGAAAAAAATGGTAAAAATCTTTTGCGCGGCGGCGGTTTTAACGCTTGCGCTATCTGCGGTTTCCGCGTTTGCAATTTATGATCCGAATGCCCCTGTTTCAAACGATGACGGTCAGGTTCGGATACTTATGGCGCCGGCCGATGATGCGGCGATAAAGGATGAAGGAAAAGGCGACGCGACCGGAAGCGGAAAAGAAGATATAAAAGGCGAGGGCGAGACAGGAAATATAGGCGGTAATACCGCGCCAGATCAAGCGCCTGACGACAAGGCGATTGTAAAAGAAGAAACGCAGGGAAGCGCCGAAGAGGGGGATAAAATTCTCGTTGCAACCGATACCGCCGAAGACGCAAAAGCGGACACTCCGACGATTATGTCGCAAGTTTTGAAATATACTCCTTTCGCCATCGGCGGGATTCTTATCATAATTGTTCTTTATATTGTATTTAAAAGAAAATAAAAAAAGCAACCCCCGCAAAAAAAGCGGGGGCATTTTTTTGTAACGGATTTCGCATATTCTTCTATTATTTGACATTTTTTTAAAAAGTGATAAAATTTCTTTTGAAAAGAGAAAAGGAGAGAAAACTTATGAAAAAAATTACATCAAGTGCTAGCTATATAATTTCAGCCAAAAACGGCAATGTTATCGAAGTTGAGGGTAACAGCAAGGATAAGGGCGCGGCTGTCCGCCTTTGGGAAAACAAAAAGGGCGCGGGGCAGACCTGGGTTGCCACCGAAGTTTCAAAAGATTTATATAAAATCGAAAATAAACTTTCGGGCAAGGTTCTTGACATAATCCACGCGGGAACAAACGACGGTGCATGGGTACATCTTTGGGATTACCTCGGCAGCGACAGCCAGCATTGGCATATCGAAGAGACAAAAGGCGGACATAAAATCAAGTCGAAACTTTCAGGCAAAGTTCTTGATATTGTCGGCATGGATGAAAGAAGCGGCGCGCGCCTTCAGATTTGGGAGGATTTCAGCGGCGAGAACCAGATTTGGAAGTTTACCGAAGTAACAACTGCGCCGGCAAAAAAAGCTGCTTCCGCAAAAGCTCCTGCTAAAAAAGCTGCTCCCGCCAAGAAAGTAGCGGCGGTAAAGGCCGAAGTTAAAAAAGACGTCAAAACCGCCGAAAAAGTTGTCGCAAAGAAAGTTGCGACCGCTAAAAAAGCTATAAAAAAAGACGAAGCTAAAGTCGTCGCGGCGGTTAAAAAAGAAGAAACCGCCATCAAAAAAGAAATTAAAAAAGACATTCCGAAAGTTAAAGCGGCGGTGAAAAAAGAAGAGAAAAAAGTTGCCGCAGTTGTAAAAAAGGAAGAAGCAAAAATTAAAGACGCATTAAAGAAATAATTTAAACTGCAAAATCGCCCCGACATTTGTCGGGGCGTTTCGTTATATCCAAATTAAAAATATCAGCCGATTTTATCGCAACCCATGTAGGGGATAAGCGCTTCGGGGATTGTAACCGAACCGTCCGCGTTTTGGAAATTCTCCAAAATCGCCGCAACCGTTCTGCCGACGGCGACTCCCGAGCCGTTAAGAGTATGTAAAAACTGCGGCTTATCACCGTTTTCGCGGCGGAAGCGGATGTTCGCTCTTCTCGCCTGGAAATCCTCGAAATTAGAGCAGGAGCTTATCTCGACATATCTTTCATACGAGGGCATGTAAACCTCGATATCGTAAGTCATAGCGGAAGAAAATCCGAGATCGCCCGAACATAGGCGGACAACGCGATAGGGAAGCCCGAGAGCTTCAAGAACGGCGGCTGCGTCGTTTGTAAGCGATTCAAGCTCGTCGTAAGAGGTTTCGGGATCGGCGAATTTAACAAGCTCAACTTTATTAAATTGGTGCTGGCGGATAAGCCCGCGCGTGTCGCGGCCGGCGCTTCCCGCTTCGGCGCGGAAGCAAGCGGAATAAGCGCAGTACTTTATCGGAAGCGCGTCTGCGCTTAAAATCTCGTCGCGGAACATATTTGTAACAGGCACTTCGGCGGTCGGAATTAGGAAATAATCCTCGTTTGCAAGTTTAAACGCATCCTCTTCAAATTTCGGGAGCTGGCCGGTGCCGGTCATCGAAGCGCGGTTTACCATGAAAGGCGGAAAAATCTCGGTATATCCGCTTTTTTTGCTGTGAAAATCAAGATAGAAATTTATGACCGCGCGCTCGAGCCGCGCGCCGAGCCCTTTATAAAAATGGAATCTCGCGCCGGTTACTTTCGCCGCGGTTTCGGGATCGAGAATATCGAGCGCTTTGCCGATTTCCCAGTGCGGAAGCGGCGCAAAATCAAACTGCCTCGGCGTTCCGTTTTTACGGATTTCCAAATTGTCGGTGTCGTCTTTGCCTATCGGAACAAGGGGGTTTGGAGTATTCGGAATGCTGAGAAGCATAGAGGTGAGGCTCTCGTCGATTTCGGCGAGAGCGGCATCGCCTTCTTTTATCTCATCCGATAGTTTCTTCATTTCCGCAAAAAGTTCCGCTGTGTCTCTGCCTTCTTTTTTCCACTGCGGAACGAGCTTGCTCTTGCTGTTTTGCTCGCTTTTTTTCTGCTCGACAGAGAAAATCAGGTCTCTCCGCTTTACATCGAGCGCGAGGATTTCGTCGATGTTATGCCCTTTTCCGCGCGCCGCCAAAGCCTTGTTTACCGCTTCCGGTTCGCTTCTTATAAGTTTTATATCAAGCATTTTATACCCCTTTTAGTTAAGTTTTTGCTTTAGTTCGTTGTAAATTGCCTTTGAGCTTTCGCTTAAATACATCGTGTCGATTGTATCGAAAATCGCTTTTGCCACCGATTTTTGTCCTTTGCTGTGCGCGACATACGCTTTTGAAACGGCTTCTTCATTTATAAGTTTCTTTTCGAAGGTCGATTTTTGATTTATCAAATCGGAAACTTGAGACTGGAGAGTCGAGATGCTTTCATCTTTCGAGGCGAGCTCGGCGATGACGGCGTCATAGTTTTTTTGCATTTCAAGATAATTTGTCTGTAAATCTTTTATCATGCTGTTATTTGTCGTTATGGCCGTCTGTTGCTCGTCGATAATATTTTGATAATGCTTGTTGTTGCGGTTTTCTCTCGCCTGGAAAAACCAGCTTGCAAGCAAAAGAATCAGCGCAATAGCAAAAAACACCATTATATAGCCTTGAAGCGCGTTTAGCTTTAGCTTCGCGTACCAAGGAAGTTTTTGCTTTTTCTCTTCCATTTTATTCCTCCGTATAAAGCCCCAATGTATTTAGCAAGGCGTCAAGATCGCTGTTGTCGTAATATTCTATCTCCAGCTTTCCTTTTCCGCCTTTTTGAACCAGGCGGACCTTTCTTGAAAGCTGAGCTGAAAGGCTTTTTTCAAAATTTGCTATGTAATCGACCAAAACGGTTTGTTTTGCAGGGGCAGGAGCAACCTCACCTATTTTTTTGGCGAGGTCTTCGGCTTTTCGAACGCTGCAGCCCGAGGAGACGATAAGCTCGGCGAGTTTTATGCGGTCGGCATCGGTTTTGCAGCTTAAAACAGCCTTTGCGTGGCCCGCTTCGATATCGCCGCTTCGAACCATTTCGAGAACTTTCGGCGGAAGGTTCAAAAGGCGAAGAGAATTAGCGACAGCAGGCCGGCTTTTGCCGATTTTTGCGGCAACCGCTTCCTGAGTCAGACCGAATTCGTCGATAAGAGCCTTGTAACCGAGAGCTTCTTCAACAGGGTTGAGGTTTTCGCGCTGCAGGTTTTCTATAAGCGCGATCTCAAGGGTTTTGCCGTCGGTGATATCCATTATAATTACCGGGAGCTCCGAAAGCCCGGCAAGGCGCGAAGCACGCCATCTGCGCTCGCCCGCGATTATCTGGTATCTTCCGTTTTCAAGCGGGCGAACCAAAAGCGGGGAGATAACGCCGTGCTCCTTTATCGAATCGGCAAGGCTTTGCAGGGCGTCGCCGGCAAAAGCCTTTCGCGGCTGGTCTTTGTTCGGCTCTATTTTAGAAATGGCGATCGTCTTAACGCCGCCCGAAGTAACACTCATCTCGTTTTGGTCAAAAAGAGCTTCAAGCCCTTTACCTAAGCCTTTTAAACTCATTTTCTACCTCCGCCCCCTTTCAAAAATTCTTTTGCAAACATTTTATAGCTTTCCGCGCCTTTAGAGCTTTTGTCGTAATATATTACTGGTTTCCCGTGGCTCGGAGCCTCGGAAAGCCGCACGTTGCGCGGGATACAGGTTTTGTAAACCTTGCTTGGGAAAAACTTTTTAACTTCGGCCGCGACCTGCGCGGTGAGAATAAGGCGGCTATCGTACATGGTGAAAAGAACGCCTTCGATATCAAGCTCGGGGTTATATGTATTTTTAACCTGTTTTATCGTGTTGCAAAGCTGGGAAAGCCCTTCCAGCGCATAAAACTCGCATTGTATCGGAATCAAAACCGTGTCGGCGGCGGTGAGGGCGTTTAGTGTAACAAGCCCGAGGCTCGGAGGGCAGTCGATCAAAATAAAATCATATGCATGCCTAAGGGCAAGCAGCGAAGTTTTTAGTGAATCGGCGCGGTGCTGCTTTTCGGCAAGCTCAATTTCCGCGCCCGCAAGGTTTATGTTGGACGGGATTATCGAAACATTTTTCGCGGCCGTTATGATAACCGCATCCTCCGCTTTTATATCGCCCATAACAAGCTCGTAAGAAGAGGCGGAAAGCGTCCGCTTGTCCACTCCGAAGCCGCTCGAGGCGTTTCCCTGAGGATCCATGTCTATAAGCAGCGTTTTCTTCCCGAGATCGCCGAGGCAGGCAGCCAAATTGACCGAAGTGGTGGTTTTACCGACTCCGCCTTTTTGATTTGCAATCGCAATGATTTTGCCCAAAATGTGTTACCGCCTTTCCCGTAATTAAAGTTCATTATACCATTGTTAATATTTATCAACAATATAGCAAACGCATTTTTTGAAATTTTTTGCGATAACGTCGGCGGCATCCTTTTTATAAATTCGCGCGTCAAGCTCGGAAAGAGCCTTGTATCCGAACAAAAGCTGGGCAAGTTCGCCGGCTTTAAGCTCGAAATCAGGAGTTACATCCTCGAGCTTTTTCCCTTTGAAATCATAAACGCCGCAGTTTTGCGGGATTTTTTCATCGGTTATCCCGACCGTTACAGGCAGGTTTTTCCCGAGAAGTTTTAGGATAATTTCGGGCCGAACGATGCCCGCAACGCCTTGAATTTCGGCGGTTCCGAGCTCTAAGTCGGGCGGCAGTGAAATATCGCATTCGCGCCCTGCGGCAAGAGAAAAAATATGCGCGATAAGCTCCCTCCGGTCAGCTTCACAGGCACAAAACATCTCCTCGCATATAAGCTTTTCCGGAGTTTCGAATATCACGGCATAGCCTAAGAGCATTTTTCCGTCAAAAAGGCCGATGAATTGACCGTCGCCGGCGGTATAATCGGCGATTTTTAAATCCCAGTCGTCCGCGTCGCGGAGAACGATTCCGCTGTAATTTTTCGCGGCGCTGCCGTAAATGCGCGAAATATCCTCGCGGTAATTTGCAGCGTCAAGTATTTTAGCCCGCTTCGAAGCGGCGGAACTGTAACTTTTTAGATGTGCCGTTTCCGAAACCGGCAGATGAGAAAGCCTCATATAGGTTGCAGGAACGACCGGGGTGTGAACGAAAAGCGAAAAGCCGCTATTTTCAAGAAAATACGAAAATGTGGTGGTCATTAAACCTTTCCCGCTATATTCAGAATCGGTGCAAACGCCGTAAACAAGGGCGGCGGGAATGCTTGTCCCGCGCACCGAAATGGTGACCGGCGTCGCCGAAAGGGCGGAAACAAGGCGGTCGCCGTCAAAAGTTCCGGCGGAGTATTGCGGAGCAAACTTTTTTAGAAACATAAAATCGACGAACTTTTCTTCGTCGTTAAAGCAGCTTGTATAGAGGCTGCGAAAGCTGTTTTTATTCTCGGGAAGTGCAAATCTTGTTATCATATTCCGAATCCTTTTTTAAGTGTGATATACTTATTATACCAAAAAGCGGGGTAGATAAAATGGAATATAAAGAAATAATAATCAATCTTCCGGAAAATTTAATCGAAGAAGTTTCGGCGATACTCACTGCGTCCGACCTCGGCGGCTTTGTTATAGAGGATCCGCGCGAGTTCAAAAATTTTGTCGAGCGGGAGACGGCGTATTGGGATTATATCGAGAATTCGCTTGTGGAAGAAAAAGAAAAAAGCAGCCGCATAAAATTTTATACGGCGAAAAATGAGCAGGGTGAGGAGCAAAGCAAAAGGATAATAGCCCTGATTGAAAAATACGCGGACAGCATTAAGTTTTCCTCGGTAAGGGAAGAGGATTTCGCAAATTCATGGAAAAAATATTATAAGCCTTTTGCGGTCGGAAAGCGGCTTTACGTCGTTCCGGAATGGGAAGAACCGGGAGACACGGAGGGCAGGATAATTTTCAAATGCAATCCCGGCATGGCGTTCGGAAGCGGAAGCCATGCAACGACCAAACTTTGCATGCAGCAGCTTGAAAAAAGAGTTAATAATGGCGCGCGGATTTATGACCTCGGCTGCGGAAGCGGCATTCTTGCGATAATCGCAAAGCTGCTCGGCGCAGGCGAAGTCAAGGGAATTGACGTCGACAAAAATGCGGCGGATGTCGCGGCACAAAACGCGGAGTTAAACGGTGTTTCGTGCGACTTTATTGCGGGTGACGTCATTAAAGACAAAATACTGCTTCACAGGCTATGCGCCGAAAAAGCGGACATTGTGGTCGCTAATATCGTTGCCGACGTAATTATTGCCATTCTGCCGTCGGTAAAAGAAATTCTTAAAGATGGCGGCGTTTTTATCGCCTCGGGAATCATCGGCATGCGCGCGCTTGAAGTTGAAAACGCGCTTTGTTCCGGGGGCTTTGAAATAGTTGAAAAACAGGAAATGGAAGACTGGGTTTGCCTTGTTTCAAAGTTTGCAAAATAAAATTTGCAAAATATTTTTGACAGTATATTTAAAAAATATTATAATAAGTTAAAATTGCGAAAAAGAGAGAGCAAAAATGCCCAAATTTTTTGTTCCGGTCGATAAAATAAACGGCAACGTGATAAATATTATCGGCGAAGATGCAAAACATATAACAAAAGTTTTGCGCAGCGAAATAGGCGATGTTTTTACCGTTTGCTCCTCGGGAGTCGACTATGAGTGCCGGCTCGTCTCGCTTTCTCCCGTTTCTCTTGAGATTATCTCAAAAGCGCCCTGCGCCGCGGAACCGAGCGTTAAAGTTTCTGTTTTTATGGGAATTCCAAAAGGGGACAAGCTCGCAGAGGTCATAAAAAAATCGGTCGAGCTCGGGGCGCATGAAATCATCCCGGTCGAAACAGAGCGAAGCATCGTAAGCGCAAAAGATATTTCAAAAAAGATAGAACGTCTTGCGGCAATCAGCGAGGCGGCGGCAAAGCAGTCGGGGCGGGGAATAATCCCCGAAATCGGCAAACCGATGAAGTTTGAGCAGGCGATTGCAAAAATGGCGAAATACCAAGCCTCCGCGATATTATATGAAGCCGCAGAGGAAAGCGGAGTTGAAAATCTTTTAAAAAACAATCCCGAAGAAATAGCGTTTTTAGTAGGCCCGGAAGGCGGCTTTTCGATTTCCGAAGTTGCAAAAGCGGAAGCGTCGGGACTGATAAAAATCGGGCTTGGCAAAAGGATTCTCCGCTGCGAAACGGCACCGATTTGTTTTCTCGGTATTTTAATGTATAAAACTGGCAATCTCGGTTAATAGACAGAATAAGCATAACTTGGAGGAAGTAAAATGGCAAAGCAAAACAGGACACCGGCGGATATACAATCGGATTTGTATTCCAACCGCATAATAGTCGTATTAATATTATGCTTTACTCTTGTCATGTCGCTCGGCAGGCTCGCAAGAGCGCTCGGCAGCGTTCAGACGAGCGAATTGGCGCGCCTTATCGGCTACACTCTGGTAATCTGCATCCCCGCGCTTTTATTCGCTTTCGGCGTTTTCTATTTTCTTAAAAATCTTAAAAAGCCGGAAACAGAGCAACGCGTTTTCTCGCCGCGCTTTGTCCTTGTAATAACCGGAATTTTGTTTTTGATTGCCGTTTTTATGCGGCTTATGCACGATCAGAGCAGAACAAACCAGATCCTTTATGCTTTGATTCCGATATTGACCGCCGTTTATATCATTTTCTGCACCTTCCCGAAAGAGGCTTTCAGCCTGTCGGTTTTGACGGCGTTTAACGGATTTTGCATCTACCTTTTCTACAAAACATTTGATTATTCTTATGTTATAAGCGGCAGATATTTTATCGTTGCATTTTTCGCGCTTGTTTGCATTACCTATGTTTTGCTTATTTTTATCGCCCGCAAAAACAGCGGATACCTAAGCGCAAAGCACACCGGGCTTCGCATAACTTCTTCTAAATTTGTACTTTGGCCGCATATAGTTCTTCCGGTTGCCATAGTCGCCGTTTGGGCTTTGCCGCTGTATTTTCCGAAGATGGCGCTGTTCTACGGAGCGCTCGGGCTTGCCGGGCTTAGCATCGTAGTCGGCATATTCTACATCATCATGATGTCGATAAACGAGAAGAAGTAAGATTTTGCTTGCTTTATAAATATCATTATGTTATTATAATAAAGTAGTTTTATTGAAAGAGTGGGGAGCGCCCCACTCTTTCAAGTTTTTATCAGCAAAAAAGGAGGGCGTTATGTCCGGTATTGCCGAAACGGTCCGCAAGATGGCGGAGCCCATCGCGAAAGATGCGGGGGTTGAAATTTGGGATGTCGAATACAAAAAAGAGGGCAGCGAGTGGTTTTTGCGCGTCTTTATTGACAAACCGGGAGAATATGTCGGGATTGACGATTGCGAGGCTGTCAGCCGCAAACTTTCGGATATTCTTGATGTCGAGGATCCCATCGCGGAAAGTTACTGCCTTGAAGTCGGCAGCGCCGGCATAGACAGACCTCTTAAAAGAGAAAGCGATTTTCAAAGATTTTTGGGAGAAACGGTC
>JAVBPR010000032.1:0-22417 GCA_031549485.1 Eubacteriales bacterium | reverse complement strand
CTTTGAGTCGTTGTGCCTCTTCGAATTTCATCTCTTTAATTTCCATTTCTGCCTCCTTATTTTACCCGGCAATCGACCGTGCCGTCACAAAATCTAAGTGTTATTTCATCTTCTTTTTTCAGTTCTTTTGCCGATTTAACTATCTTTTCCCCTTTTTCGGCAAGCGCATACCCTCTGGCAAGCGCGCCGAGAGGGCTTAGAGCGTCAAGTTTTGCCGCTCCCGCCGAAAAACTTGATTTGCAGCGCTCCAATATAATTTTCTGACCGCTTTGCAAATTAGAAAGCAAATGCGAAACGGTCATCTTTTTTTCATCGGTCAGCAAATTCGGGTTTTTGTATATCTTATTTTCTCGAAATTTACGGCTTTCTTTTCTCTGAAATTCAATTTTATTTTGTAGCAGTTTTCGCATTGCCAGCGAACACGCAGACAAAGTGTTTTTAAGTTCCATAGCGCTCGGTACCGCAAGTTCCGCTGCGGCGGAAGGTGTCGGAGCGCGCAAATCCGAAACAAAATCGCAAATGGTAAAATCAGTTTCATGCCCGACCGCTGAAATAACAGGAATTCTCGAAGCGCAAATCTCCCTGGCGAGTCCTTCGTCATTAAACGCCCAAAGATCCTCTATCGAGCCTCCGCCGCGCCCGATTATCAAAACGTCCGCCAAATCCCGCTTGTTATAAAGCGCAACCGCCTTTGTAAGCTGTCCTGCCGCATTTTCCCCTTGCACAAGGACAGGGCAAACAATAATTTTTGCAAGCGGAAATCTGCGCCCCGTGATGTTGATAACATCCCTGACAGCGGCGCCGTCCGGCGACGTTATAACGCCGATTCTAAGCGGGATATCCGGTATTTTTTTCTTTCTCCGCTCGTCAAAAAGCCCTTCTTCATACAGTTTTTGCTTGAGCTGTTCAAAAGCAATTTGCAGCGAGCCGATGCCCTCGGGAATCAAATCGCTTATATAAAGCTGATACTGTCCGTCACGCTCAAATACCGCCACCCTGCCGCTTGCGATGATTTTCATCCCGTCTTCGGGCATAAACTGAAGTTTTTTCGCGCTACCGGCAAACATAACAGCGCGAATGACGGCGCCTTTATCTTTTAGCGACATATACATATGCCCGCTGCTCGCCTGGTATTTAAAATTGCTTATTTCTCCGCGCACCTGCACCGCCGAAAGGAAATTGCTTCCGGCGATGAGCTCTTTGACATATAAATTAAGTTCGGTGACCGATATAATATCCGGCATTTATCCTTCTCCAAAAATCGAGGCAAGAACCGCGATGCCGACAGCGTTATCGGCACTAAAAGCGGCATCTGCGCTTATAGTTTCAAATTCTTTTGAGATTTCGTTTTTAATATATTTACTCGACATTACGCCGCCCGAAAGAACGACCGGCGCGTTTATCGCGGCATTTTTAAGCATTGAAATAATTGTTTTTGCGACAGAGCCGAAAATGAAACCTGCGGCTTCTTCGCTGTCCTTGCCCAAATATTTTTCCGCCAGGTTTTCAAGCCCGGAGAAATTACAGTCTGTTCCGACCGAGCAATCTCGCGCGCTTGCCGCTTTGCTCTTGCCTGCAATTTTGTCAAGCTCGGCACCGGCGGGAAATTGGAGCCCCATTTTTACCCCGATTCTGTCGATAACCTGGCCTGCGGAAATATCAAGAGTTTTTCCTATTATCTCGCAGGATATGCCGTCTTCGCCTTTTTCCGCCGCCAAAATTTCGGTGGTGCCGCCCGAAATATGCACCGCGAAAAATTTATGCTCCAAGAGATCAAGCCGCCCGGCACCATGCAAAATCGCGGCAATATGCCCCTCCTGATGTGAAAACAGGCAAAGCGGGATTTTAAGCGCCGAAGAAATAACCCTTGCAAAACTTTCGCCGCAGGTAAAGCACGGCATATAGGAACCTTGCGCCCTGCGCGGCGCAAAAGCCGCCGATACGCAATTTATATCACTAATTTCAAGCTGTGACAGGATTTTCGGAAGTTGCGCTGTATGATGAAAAACCGCGTCATTTTGCCTTATTCCGCGCTCATCTTTTGCAACCGGCAATAGCATTTTTTCCTGCTCAACCCTGCCTTTTTCGCTGTCATAAATTGCGGCAGAGGTCGTATAGTTGCTTGTATCAATTCCCAGAATTTTCATTATATTCTTTCGAAACGGCGCCAAGCACGCCGTTGACAAAGGCCGAGGCCTCTTTTCCTTCATAAATTTTAGAAATTTCAACCGCTTCGTTTATCGCAACGGCATGTGAAACTTCAGGCACAAAAAGCATTTCGTATATCGCAATCTTCAAAACCGAAAGCGATACCTTTGAAATTCTTCCGATTTTCCAGCTTTTAGTAAATTCTGAAATTATTTCGGTAATTTCCGCGTCTTTTTCACATGCTCCGAAAAAGAGCTGTTTTGTGTATTCATCGTCGCTCATTTCTCTGCAAACAAGCGCATTATCGTATGTTTCGCTTATCGGTTCATCGCTGTGAAATCTTTGCTCAAAAACCAGTTCCACCGCTTGCTTTCTTGACTCTCTTCTGCTTAGCGACATTTTATTCCCCTTAAGTGTAAAATAATAATTTATTATTATATATTATTTAAAAGCAAAAGTAAACCGAGGTTATTTGCCTCGGTTTACTTTTATATCCGCTATTGCCACAAGCCCCGAAACAAACGCTCCAAGCGCAAATCCGCACGTTACATCCGCACAGCTGTGTACCCTTCAATATAAGCGGCTTAAAGCCATAAAAACGATAAAAAACATAAATAAAATCAAATAACAAAAATTCGCCGCGGCATTTTTGTTGTATCTGAAAAGCAAATATAACAGAATAATCGAAAGCGCCGCTGCCGCCATAACATGTCCGCTCGGAAATCCGTAACCAATTTCAGCCGAAAGAGGCATCACATCCGGCCGCGGGATTTTAAAAATGATTTTAAGCGCGGAATTCAGCAAAGTTGACAATAAAAGCGTTGCCGCAACAGGTATGCCAATTTTTACGCGGGTTTTGGGAATCGCCAAAAGCAAAATTGACAGCGGCATATAAATATACCAGCGCCCCAAAAACGAGATTATTTTTGCGAAAACAGTCAGCGCAGGCGATTCAAGCGCGATAAATTTCGAGCAAATCAACTGATTGATATTTTCAAAAGCGCCGGCGCAAGCGAGAACGCATAGCAATACCGACAGAGTGCCAAAAAGGCTTGTCCATATAATAAAAAAGTTTGTATAAGCTCTTTTATTCATCTTTTCTCCAAAAATTTCAGCAGAAAAAAAGCATAATTCCGCCGATTATTATAAGCAGCGCAAGGATACATATGACAAACCACGGCGAAAAAAACGCCGCAAGTAAAATTCCTATACCAAGCGACAGCGCCGCGATTCCGGCAATTTTGCCTTTGTTGTGCTTCATTTATTTTGCTCCTTTTATGCATTTTATATATTTATATGCAAAGGAGCTTTTAAAAGTGTTTTAATATTTTTTGTTTTTCCTTGCTTCTTCAAGCATCAAGAGATAACTTTCAAACCTTGATCTCGAAATTTCGCCGTCATCTACCGCCGCGCAAACTGCACACCCGAGTTCATTATTATGCATGCAGTCCGTAAATTTGCACTTGCCTTCATAATCAAAAAATTCGGTAAAACAATATTTTACTTCTTCAGGCTTTAAATCTTTAAAGCAATCCGCCCCGATATCTCCGAAGCCGGGCGTATCCGCAATATATCCGCCAAAAGCGGGTACTATTTCAATATGCCGCGTTGTATGGCGTCCGCGCTCGATTTTACGACTGATTTCGCCAACTTCCATAGATATATCAAGCGAAAGCGCATTAAAAAGGCTCGACTTTCCGACGCCCGAATTTCCGGCAAAAGCGCAAACTTTGCCAGCTATCTCTCTCTTTATTTCATTTATTCCTGTCTTGTTTTCCGCCGAAACATTCAGAATTTTATATCCTGTTTTTTTATATGTTTCAAAGAATTCTTTATTGTCGGATAAATCGGTTTTATTAAGCAAAATAACCGGCTCTACCCCGTTATTTTCGCAGACAGCAAGAAGCTTATCAAGCGCAAAATAATTGGGCATAGGGCTTTCCGCCGCCGCGACGACAAACATTAAATCAAGATTGGCAAGCGCAGGCCGTATCAGCGCGTTTTTTCTCTTCAAAATCTTTTCGATGCTGTTTGTATCTTCGCCGACAACGACGATATCTCCTGGAAGCGGAGTTTCACCGGTTTTTCTGAAAATACCGCGGGCTTTACACTCCACGGTGCACCCGCCATTTTCGACATAATAAAATCCGCCGATGCCCTTTAAAATTCTTCCCTCAAAACTATTCATTAAAATCTACATATCCCGACTGATTCGAATCAAGTGTGTCGTTTATATAAACTTCTATTTTCATTAATCCGAGTCCTTTCAAATTCACCATTACCAACGTCTCTGTAAGATTTTCCTGCTCGTATACCACTTCGCCGCCGAGAAGCACTTTAAGCGTATTCGGCGCGCCCGTTTGCGGCAGCGAAATGCGGATGTCTTTGGATTTTAATACTTTCGAACCGTTGCTGACCGAAATTTCTATAACGCTGCCCTCTTTCACGGTTGCTCCTGCCGCAACATCCTGCGAAACCACGGTCCCTGCCGGCTTATCTGAATCCACTTTTTTGACCGACGGAATCAGCGAAAGCGCCTTTATATCTTTTATTGCCTGGTCTTCGGTTTCGCCTACAAATGACGGGATTTTCACGTTAATTTGTTCTTTGCCTTTGCTGACATAAACGGTTACAACGTCGTTTTCTTCGGCGTATTCTCCCGCCGCCGGCGAAGTCCTGATAACATAACCGTCCGCCACCGAGCTGAATTCCTCTTCTTTTATTACAACAATTCCAAGCGCTTCAAGTTCGATTTTTGCCGTTCTGAAATCTTTTTCTTCAAAGCTCGGAATTTGAATCTTTTTCGTGCCTTTGCTTAGGACAACCGTGACTTTTTTGCCTTTTTTTATAGTCATGCCAGCGCCCGGATCCTGCGAAACAATAACCCCTTCGGCGTATATTTCGCTAAATTCTCTGTTGACCGCCTCGGCAATGACAAACTGGTCTTTATACTGCTCGCGAAGTTCCTCAGTAAGCTCGCTTCCGACAAGGCTCGGCAACACGACATTGTCGCTCGTTTTGTTTCTTGAAAGTCCTATTATCAAAGCAGCAGCTACAATTCCAAGAATTATAAAAGCGGTCAAAACGCCAGTTATAGTCCCGATATATTTCTTTTTTCCGCCGTCGTATTTACGCGCAACATCGATTGCGTCGATGTACCTTGTCGGATCGTCGTCGGTAAAATATTTGTATTCAAAATTTATGGTCGGATCTTTTTTAAATTTATCGATATCCTCGAGCATTTCTCCGCTGCTCTGATATCTTTGGTCGGGATTTTTATTCATCGCGCGCATAACAATTTCTTCTAAACCGCGCGGAATATCGGGGTTGATTTCGCACGGTGTTTTCGGCGCGCTTTGCAGCTGCATAAGCGCTACCGAAACCGGATTTTCCGCATCAAACGGCGTGTTTCCAGTAAGCATTTCATATAAAATAACCCCTGCTGCATATATATCCGACCGATAATCGACCTTTATGCCGCTGACCTGTTCAGGGCTGATATAATGCACCGAGCCAATCGCTTTTTCGCTGATGGTATGAGTGTTATTTGACGCAATTCTCGCGATGCCGAAATCGGTCACCTTAATTTTTCCGTTTCCGAGAAGCATGATATTTTGAGGCTTGATATCTCTATGCACGACGCCGCGGGAATGGGCGTGCGAGAGCGCGCTCAAAATCTGCCTTATAAAATATACCGCCTCTTTCCACGGCACAACGCCCTGCTGCTCAATATATTGTTTCAGGGTAATTCCGTCAACATATTCCATGACGAGAAAATAAAGATTATTTCCAAGCCCCACATCGAAAATCTTAACGATATTGTCGTCGTCAAGCATTGATATCGCTTTTGATTCATTTTCAAACCTGGAGCGGAACTGGTCGTCATCAAAATATTCCTGTTTTAAAACTTTTACGGCAACATTTATCCCCGAAACAATATCCACGGCTTTATAGACAACCGCCATGCCGCCGACGCCTATAATGCTCTCAATTCTGTATCTGTCATCGATAACTTTTCCAATAAGATTACGCATGTCATCCCCCTCCCTTACGCTATAATGACGACGGTGATGTTGTCGCTTCCGCCTTTTTCATTTGCTATTAAAACAAACTTCGAAAGCACTTCATCAACAGGATCGCCAAGCGATAATTCAAAAAGGATTTCATTTTCGTCGACGTAACTTGTCAGCCCGTCGGTGCATAACATCACCGATTCGTTTTCGGCAAGAGACGCTTTGTAAAAATCCGGAGCGCAGCGCGGCTCAACGCCGACCGCCTTTGTAATAATATTTTTCTGCGGGTGGGTTCGCGCTTCGAATTTCGAGATTTTACCCGAATCGAGCATATCCTGAACGACCGAGTGGTCTTTAGTTACCTGCATCAGCTTATTTTCTTTTATAACGTAAGCTCTGCTGTCTCCCACGCTTGCGAAATATACCGTATTTTGTAAGTAAAGCGCAACGACGGCGGTGGTTCCCATGCCCTTGAACTGCTCGTCAAGAACGCTTCGGTTAAAAACTGCCTCGTTCGCCGCTAAAATCGCCTTTGTCAAAAGAACGCGAATTTCTTTTTCGGTGCATTCTTTTCTAAAAGACTCCTTGATTTTTTCTAAGATAACATCAGCGGCAATTGCGCTTGCAATCTGACCGCCGCCGGGGCCGCCCATTCCGTCGCAAACGACCGCCACGCCGCAGTTTTCATCAAGCTCTGCAATTTTATACACATCCTGATTAACAGCGCGCGTTTTTCCGATATCGGTAATTCCATATGCTTTCAATTTTCTTCCTCCGTTGCAATTTCGCGCCGCAGTTGGCCGCAGGATGCGTTGATATCCGCGCCGAGGCGCCGGCGAATTGTTACAGGTATGCCGCGCCCAGAAAGCACATCGCAAAATTTTGCGAGCCTTTCTTTCTCCGGCATTTTATATTCATTTTCTTTGACGTTATTAATGGGAATAATGTTCACATGGCACAAGATTCCCTTAAGGACTTTCGCGAGATTTTCGGCATCTTTCGGCGTATCGTTTACTTCGGCTATCGCCGCATATTCAAAGCTAATCCTCCTGCCGGTTGCTTTTATATATTCCCTGCAAGCGGATAGAAGCTCCTCAATAGGATATTTCCTGTTTATCGGCATGATTTCACTTCTAACATCGTTTGACGGCGCGTGAAGCGAAACCGAAAGCGTTATCTGCAAATTGAGTTTTGCAAGCCTTTCGATTTCGGGAACAAGCCCGCAGGTCGAAAGCGAAATATGGCGCATGCCTATATTTTTACCGTTAATATTATTAACATTGTATAAAAACTTTATTATATTTTCAATATTATCAAGCGGCTCGCCGATTCCCATTATAACTATATTATCTATTCGCTCGCCTATGTCTTTTTCACTTTCGATAATCTGGTCGAGCATTTCGGCGGCGGTAAGATTTCGCTTTAACCCACCGATTGTCGAGGCGCAAAATTTGCACCCCATACGACAGCCGACCTGGCTTGAAATACAGATCGTATTCCCGTGCTTATATTTCATAACAACAGTTTCGATGGTCTCGCCGTCGCTTAGCCGATATGCGTATTTCACAGTTTTGTCAATTTTAGAAACGAGCTTTACACATCGCTCTATCGAGCTTATAAAAGCAATGTTTTCAAGGTTTTCCGCATCTTTTTTGCTTATATCGGTCATCTGCCCAAAACTTTTAACGCCTTTGCTCAGCCACGCGAAAATCTGTTTTGCCTTAAACGGCATAAACCCGTTTTCCTTTAAAAAAGCGGAAAGTTCTTCAAATGACAGTGATTTTATATCTGTTTTCATAGCTTGCACCGCTTTTTCATTTTCGCGATAAAAAAGCCCTCGGCATTATCGCCGCACGGCAATATTTTTTTGCTTTCGATAAGCGAAAATTCAGCATTTTTGCTTAAAAAATCATTTACAATATTCTCGTTTTCGCTCTTTATAATCGTGCAGGTTGAATATATCAAGGTGCCGTCCGGCTTTACGTATTTTGCGGCGTTTTCAAGTATCTCTTTCTGAATTTCGGGCAACTGCGAAATAGCTTCCGCGTTTTTATATCTTACTTCCGGATTTTTTGATATCGTGCCGAGTCCGGAGCAAGGCACGTCACAAAGAACCCACTCCGCCTGCGGAATTTCGGGATTAAAGACTCTCGCGTTGCCCTTGCTTATCGCGATATTCCCGGCGAATCCGAGCCTTGCCGCGTTTTCTTTTAGCTGATTTGTTTTTTTATCGTTAATATCAAAAGCATAAAATTTCGCGCCGTCCTCGGAATGCTCAAAAGCTGTAAATATTTTTCCGCCCGGCGCCGCGCATAAATCCAAAACCGTTTCGCCCGATTTTGCATTTATCATCGAAGCGCAAAGAAAAGACGCCTTATCTTGAACATGAAAATACCCCTCGCTATATCCGTAAAGCAAGCGGACTTGCGCGGTTGAATGAATCCTCACAAGATTATTTTCCTCGATTTTTGCGTCAATTTCCGCCTTTTCAAGATATTCCGAAACATTGATTTTTTTAGTGTTAATAACTATGAAAAGCCCTTTGTCTTTTTTCTTTGCCGCTTCCATTATTTCGCGAAGTTTTTCCTTGCCGTATTCTTCCGAAATTATTTTGCATATAGTTTCGTCGACGGAATAGTTTATCGAAAAATCTTTTTCCTGATTATTGCTCTTTGAAAGGAATAATTTGCTTCCGCAAAAGCGTCTCACAACAGCGTTTACGAGTTTTGAAGAAGATATTGAAATGAATTTTTTCGCAATTTTTACGCTCTCGTCGCAAATGCTGTAAGCAGGAATTTTATCGAGAAATACCGCCTGGTAATAAGCAGTGCGAAGCAGGCATTTGATTTCTATTTGCATTTTTTCATAATCGGCGCTGCAAAACCTTTTGATATTAAAATCAATAAGCCGCGCATTCTCAAGCGTTCCGAAAGATATTTCATAAGCAAGAGCGCGGTCGGCCGCCCCCGGAATTTCGCTTAAATAAAGCGCAAGCGAAGTTTCGAGATATGTATCGTTTTTAAAAAAAAGCAAAACCGCTTTATATGCCGCTTCCCTTGCTGTCATCTAACTTTCTCCAATACCGAGCTTTATTTTTCTGGTAATCGGATGCCCCGCGAGATAATCGGTTGCCCGCATCCGTTTGCCGCCTTCAACAGCGATTTCATTAAAAATCACCGCACCGCCTTTTCCTACGCCGCAAATAATCCCGTTTTTTGCGCCTATAGCCTCACCGTTTAACAAAGCAACACCGCCGATATCTTCCGGCTCAGTAGCCGCCGCTTCAAAAACTTTCATCCTGCTGCCGTCAATATACGTAAACGCAACCGGCCAGGGATTCATCCCTCGGACGAGATTGATTATTTCTTCCGCGGATTTTGAAAAATCTATCTTTGCAATCTCTTTTGAAAGCATCGGCGCATATGTCGCGGCGCTCTCATCCTGCTTTGTATATTCCGCTTTTCCCGAATTTATAATCTCTAATGTATCTATTATCGCGGGACCGGAAATCTCGGCGATTTTTTGAAACAAATCGCCTGCCGTGTCGCCTTTTTCGATCGCTAAGCGGTATTTTTTAATTATGTCGCCGGTATCCATGCCCTCGTTCATCAGCATGGTAGTAACTCCGCTTTCGCGCTCGCCGTTTATCACCGCCCATTGTATCGGCGCGGCACCGCGAAGTTTCGGCAAAAGCGATGCGTGAATATTAACGCATCCGAATTTTGGAAAATCCAAAATATATTTTGGGAAAATCTTGCCGTAAGCGATAACGACGATAATGTCGGGTTTTAACATTTCAAGCGTCGGCAAAAGTTCCCCGCCTTTTATCGTTTCCGGCTGGAAAACCGGAATTCCCGCGGCTTTTGCTACCTTTTTAACCGGCGTTTCCTCAATTATGAACTTGCGTCCTTTTGGCTTGTCCGGCTGAGAAACGGCGCCGCAAATATTACACCCGTTTTTTATCATAAAATCAAGCGTTTGCGCCGCTATATCCGGCGTTCCGAAAAACAAGATTTTCATTATTTTTGCCTTTCTTCCGGCTCGAGCATATAAATCGCTTTCGCTTTAAAAAGAATACCCTCGAGATGATCTATCTCATGCTGCAAAACTCTCGCGAAAAATTCTTCCGCGTCTATTTTATGTTTTTTACCGGTGCGGTCAAAATACTCGACCGTAACATTCATGGCTCTGTCGACATCACCGAATTCGCCGGGGCAGGAAAGGCAACCTTCGGTTCCTATCTGCGAGCCGGAAAACGCGGTTATGACAGGATTTATCAGCTCATACTTTTCTTCGTCGATTTCTATAACGATGATTCTTTTCAAAATCCCTACCTGCGGCGCGGCAAGCCCCACACCATTTGGTGTAGCGGCGAGCGTTTCAAACATATCGTCGACAAGCTGCGCTGTTTTTTCTCCGAAATCGGTTACTTCCCTGCATTTTTTTTGAAGGATTTCAGAACCTTCGAGTACGATATTTCTCTTTGCCATAGCTTCTCCTTATAAAACCGAAATCGGGTTTCGCTCAACCGACAATTCCGCGGTTTTCATTAGTTTATTAAATTCGATAATTAAATTCGTAATCTCTGCGCGCATTTCGGCGCTGTCTTTACATTTTATCAGAATCCTTGCGCGGTATTTGCCGAAAAGTTTTTCAATCGGCGCCGCCGTGGCCGGAAACATGATAAAGTTTTTCATGTTCTTGTTTGCAACTCTTTTTGCAAGCTCGCTTTCAGCCCATTTTGCGGCATTTAAAGAGTTTTCGGGCGTTTGCGCGGTGACTATAAGTTTATAAATATCGCAAAACGGCGGAAAAACCATCAGCTTGCGGAAGCCGAGTTCCTCATCAAAAAATTCATTACTGTCCTTATTCAAGTAACTAAAAATCAAATTCTTCGGTGTGAAGGTCTGAATTATTACCTTGCCCGGTTGCTCTCCTCTGCCCGCCCTTCCGCCGACCTGCATGAACATCGCGTATGCTCTTTCGTTTGCCCGATAATCATTTACATATATCATCGGATCTGCAAAGAGAACTGCGGCAAGCGTTACATTCGGTATATCATGGCCTTTGGCTATCATCTGGGTCCCGAGAAGAATATCATATTCCTTATTTTTAAATTTATCTATCAGCTGTTCGTGCGCGTTTTTTCTTGATGTAGTATCGGTATCCATCCTCAAAATTCTCGCTGTCGGAAACGCCGCGGAAATTTCCTCCTCCGCTTTTTGGGTGCCGACTCCGATTCTTTTAAGCCGCGCGCCGCAATCGGGGCATTTTTCCTTCGGCTCGTGCATAATTCCGCAGTAATGGCAGATTTCCATGTTGTTTTTCAGATGATATGTAAGCGATATGCTGCAATTTTCGCATTTTGCGACATAGCCGCAAACAGGACACCCTATATGCGTATTATAACCCCTGCGGTTTAGGAAAAGAATCACCTGCTCTTTTTTTTCAAGACAGAGATTTATTTCCTCCATAAGCTCTTTACCGATTATTGAGGTGTTCCCCTCCGAAAGTTCTTCGCGCATATCCGCAACGACAATCTCGGGCATTTTTTGATCGTTATAGCGCTCATTAAGCTCAAAATAGCTGTAAATACCACTTTTCGCTTTATAATAGCTCTCGATATCGGGGGTGGCGGAACCGAGCAAAAGAAGCGCGTTATTCTTGCCTGCGCGAAAGCGCGCGATATCTCTGGCGTGATATTTCGGCTGCATTTCGGATTTATAGGTAAATTCCTGTTCCTCATCAATTATTATAAGCCCGAGACTTGCTGTCGGCGCGAAAACAGCAGACCGCGTTCCGATTACTATCTTTGCCGCGCCGCTTTTTATCTTACACCATTCATCGTATCTTTCGCCGACCGAAAGCCCGCTATGCAGAAGCGCGAGTTTTTCGCCGTAGCGCGAATAAAACCTTTCGACAAACTGAGGGGTCAGCGAAATTTCAGGCAAAAGCAATATCGCGTCTTTGCCCTCCGAAAGCGCTTTGTCACAGAGTTTTGTGTAAATCAGCGTTTTTCCGCTGCCCGTAACTCCTTTGAGAAGCGCGGCGGTCGGCTTATCCTGTGCCATAAGTTTTTCAAGGTCTGTAAAAACTTTATTTTGCGCCTCGTTTAGTTCTATATTTTGACTTATCTTTGCTTTTTTCCCCGCAAAAGGATTTCTTATTATCCTGTTTTCAAAAATTTCAAGCACGCCTCTTTTTTCAAGCGTTTTCGGAACGCTTGCCGAAACACCTGCGGCATAGCAAAGTTCGCTAAGCGGCATCTCGCCCTCATCAAAAAGCATCTCAATTACCCTGCGGTGCTTTTCGAGATCATTTTCCGCAAGATATTTTTCAGCCGTCTCACCGCAAAGCCTGCAAAAAAGCTGTGAAAGCTCAGCCATATCTTTTTCAGGAAGGCTGATTTCGACAATCGCGCCCGACTTCAATAGCGGCGAAACATCAACTTTATTGTCGACAACATCACAAAAAAGCGCGCCCTTGATAGATTTGACCGCTTCAAGTATTTCGCGATGCTCACCGGCGGCATCTTCATCAGCGATTTTGTATGCTTTTTTCAGCTTGATTCTGCAACCGGTCGGAAGAGCCGCCTTAAAAGCGTCAAAATAGGTGCAGAATGTGCGTTCTTTCATAAAACGCACGATTTGGCAAAGCTCGGAAGAAATCAAAGGCGTTTTATCAATCGCCTCGGCTATATCCTTCACGCGGTCCGCCTCGCCATCAAAGCGCGACAGCACCAATCCTTGAATTTCCCTGTTTCCTCTACCAAACGGCACTTTAACCCTGCAGCCTGGCATAATAAAGTCAAGCTCCGAAGGGACGGCATAAGTGTATAGCTTGTCAGCCGCCATCGCTTTTGTTTCGATAGCTATTTCCGCAAGTTTCATCGCCTTTCCCTCCTTATAGTTTTTTGACCGCCAAACGGCGGTCAAGCGTAATTATTTTATTTGCGGGTCAACGATTTTAATTCCGCCTGTTTTTATTCCTTTATGCAGAATATGCACCGCTGTTCTGACCGGATTTTCTTCAAGCTGTTCTTTGTTTTTTTCGGCGTCAAGCGATATTTTCCTCGCGAGTTTTGCGGTGGCAATAACAAGCGAATATCTGCTTGACTGACCTTTCATCATTTCGTTTATTGACGGATAAAGCATATTTTTTCTCCATTATTCATTTATTATTTTTTTTATTTCGTCTTTTGCTTTGCAAACTTGGTCGTTGATTACACGGTAATCGTATTTGTCCGCCATGCTCATCTCGCGCTCCGCGGCGGCTATTCTTTTTGCTATAACTTCTTCGGTTTCGGTGCCTCTGCCCCGAAGCCGCGTTAAAAGTTCTTCTTTTGACGGCGGCAAAATCATTATAGATATCGCCTCTGCTCGGGCTTGTTTTACCTGCGCCGCGCCTTCGACCTCTATTTCAAGAATAACATTTTTCCCGCTTTCGAGCATTTTATCGACCGGCGAAGCAGGTGTTCCGTAATAGTTATCGCTGTAAACGGCATATTCCAGCATCTCGCCCGACTCTATCATCTTTTTAAACTGCTCTTTGGAATAAAAATAATATTCAATTCCATCGGTTTCACCGGGCCGCGGATTTCTCGTCGTCGCGGAAACCGAATAAAACAAATTATCATCTTCCAAAAAAAGCTCTTTTATAATCGTGCCTTTTCCGACGCCCGAAGGGCCTGAAATAATAATAAGTTTTCCTCTTTTTGTGCTATCTGTCACTTGTTTTCACGCTTTCTGACATCTGCGCCGCAATTGTATCCGAAATGCTTGCGGACAAAATTATATGCTCGCTGTCTGCGATAATTACCGATTTTGTTTTTCTGCCGTAAGTTGCGTCTATCAAAAGCCCTTTTTCCCTTGCCTCGGTAATAATTCGCTTAATCGGCGCAGATTCGGGGCTTACGATAGCAACGATTTTTTCCTCGGAAACCAAATTCCCAAAGCCGATATTGATAAGTTTCATTTTTTCTCCTTATTCAATATTTTGAATTTGCTCTCTGATTTTTTCTATCTCGCTTTTGACTTCCACAACGATTTTCGAAATTTCAATATCGTTTGATTTCGAGCCGATTGTGTTTATCTCGCGGTTTATTTCCTGAACAAGAAAATCAAGTTTTCTTCCAACCGGCTCGTTTGAGCTAGTCATTTTGTCAAGCTGGGAAAGATGGCTGCGAAGCCTGACCGTTTCTTCATCGACCGCCACCTTGTCGGCAAATATAGCGACTTCGGTAAGTATCCTGCCCTCGTCGACAGAATGATCCGCCAAAACCTCTTTGATCTTTTCGTATATTCTTTCTTTATATGTATCAACGCTTTTCGCGCTCAAGGCATCTATTTCTTCGGTTTTTTGCGCTATTTGCTTTGCCCGTTCGGAAATATCGGTATAAAGCCGCGCGCCTTCCTCGTTTCTCATCTTTACAAAAAGTGAAACCGCCTCTTGCGCAACGCTTTTGACCTCCTCCCAAATCTGGTCGGCGTCCTGTTCCTCCGCCTTGACTATAAAAAGGTCGTTAAATCCCGCGATTGTCGAAACTTTCAAATCATCTTCAATCGAAAACTTTTCCGAAATTTCGCGCAGCCCGCTAATGTAGCTTGCGGCGGCGGATTCATTAACTTTGATAACTTGATTATCAGACGATGTGTGCAAAATACCGACAAAAACTTCGATTTTGCCCCTTGAAATATGCGATGAAACAAAGGATTTCAGCTTTTCTTCAAGAAAACCGCAGGAGCGCGGAACCTTTGCAGAGAAGTCAAAATAACGATGATTAACCGATTTTATTTCAACAGTAATTTCTTTTTGCGGAAAAGCAGCCGTCGCCCTGCCGAAACCGGTCATACTCGTTAACATTTTCGTCCTCCGGAAGATAAAATAAATATACATTATTTTATCAGTTTTTTGCCCTCTCTGTCAACGAAAACACCCGACAAAATACTTCGTCGGGTGTTTTCGTTTTTAAAGGTCGTCGGCGTCCTGCACCGGCGTTTCATTTTCGTTTTTCGGTCTTCCGGTATAACTACCATTTGGATCGCTGCTGCTTTGCATATTATTCGCAACCTGATTCAAAAAAGCCTCGTTGCTATGCATTTTCTTTGATTTTTTCTTTTTGCCCATATTAAAACCCTCCTTTGTAAAAATATTATTTGCAACAAAGAAAGATTTATTACAAAAAAATAAACCGGCGAAAGCTCGCCGGTTTATAATTTATTAGTTCAAAATAACCCTTTCGGTTTTCGGATCGAAAATATGTATTTTCGAAAGATCCAAAGTGACGTCAATCACGTCGCCCGGTTTTGCCGTAGTGTTCGGCGAAACCCTTGCAATCATGTTGTTTCCGGAGATTTCAATATAAAGATATGTTTCGCTTCCCATAAGCTCGGTAACTTCGATACTTGCCTTTACTTTGCCCTCGGGAATTGTCGCCAAATATCTCTCCTCGTCGTGGATATGTTCCGGACGAATTCCGACGACAACTTCCTGACCGATAAAGTCTTTAATCGCGTCACTTTTCGCCTTGAAATCAGGGAGTTTAAGCGAATTTCCGCCAAATTCGATATTTACTCCGCCGTCTTTTGCGACAAGAGTTGCCTGCAAGAAGTTCATCTGCGGTGAGCCGATAAATCCTGCGACGAAAACATTGCACGGCTTGTCGTAGAGGTTTTGCGGAGTATCGACCTGCTGAATAAATCCGTCTTTCATAACAACGATGCGGGTTCCCATTGTCATAGCCTCGGTTTGGTCATGGGTAACATATATAAATGTCGTGCCGAGTCTTTGGTGAAGTTTAGAAAGCTCTGTTCTCATCTGGGCGCGAAGTTTCGCGTCGAGGTTTGAAAGCGGTTCGTCAAGAAGGAAGACTTTAGGCTCGCGGACGATTGCGCGTCCGAGCGCAACGCGCTGGCGCTGTCCGCCTGAAAGAGCTTTCGGTTTTCTCTCGAGAAGATGTGTAATATCAAGGATTTTAGCTGCTTCTTCAACCCTTGCCTGAATATCTTTTTTTGGCATTTTGCGAAGTTTAAGTCCAAACGCCATGTTGTCATAGACCGACATATGTGGATAAAGCGCATAGTTTTGGAAAACCATCGCGATATCCCTGTCTTTCGGAACAACGTCATTAACAAATCTGTCACCGATATAAAGCGAGCCCTCGCTGATCTCCTCAAGACCTGCAATCATACGAAGAGTTGTGGATTTTCCGCATCCCGAAGGACCGACAAGAATAATAAATTCTTTATCCTCGATATCCAGCGTGAAATCTGAAACAGCGGTTACGCCGCCGGGATATTTTTTATAAATTCCTTCTAATTTTAAACTTGCCATTATTTCCTCCTGATTTTTTGTTATATCTAATATATCAGATTTGTCCCGCCAATAACATTAGCCAAATAGACAAAAAATGTCTGATATTTTTAGATATAATTACCAAAAAATCACTTTTCGAGCGCTTTCATGAAACCGCCGAGCTCGACGCTGCTGATGTCCCCGCCTATAATTTTATTTTTATAGGTAAGCACGTTTATTCTAACCGTTCCCTCGGCGTGGTCAGGATATTCTGATAAAAGCGCGCTCCAAAGTTTCACCCTTTTACCCTTATATTTCGATAGATCATTCCCCTGCTCTTTTTGCAGGTCGTTGTAAGTTGAATAGACCGAATCGAATTCGGCGGGGATTATTACCTCTTTAACGCTGCAGGAACCGTTGATTTTAAGGCCTTTTTGCGCTATCAGTTTTTTCATTTCGTCGGCGTCTTTAATCGATGTAATAGCAGGTTCCGGCTTTTCCTCTTTTGGTGGCTCTGTATTTTGATTTGTAGCGCCGTTTTCGGTTTCGCCGTTTTGGGTAGTGCCGCTGTTTTGTGCATTATCTTTATTGCCCTCCTCCGGAGTGCTTCCCTCCGGCGCTCCCTGTGTTTCCGGAGTGGACGCCGATTGACCGTCACCCTGCGATATCTCAGGCGTCTGCGGCTCGCCGATTTTTCTCTCGTTTGATCCGGCAATCAAAAATGCGGTTACAATTACAATAAGCGCAACGGCAAAAGCGGCGACCGCAATCCATTTTTTATTAAGTTTAAACGACATGATAACCATTGTGTTCATCCTTTCAAAATTAAGCTTGATTGCTATACTATATTTATTAGAAACAAAAATAATTCTAAAAAAATAAAAAGAAGCCGAAAAATCGGCTTCTTTTTATTAATTAATGAAAATTATTCGTGTTCCGCGTCAACTTTTGCTTCGGCTATAACCTTGGCGGCTACATTCGCCGGCGCTTCATCGTATCTGATGAAGTTCGATTCGAAGCTGCCTCTTCCCTGTGAGATAGAACGCAGGTCAAGAGCATATGTATGAATTTCTCCCATCGGAACCTCGGCGACAACTTCCTGCATTCCGCCGCCGATCGAGTTCATGCCGAGGATTTTTCCGCGGCGCTTGTTGATATCTCCGATAATATCGCCCATTATTGAGTCAGGAACGTAAACTTTAAGCTCTACAATCGGTTCAAGAAGAACCGGCATAGCCTGCGCGAGTCCCGCTTTGTAAGCAAGCGACGCCGCAACTTTAAAGGACATTTCGGAGGAATCGACCGGATGGTATGAGCCGTCCACAAGCGTAGCTTTTAAGAAAACGACCGGATATCCGGCGACAACGCCTCTGTCGATACTGTCGCGAAGACCTTTTTCGACCGCCGGAAAGAAGTTTTTCGGAACAGATCCGCCGAAAACCTTCTCTTCAAAAACAAGGCCTTCTTCGCTTCCGGGTTCAAACTCAATCCAAACATGACCGAACTGCCCGTGGCCGCCTGACTGTTTCTTATGCTTGCCTTCAACCTTAACCTTCTTTTTGATAGTTTCGCGATACGGCACTTTCGGTTCTATAAGTTTTGCTCCGGTGCCGAATTTATTTTTCAGCTTGCTCATGATAACGTCGAGATGAACATCGCCGACACCGCTGATTATCTGCTGCTTTGTCTCGGTGTTTGTTTCAAATCTAAAAGTCGGATCCTCTTCAAGAAGTCTGTGAAGCCCCGCGCTTATCTTTTCCTCGTCGCCTTTTGCAAGCGGTAAAATAGCAAGTGAAAGAGCAGGTTTAGGAAATTCGAGACCTTTTAATGTAACAACACGTGACGCCGAGCAAAGAGTATCGCCTGTTTTAACCGAAGCGAGCTTAGGCACAAATCCGATATCGCCCGCTCCGATCGCTTGAGTTTCTGCCTGTTTTTTACCTCTAACAAAGAAGATGTGTCCCATTTTTTCCGAGGCGCCTGTGCAGGCGTTTACCAAAACCGTGTCCGGCTTTATAATGCCGCTTTCGACCTTGAAAAAGCTCATCTTTCCGACAAACGGATCGGCAACGGTTTTAAAGACTATCGCGGCGACCGGTTCGCTGTCGAGCGCTTTTATTTTAATTTCATCGCCGTTTTTATCAACGGCAACCGTTTCAACCTCGTCGGGCGACGGGAAGAAATCAACGGTGAGATCGAGAAGATCGTCTATTCCCGCCATTTGATATGCTGAACCGCAAAGAACAGGGGTAATATGTCCGTCACTTACGCCGTTTTTAAACGCCGCAAGAATTTCTTCTTCCGTAAACGGAATGCCGTCAAAATATTTATTCATAAGGTCGTCGCTTGTTTCGGCGACCGACTCATCAATCATCTTTTTTATAGGTTCAATTTTATCTTTCATCGAATCCGGCACCGGAATATTCGTCGCAACGCCTTTATCGTATTTTTTCGCCGCGCCCGAAATAAGCTCGACATATCCGGTAACTTTTTCACCCTCGACAATCGGAATAACTATCGGGCAAATCGAAACGCCGAATTTTTCGCGAAGCCCTTCAAGCGTCCGGTAATAATCCGCGTTTTCTTCGTCAACTTTTGAAACGAAAATCATTTTGGGCAGTTTATATTTTTCAATTAATGCCCAGCTTTTTTCGGTGCCGACCTCAACACCGTTTTTTGCCGATACAAGTATAATCGCGCCGTCTGCAACACGACATCCGCTGATGACTTCGCCGACAAAATCAAAATATCCCGGCGTATCAAGCAGATTTATTTTTGCGCCGTTCCATTCAACAGGCGCAACCGAGGTGCTAATCGATATTCCGCGCTTGACCTCTTCCGCGTCAAAATCGCAAACAGTATTCCCTTCCGACACTTTGCCATGACGGTCGGTAGCTTTTGTGAGCACGAGCATAGCCTCCGCCAAAGATGTCTTTCCGTCTCCGCCATGGCCAAGTAGGGCGACATTTCTGATTTTGTTTACAGGGAACTGTTTCATATAAAAGCTCCTTTCAGCTTCTCGTTGTATAAATTGCACAACTTTGGTGCAAATATTGTTAAAATTATATTACATTTTTATAGTTAAATCAATATATTAGAAAAATAAACAAAAAAGAGAAGAGACTTTTAGTCTCTTCCCTTTGAAATCAAATTCACAATAAATATCGGGATAAGCCATAGCAGCTGCAAGAGCAAAATCCCCGTCATATGCGTTGCCGCAAACCCGCCGCCGATAACGAGCAAAAATGTGAATGCTATACCAAATACAATATTCGAAAGTGCGATTATATTAAGGATAAATAATATCGAATGAAGCTTAAAAGAATACGCAAGCGCTTTAATAAATCCCGCTATTTTTCCGTTTGTACTTACTATTGTCGCTTCATTTCCCTCGGCAGGCTCGCTGCTGTGAGAAGGCGCAACCCTGAACGAAGATTCGCCGCCAAAGACATCGCCCAAAAACTTTTCGGTAATATTCGGATCGTCGGTGTTTATTTTTATCGAAACGCCCATTCGCACAAGCTGTTTTATGGCTTTTAAAGTACTTTCTTTCGGTTCGTATTTAAGCGAAAGCAGCGCGGCAATCTCGCCGCCCACCGCGACATAAATAGGTTTTTTCCCTTGCTTTATGAGCTTTTCTTCGATTCCGTCATCCGGAATTTTTATAAAACAATCTTTTAAAAGTTTTCTCGTTCCGATTATTACAACATTATCTCCGAAAAACGCCTTAATTCCCTTTTCATCATAAAAATAAATATCGTCAACCTGTTTAAGCAACGCCTCTTTTTTATCTATCACTTCAAACAGCACCGCTGACAGCGGGCCGTCGAGATTACAAAGCGCGCTGGCGGCATCAATAATTATTTCGTCTATTCGGTGGTCGCCGTAAACTTTTATCCCGCAGAGCGAAACGCTTCCGGCATCAAAAACATCATTATCGCTTAAAACAACCCGGTCAACTGCGGCGGTTTTTTCAATAGTTTCATAACCTATTATCGCGGCACCCGAGCGATAAAGTTTCTTCGCCAGGGTAAAAAACGGCAATTCATCGCAAAATGCAAGCGCCGGAGAAACGGCGAAACAGCCGATAAGCGTAAGTATCGTGAATGCTTCCGAAAAGCCTTTGTTATTTATTATGGCAATTAGCGCGGCAATAAACCCAAGCCCGAGCGATACCCAAATAATCCAAGGCGCCCATTTTTCGGCGGGTGATTTTACCGTTGAATTTAAAAAGAATTTTTCGGTAGGCGGAGTTTCGGATTTATAAAGCGAGGCGATGTTAATCGCGCAATTTCCTTCGGTCTCTTCCGAATATGCCACCCTGCCTTTTATTCCTTTTGAAATTAAAAATCTGTAATCCGCGCGGCGTTTTTTGTTTGCCGAATGCCTTCGAAACTGAAATGCAAAAAGCGAAAACAAAAATGCTCCAAGCGGCGCAAATGCGACGGCGGAAGGGGCAGTAAAATAAACAAAGCAGTTAATAATTATCAAAACAGACGCAAAAGCGGCAATGCTTTCGATTATAAAAGGCCTGTGCGCAATCGCGCGAAATCCGCTGATGATTATGTTTAGCGAGCACAAAATGCCGAGCACGGCGAAAACCGACATGATAATTCCATAGCCCTGCGGATTTGCTGTAAAAGATGAGTCCGCAAGCAAACTGCCGCTTAACACTTCAAAAAGAAACGCCGCCGCAAAAATTGTGGCCGAAAAAATACATGCAAGCTGGCTTCTATGTTCTTTTTTTCTTAGCTCGGTCCGCGCTTTTTCCGCTTCCGGCTCTTCAATAGTCTCTTTTTCTTCTTCCGCTTCTTTCGAAACTTTCTCGTTGTATAGCGGATCGTCGATTTCAAGAACAAATTTTTCCGCATTCTTTTGAAGTTCGGTTTTATATCTGCTGAGCTCGCCTATATTTACCGTAGGTTTTCCGTCGTGAACGGTCGCTTGCCGCTCCGCTATCGGAACTTCCTCCTCGGGGAAAATATCGCTTACGTTTATTTGCTTAGGCTGAACAGATTTTTCCGCGGCAGGAGAAGCTTTTTCGGCTGTTACGCCGCTTTCCCCGCTTGCCGCTTTTTCCGCTTTTCGCTGATTTATAATATCGTCAATGCTTTGAGCCACGCTTCCCCCACCTTCCAAAAGAATTTTAAACTCAGCTTTCCCGTTGCCTCATGACTTCATATAAAATAACCGCCGCGGCGACCGAAGCGTTAAGCGAATTTACATTGCCCCGCATCGGAATCCCGACAAGGAAATCACATTTTTCCTTAACAAGCCTGCTTATTCCGAACCCTTCGCTTCCCACAACGATAGCGCAAGGTCCGCTGAAATCGGTTTTAAAAAGCATCGTTGACATTTCCATGTCAGCTCCATATATCCAAACGCCTTTTGATTTAAGTTCATCTATCGCGGCCGAAATGTTTGTAACTTTTGCCATAGGCATATGCAGCACAGCTCCCGCCGAAGCCTTAGAAACCGCCGGAGTAACGCCTACTCCCCTATGCTTCGGAATGATCATCCCGTGTGCGCCGCATGCGTCCGCGGTTCTGATAATCGCCCCCAGATTGTGCGGATCGGTAATTTCGTCCGCAATTACGATGAGCGGAGGCTCGTCCTTTTCTTTTGCAAAAGAAAGAATATCGTCAATCGAGCAATATTCTTTCGCCGCAAGATACGCTACAACACCCTGGTGATTTTTAACGCCGCAGAGAAATTCAAGTTTCACCTTATCGGTGTACTGAACATTTACTTTTTTTTGTTTTGCAAGCGCGATAATTTTTACAATCGAGCCTTCCACATCGCCCTTTGAAACAAATATTTTTTCAAGACCGGACCCGGAAGCGCAAAGCGCTTCAAGCACAGCGTTTCTGCCGGCAATTACGCCTTCACGGTCGCGTGGTTTTTGTTTTTGGTAATAGCGTGGGAGCGTTGCCGTTTCCTAAGCCAATTCCTTAACCCCAATA
>JAVBPR010000022.1:0-10850 GCA_031549485.1 Eubacteriales bacterium | reverse complement strand
ACAAGCTTTTTGCAACCCTTGATCCGACGACAAGAAAATTCAAATTTAAAAGCGGCCTTGAGATGCTCCTTACCGATACTGTGGGTTTTATCCGAAATCTGCCGCATCACTTAATCGAGGCGTTTGCGTCCACCCTTGACGAGGTGAAATATTCTGACCTGCTTTTGCATGTTGTCGATATTTCCTCTCCCGAATACGCGGCGCAGACAGAGGTCGTCGATAATCTTGTCAGTGAGCTCGGCGGTGGTGAAATCCCGCGCATAATGATTTACAACAAGTCGGATTTGGCTGATAAAGACCGCCTGCCGTATACACGGGACGGGGTAATAATCAGCGCGAAAAACAGCGAAAATATCGAGGCGCTGATAATAAAAATCGAAAACACGCTTAATGATAATAAAATCAGAATGAAACTTCTTATTCCGTATGACAAAGCGTCCGCGCTTGAAATAATACACAAAAACACCTCGATCGAAAAAGAAGAATTTCGCGACAGCGGAATTTATTTCGAAATAATCGCGGATAAAAAAGAAGCCGGAAGATTAAAAGATTATGAACAGCTATAATACTGTAAAAACCGCGGCGCAAAGCGAGTTTGAAGAAAGCCGATCCCGTTTTATCGGCTACGCAAAACCTGTTTGCAGCGAGGTTGAAGCGGTATCGTTTATCGAGGAAATAAAAGCACTCCACCGCGAAGCGACGCACAACGTCTATGCTTATTCGCTTCGAGAAAATCAAATGACAAGATACAGCGACGACGGAGAGCCGCACGGCACGGCCGGGCTTCCCGCGCTTTCGGTTTTAACAGGCAAAAAAATAACAGACGTCGCCGTTGTCGTAACTCGCTATTTCGGCGGAACCTTGCTCGGCAAGGGCGGGCTTGTACGCGCATATGCCCGTGCCGCAAAAGAGGCGGTTGAGGCGGCAGAGATTATCACGATGGGGTTTTGCGATGTTTTGTCGGTTAAAAGCGATTACAGTCTTTACGAGCCGATTTTAAAGGTTCTCGATTCGTCGGGCGCATTTATAAAGGAAACAAATTTTACCGACTGCGCCGAAATTATTTTTTCGGTTTTAAATGAAAAAACCCAAGGGATTTCCGAAAAAATTATCGAGATGACGGCCGGTAAATCAAATCCTGTTTTAATTTCACAAACTTTTTCGCAAATATAAAAAAGTGATTTTGGTGTTTTTGCAGTATAAGTCTTATAGGGGGTGAGTGGCATTAACGTTAGAGAGCGTCTTGAAAGAGAAGAAAAGGAAAGGCTGTCAAAGTTTGCAAGCTGCTCCGCGGAGAGTAAAGGAAGAGCGGCGCCCCAGGAAAAGTGCGAGCTTAGAACAGAGTTTCAGCGCGACAGGGACAGGGTTATCCACTCGAAGTCTTTTCGCAGATTAAAGCATAAAACGCAGGTCTTTTTATCGCCGGAGGGCGACCATTATCGGACAAGGCTTACGCATACGTTAGAGGTTTCGCAGATAGGCAGAACGATAGCGAAAGCCCTGCGCCTGAACGAAGACTTGACCGAGGCGATTGCCCTCGCGCATGATCTTGGTCACACGCCGTTCGGACATGCCGGGGAGAGCGTTTTAAACAAACTCTCGCCAAAAGGATTTCGCCATAACGAACAAAGCCTTCGCGTGGTCGATATTATCGAAAACGATTTTTCAGGGCTTAATCTTACATATGAGGTGCGCGACGGAATCGTCGGGCATACCGGCAAAGGGAAACCCGAAACCCTTGAGGGGAAAATAATACAGTTTGCCGACCGGATTGCTTATGTAAACCATGACATCGACGACGCGATAAGGGCGGGGATTTTAAAAGAAAGCGATATCCCGAAAGAGATTAGTGCGCTTCTCGGGGAAACGCATTCCGAGCGGATAAATTCGCTTATCCGCGCGATTATTGACTTTTCGCCGGAGGACGATGTTCGCATGGAAGAGAAGTTTTTAACTGCCGCTACCGATTTGCGCAGTTTTATGTTCGAGAGAGTTTATAAAAATCCTGTCGCTAAAAAAGAAGAGCAGAAGGTCGACGGAATTCTCAGCATGCTTTACGAATTTTATTACAATAACCGCGAAAATCTGCCGCCGGAATATCTCGGCAGGGAAGAAAAATACGGAATAGAAGTTATAATTTGCGACTATATTGCGGGAATGAGCGATAGGTATGCAATAACCTGTTATAACGACTTTTTTGTGCCGAAAACCTGGCAATACTGATAAATATATAAACCGCAATGGGAGGTGAAAAAGCTTGTCTATACCCGATAGTTTTATTATGGAACTGAAAATGAAATGCAATATCGAAGATATTATATCTTCCTATGTGCAATTATCGCGAAAGGGAAAATATCTTGTGGGGCTTTGTCCGTTTCACAGCGAAAAGACAGGTTCTTTCACCGTTTTTCCCGAAAAACAAAATTATTTTTGCTTTGGGTGTCAGGCCGGCGGTGACGTGATTAATTTTGTCCGCAGCATCGAGCATCTCGATTATGTCGACGCGATAAAATCGCTAGCGCTCAAAGCGGGCATGGCCGTTCCTGAAAACAACGAGGAAAAAGGGCCAAACAGGAAAAAAATATATGAAATAAACAAAAAAGCCGCAAGGTTTTATTATAATTGCCTTGCGGGTGATATGGGCAAAGCCGCGAGAGAATATCTTGTGAAACGGAAACTGGATGTTCAAACCGTCAAACATTTCGGCATCGGCTTTGCGCCGGACGGATGGCAGCATCTTTTGGATTATCTAAAAAAAGAAGGCTTTTATTTAAAGGATATAAAAGAAGCGGGCCTTTGCGTCGAGGGGAAAAAGGGAAATCACTATGACAGCTTTCGAAACCGTTTGATGATACCGATTTTTGACAGCATCGGAAATATTGTAGGATTCGGCGGCAGAAATCTCGGCGATATCGGGGCAAAATATCTGAATTCGCCGGATACCGTTGTTTTTAAAAAAAGCTCGATGCTCTTTAATCTCAATAACGCAAAAAACAAAAGCGAAGATTTTTTGATTTTGACCGAAGGATATATGGATACGATAGCCCTATCACAGGCAGGATTTAAAAATACCGTCGCGTCGCTCGGAACGGCGTTTACCGATGAGCACGCGCGGCTTATAGCGCGTTATGCAGGCGACGGCGGCGCGGTGATTGCGTTTGATTCGGACGCTGCCGGGCAAAACGCGACCGCAAAAGCTGTTAAAAAACTCGAGGAAACCGGTGCGCGGATTCGGGTGGTCAATTTAGGCGACTCGAAAGATCCCGATGACTTTATCAAAGCGCACGGTGCCGCGGGGTTTCGAAAAATTATAGAGCTCTCTGGCAACCCGATAGAGTACAGACTTTCAGGTGCCAAGGCGAAATTCGACCTCGAAAAAGAAGACGGGAAGTTAGGATATACTAAAGAAGCGGTCAGGATTTTGGCGGGCGAAAGCTCGTTAATAAAAGACCTGTATGCCGGGAAAATTTCCGAGGAAATAGGAATTTCAAAAGAAGCGATATTAAACGAGATAAAATTCGCCGTCAAAGCCTTTGAAAAAAAGAAAAAGCAAAATGAACTAAAAGAAGAAGAAACATCCGAAAAACGGGACAGAATAACGCCGGACCGCGCGGACAAGCTGAAAGCGGCGAAAGCCGAAGAGGGGCTCATTTCGATTCTCTTTTATGCGCCCGAGTATCGCGGCGAGATTTTAAAAAGGATTACCGTTGACGATTTTGTGACTTCCCTTAACCGGCGAGTATTTGCAAAAACTCTTCAAATAATAGAGAGCGGGCTTTCGCCCGATACAACTCTGCTCGGCGAAGATTTTTTGCCTGAAGAGATGGGAAAAATAACGAAAATACTTCTTGACTATGATATTTATAAAGACAATGAGCGCAAAACGATAGATGATTTTGTCCTTTGTTTGCTTTCGGAAAAATCGAAACCCGCTTCGGCGGCGGATTTGAAGGCGGAATCAATTAACGATTATATAAAAAAAGACCTTGCGGAAAAAAAGCGGGTGAAAGGAAATAGTAATGGCTGAAAAAAATCCAAAGGACTTTATTGAAAATTTTAAGGGTAAAGGTAAAGTAACCGAAAAAGAAATCCTTGATTTTATCGACGATGCGGAGCTTGATATCGAAGCGGTCGAAAAATTGTATGAGGCGCTTGACGCCTCGGGGATAAAAATCGAAGCGGACCTTGAAGAAGACACCGACATAAGCAATATTATCGGCGGGGCTGCTACAGAATCTGAGGAAGCGGTTGCGACGGCTGACAGCGCGGCGGTTGACGATCCTGTCCGTATGTATCTTAAAGAAATCGGCAAGGTGCCGCTTCTTTCAAGCGAGGAAGAGATTGAGCTAGCCAAACGTATGGAAACCGGCGATGAGGCGGCGAAAAAGAAACTTGCAGAGGCGAATCTCCGCCTTGTCGTTTCGATTGCAAAACGTTATGTCGGCAGGGGAATGCTGTTTCTCGACCTTATTCAGGAGGGAAATCTCGGTCTAATAAAAGCGGTTGATAAATTTGATTTTACCAAAGGATTCAAATTTTCGACCTACGCCACATGGTGGATAAGACAGGCGATAACAAGAGCCATTGCCGACCAGGCAAGGACAATCCGTATCCCTGTCCATATGGTCGAAACGATAAATAAAGTTATGCGTGTTTCAAGGCAGCTTTTGCAGGAACTCGGTCATGATCCGACGCCGGACGAAATCGCAGAGGAGATGAATCTCCCGGTTGAAAAAGTCCGCGAAATACTAAAAATCGCGCAGGAACCGGTTTCGCTTGAAACGCCGATAGGCGAGGAAGAAGACAGCCATCTCGGCGATTTTATCCCGGACGATGACGCGCCCGCGCCTGCCGAAGCGGCAAGCTATACTTTGCTAAAAGAACAGCTTGTCAATGTTCTCGGCACGCTAACGCCGCGCGAAGAAAAGGTATTGAAACTCCGCTTTGGCCTTGAAGACGGCAGGGCGAGAACCCTTGAAGAAGTTGGCAAAGAATTCAAAGTTACGAGAGAGCGAATTCGCCAAATTGAGGCAAAAGCTCTTCGGAAACTTCGCCATCCGAGCAGAAGCAAAAGGCTGAAAGATTTTCTCGAATAAAAAAAGCCGCCCATCGGGCGGCTTTTTAAAATATATCCTCGATTTTCATACTCTCTGAGGTTTTTAAGCTGACGATTGAGGTTTTAAGCGATTTGAGTTCCGCTTTTGCCTCGTAGAATTCTCCTGCCTGAACATATTCCCAAAGACGGTCATATGAAAGCTGCGCCATATTGAAATCCGAATGGTTGGCGGTAAAGGTCAAAAGCGCTTTAAGATGTTCATAATGTTCGTAGAACTCTTTATGATATTCTTCGGCTTTTTTCATATCTCCCGCTTCGCCGGCGGAAATAACATTCTCCGCGCACTCTTCGATAAGCGCACTCTCTTTTTCAAGATTATTCATCGCGAAAATTGCAAAGGAAAGAATAGCTGCAAGCGATATTATCGCAAACCAAAGACGCCACATATTATACCCTCTCTCTTTTTACCGTTGTTATGCTGTCATCGCCGTTTAGCGAAAGAATAAATACATCTTTTATATTTTTTAACCCTTGAGACTCAAGCGCTTTTTTTAGCCAGATTTCATCTTTGCCGTTTTTCTTTAACAGCTCGTCCTGCAAAACTCCGTCTTTAACAATCAGGGTAGGGATGTTAACGTCTTCCTTGATTTTTAGGTCCATGTCATCGGCGGTCGGCGGTTGTGTAGCTGCGGTCGGCATAATGCTAATTTGACCGTTTGTCTCGATAAAAGCGTATTTAACCTCGGTAAACATTTTGATTTTATTCATGCGAAGAGCTTCAAAAAGGTCATCAAGATTAAGGCGCAGGTTTTTCATCATTTTTTGGTCAATTACGCCGTCTTTAATAATCAAGCACGGGCTTCCGGTAAGAATTTTTCGGAACCGGTTGCTTTTTAAGCTGAAGAATGAAAGCAGGATTTCCATGCAAACTAATGTTAAAACAGGGATTATACCGTAAAGCAGCGGAATATTTGTGCTTTGCAGCGCTACCGAAGCAAGGTCTGAAATCATAATTGTAACAACAAGCTCGCTCGGCTGAAGCTCGCCGAGCTGGCGTTTTCCCATAAGCCGCATGGAAGTAATTACAAACAAATATAATATAATCGTCCTTATAAAAACGCTGCCCATATAAACACCTCAAAAAAATAATTAGATATAGTATGCGCTTTAATTAAAAAAATATAAAAAAGTCTTGCTTTGGGCGGTTTTAGATGTTATTATATAAAAGCTATGCAATTTGGACAGTCCTCTGCGAAGCTGCTTTATCGCATGAATGTCTGCAATTTAGGAGGAAATCATAATGGATTTTATTAAGGCAATTACCAGTGAGCAGCTTATTACAGACCGCCCGCCCCTTAACATCGGTGACACCGTAAAGGTTTTCATCAAAGTTAAAGAGGGAAACAGAGAGCGCACCCAGATGTTCGAGGGCACGATTATCAGCAAAAACGGCGGCGGCATCAGTGAGACATTCACTGTCAGACGTGTTTCTTACGGCGTAGGCGTTGAGAAAGCTTTTCCGGTTCATTCGCCGAACATTGAAAAGATAGAAGTTTCCAGACGCGGTAAAGTTCGCAGAAGCAAGCTCTACTATCTGCGCGCACGCACAGGCAAAAAGGCCAAAGTTAAAGAAAAGATTTAGTCAAAAGGGCAAGCTTTACCGCTTGCCCTTTTTGTCAATTTGGAGGGTAATATGAGCGAAAACGTTAAAAATCAAAATTTTTTCTTTGAGTGGATGGACGCTTTTGTCTATGCCTTGGTCATCGTAATTTTGCTTTTAACATTTATTTTCAGAATTATCGGTGTGGACGGAGAATCTATGACGCCGACGCTGGATAATGGCAATAAAGTTATGGTTTCTTCGCTTTTTTATACGCCTAAAACGGGCGACATAATTGTTATCGCACAGCCAAATTTTACAAATAAACCTATAATAAAGCGAATTATCGCGACCGAAGGACAGACGATCGATATAGATTACAATACAAACAGCGTTTATGTCGACGGCATGAAGCTTGACGAGCCGTATATAAAAGAGCCTATGCTTGACCGCTCCGATCCCGCTATAAAACTTCCGCTCACCCTCAAAGAGGGCGAGGTTTTTGTTATGGGCGATAATCGAAACGGCTCGACCGACAGCCGAAGCAGCAAGATAGGAATAATTAATTCACAATATATAATCGGGCGCGTGATTATCAGAATTGCGCCGATAAACGAATTCGGAAAAGTAAATTAATGGAAGAAATTTTAAGGGGAAACAGCATAAATCTCCAGTGGTTCCCGGGGCATATGACCAAAACCCGGCGAATGATAGAGGAGAATTTAAAGCAGATTGACATTGTGTGTGAGCTGCTGGATGCGCGCGCCCCGATTTCGTCGCAAAACCCGATAATTGACGAACTTATCGGAAGCAAGGCAAGAGTTGTTTTTCTAAATAAATGCGATTTAAGCGATGCCGCGACAAACAAAGCGTGGGTTAGCTTTTTTAGAGATAAAGGGATAAACGCCGTCTTGCTCGACAGCAAAAGCGGCCGCGGATTTGAAAATATCATGCCGGTTATTCGAAGCGCGCTTGCCGAAAAGCTGGAGCGAAATAAAGAAAAAGGCATGACAAAAGCAATTCGGGCGATGATTGTCGGCATTCCCAATGTCGGAAAATCCTCGCTTATAAACCGCCTTGCAGGCGAAAAGAAGGCAAAGGTTGAGGACAGACCGGGCGTTACCCGAAGCAAGCAGTGGATTAATGTTGGGAGTGAGCTTCTTTTGCTTGATACTCCCGGCATTTTGTGGCCGAAATTCGATAATTACGAAAGCGCGCTTCGCCTTGCTTATACCGGCGCGATCCGCGATGATATTTATGATATAGAAGGGGTTGCCGCCGAGTTTTTAAAAATGGCGTGCGACTTTTTCCCCGATATTGTAAAATCGCGATATAAAATAGAACTTTCGGATGAGGATACCGGAGTTGATCTGCTTGAAAAAACCGGGCGTAAACGCGGTTTTTTGCAGTCTGGCGGAGTTGTCGACACCGAGCGCACAGCAAGAATAATTCTCGACGAATACAGAGGCGGAAAACTGCCCGGAATTGTGCTTGAATATCCTCCAAAGGAGCGGTAAAAAATGCCCGAAATAATTGCGAAAGATAACTTGATAAATCTTTATAGTAAAGCTGAAGCCTTGCGGTCGCAAGGCTTTTCTTTGATTTGCGGAATTGACGAAGCGGGCAGAGGTCCGCTTGCAGGGCCCGTCTATGCGGCGGCTGTTATTTTGCCGAAAGGCTATGAGATAGAATATCTTAATGACAGTAAAAAGCTAAGCGAAAAAAAGCGTGAAACTATTTTTGAAACACTTATTAAAGAAGTTGCCTATGGAATCGGCACTGCCTCGGCGGAAGAAATCGACGCGCTAAATATTCTTTGGGCTACAATGCTTGCGATGGAGAGAGCGGTAGAAGCGCTTCCAAAAACGCCGGACATGATTTTGATTGACGGCATTTCAACGCCGAAATCGCTCCCGTGCAAAGCCGAAACAATCGTAGGCGGTGACGGAAAAGTCGCGGAAATCGCCGCGGCATCAATAATAGCAAAGGTTTCAAGGGACCGGTATATGCTTGAGCTTGCAAAAGCCATGCCCGAATATGAATTTGAAAAACACAAAGGATACGGTACGAAATTGCATTATGAAAAACTTTGCGAATTCGGGATAAGCAATATTCACCGCAAAAGTTTTTTAAAGAAGTTTAGGGGCGAGATATGAATACTAAACTGATAGGATATTTTGGGGAACGCGAAAGCGCGAACGCATTGCGAAATAAAGGATATGAGATTATCGCCGCGAATTTTCACAGCCGTTTCGGAGAGATTGACCTTATCGCAGCAAACAATAAATACCTTGTTTTTTGCGAAGTGAAAACGAGAAAATCAAAGGATTTTGGTCAGGCGCGCGAAAGCGTGACCTACACAAAACAACAAAAAACAATAAAAACCGCTGAATTTTATCTCTTATCCCGCAAAGATGAAAAAAGACAGCCGCGATTTGATGTTATCGAAGTATATTATAAATTTTCAGACGATAAAATTGTGTTAGATGAAATAAACCATATCGAAAACGCTTATGAGGTAGTATGAACTATTTTGACTTGCACTGTGATACGCTTGACGCGATAGCCGCAAAAGGCGGAACGCTTAGAGAAAATAGTCATCATCTGGACTTGCGCCGGCTTAATGTCTTCGAAAAATCTGCCGTCTGCTTTGCGGTATTCACCGAGCCGGAACTTCGGGGAGAAGTTGCCGCGGATTCGGCGAGAAGACTGCTTGAAATTTATCTCAGTGAGCTTGAAAAAAACAGCGATATAGCAGCTTTTTGCAAAAGCGCAAAAGAAATAGAATCGGCGAACAAAAGCGGGAAAACAGCGTGCCTTTTGACCGTTGAAAACAGCGCGCCGTTTGAAAAAGACGAAAAACTTCTCGAAGAATTTATATGTAAAGGTGCTTGCGTTGTCAGCCTGACGCATAATTTTGAAACCGATTTTGCAGGAGGCGCCGAAAGTCCGCAGGAAATTGGTCTCACCTCAAAAGGCAAGGAATTTATCTTGTATCTGTTGCAAAAAGGTGTAGCGATAGATATTTCGCATTTGAATTTCAAAAGCTGCTATGAACTGCTTGAATTTACCGATGCGCCGGTAATCGCAACGCATTCCAACTGCTTTGAGATTTGCGGTAACGGTCGAAACCTAAAAGAGGACATGGTAAAAGAAATTTTCAGAAGAAAAGGGATAATCGGCATCAACCTGCATACTCCGTTTGTCGGAGAAAACGGTCTTGACGACCTGATTTTACATATAGAAAGATTTACCAATCTCGGGGGAGAAAATTTTATCTCGCTCGGCTGTGATTTTGACGGCACCGACAGGCTTATCGGAGAAATAAATAATGTGTCGAATTTGCCGAAACTTGCTGACAAATTAGCTTTGTTAGGTTATACTGATTTAATTGATAAGTTATTTTATAGTAATGCGTTTGATTATATGGCGCGGGCAGGAGAAAAGGATACATATGAAATTTAAAACAACAAGAAGCAATGCGGAAGAAGTGCTTTCGGCACAGGCGATTGTCGCCGGTATTTCGTCGTGCGGCGGTCTATATGTTCCGGCAGAATTTCCGGTTCTTTCGCTTTCCGAAATCGAATCGCTGAAAGAGCTATCTTTTAGTGAGCTTTCTGCTGAAATTCTTTCGAAATATCTTACCGACTTTTCAAAAGAAGAGCTTTCCGGTTTTGCTGGGAAGGCATATGCCGCCGAAAAATGGGGCGGCGAAAATACAATCCCGGTTGTAAAACTTTCGGACGAGCTTTTTATATCGGAATTATGGCACGGACCGACCTGTGCCTTTAAAGATGTAGCGCTTCAGATGTTGCCGCATCTTTTAACGCAGTCGATGAAAAAGACGGGCGTTGACAAAACCGTTGTTATCCTCGTGGCGACATCCGGAGACACCGGAAAAGCCGCGCTTGACGGGTTTTGCGATATCGAGGGAACGAAAATCATCGTTTTTTATCCTGAAAACGGAGTGTCGGACATCCAAAAGCTCCAGATGAGGACGCAGGATGGCGAAAATGTTTATGTTGCCGCGATAAAAGGGAATTTTGACAACGCTCAAAACGGGGTAAAAGAAATCTTCGGAGACGCAGAGTTCGCCGAGAGCTTAAGCGAAAAAGGCTATCTTCTATCAAGCGCAAATTCGATAAATTTCGGCCGGCTTGTTCCGCAGATTGTCTATTATTTCAGCAGTTATTT
>JAVBPR010000026.1:0-7274 GCA_031549485.1 Eubacteriales bacterium | reverse complement strand
GCGTTGATCTCGTCGAGGTTCCCGCACTGAATATCCACAATGACGCGGACGTCGGCAGAGAGGTCGTAAAATCCATGGGTGGCGAACTTAGATACAGGCTGACTTATTAGTATAAATAGAATAATAATAAAACAAAACCCCGCCTTGTGGCGGGGTTTTGTTTTGCATAATTTATCAAAAATCTTCACACTGAATTTCGTTTTTAAACATCTCAAAAAATAACGTGGTCGCAAATTTAAAACCATCTGCAAAACTTTCTATGGACTTATCAAAACAAATACTATCCTTTGCGTCAATTAACCGAAGCGCCATTGTGGAATCCGGCTTTCCTTTTGCTTTAAAATAATCGAAACACGCTTCAATTATTTCTTCTTCCTGGTATTTTCCTTCTTGGTGATATTTAAGCGCCAAATCCTTTAAAAGTTTTGCCATAGTTTGCTCCTTAATATTTATTTAATCTTCTTTTTAGCTTTACAACAGCCTCTGCGCTGAACAAATTTGTTTTTTGAACAGCTCTGAATTCTCTTTCCGAAAAATTCATCTCTTTTGCAATCCTCAAAACATGCGCTGTACTCACTCCGAGTATTTCTGCCACTTCTTTTGTTATATAAACAAGTTGCACGTTCGACATCCGATATTCCCTGCTTTCTTTTATTGTACGACGTCGTACGTCGGACGTCAAGCATAAGTTTTTAAAAAATACAGAATTGCTGATATAGCCTCAAATTTATATTTATTACGAAAAAAGAAGCGGAGGTTCTCGCCTCCGCTTCTTTTTTCGCCTTGCGGTTTGTATTTATTTTGAACTTATTATTAGTTTCAACGTCTAAATAATAAAACAGTTTAAAAAAAGGAAATAGCATGAAAAAGATTTTAGTTATAATTTTTACTTTTACTCTTATTACCGGATTGTTTTCGAGTTGTGCCGCAAAAGATTCTGCTGCTCCGAAAGCAATGTCCGGAGCAGGTACTCTTTTTGATCCCTTTCTTGTTTCTACCGCCGAGCAATTTCAAAGCATAAATGACTCTTATGAAAGTCTTTCAGCCCATTATCGTCTTGTAGCGGATATCACGCTTGAAAAGCATATCCCGATAGGAAACGGAAGAAATATTATTTATAAAAAATTTTCAAACGAAATAGAAACATCTGCCTCTTTCAGAGGAGTTTTTGACGGATATGGCCATATAATAACCATTCGCACTTTTGATGAAGATTTTATAAAACAGTCAACCGAAATAAGTAACACGCCACCTATGGCGGGCGTTTTTGGAAAGTGCGATGTGAACTCGCTTATTAAAAATTTAACAGTTAAAGGTGAAATCAAACCTGTTTCAATGGTTGCATGGGTTGGCGGGATCGCAGCTAATAGTCAAGCCTATATAAAGAATTGTTCAACTGATGTTTTAATAGATGTTTCAGGCAATTCCATGTCTGTAGGCGGGATCGCAGGGCACGGATTGGTAGAAAACTGCTACTCTTTGGGTGATATTAAAGTAAGCGGCGGAAGCGAACTTAGCCGTATCGGAGGAATTATCGGCAGTGGGTCGGCAGACAAATGCTATGCTTCCGGTAACATATATGTTGAAAAAGGCAATGCGGGTGGAATCGTTGGCGAAGTAATTCTTATGTGTAAAGTTAAAAACTGCGCCGCACTTAATAAGTCAATTACCGGCGGATCGGCGGCAAAGCTTAACCGCATTTGTGGAAACTATGAAAAATATGAAAAAAATCCGAATGCTTTAGAAAACAACTATGCATATCCTCAGCCTAATATAACCTCTTCAAAAGAAGTCGAATACGGAAAAGATTTTACTATTTCGCATGACTGGATCAGCGAAGATGATTTCAGCCGAATTTCCTTTTCTTTCGGGGTAACCGAAGACTCCCCTTGGATGTTTGAAAAAAGCAAACTTTATTTGCCGATTTTTTGCTGGCAAAATATTGATAATTTCATTTGATTATGAAAAAGAAGCGGAGGCAAAAGCCTCCGCTTCTTTTTTCGCCTTGCGGTTTGTCACAAAATGTCTTATAATATTTATAGATATATTTTCGTGTGACCGGCGCGAAAAGTTCGTGACGCGCGCTCTGCCGGTTTTGTTTTAAATCTTTGCGATTTTCCGGCATTTGCCGGAATTTTAACAAGCACTAATTTTCTTGTAAATAACTTTTTCAAGGTGATTATATGGGAAATATTTTTAAAACTTTATTTGCGGACGGAGCCGCTCTTTATATTCTGCAAGGTCTTTGGACCACCGTTTTGATTTCCGCGCTCGGCCTTCTTATCGGCACGATTTTCGGCGGGCTTCTGTGTTTTGCGAAAATGTCAAAGAAAAAAGCTATAAGTTTTATCGCAAAATTCGTTATAGCTATTTTGCGCGGCAGTCCCATCGTGCTGCTTTTGATGATTCTTTATTATGTCGTTTTCGCAAACATCCGGATAGATCCTATGTTAGTCGCTTTCTTGGGATTCGGGCTCAACAGCGGCGCGCATATCGCCGAAATCATGTATTCGGCAATAACAGCGGTAAACAAGAAGCAGATAGAAGCAGGCAGAATGCTCGGGCTTACAAAATTCCAGGCCTTCCGCCTTATTCTTCTTCCGCAGTCCTATAAAATCGCAAGGCCGGTATATCAAAACGCGATAATCAGCCTAATCCAGTGGACTTCGGTTGTCGGATATGTTTCGATAACCGACCTTACCAGAACGGTAAACAGCATCGGAAACCGCATCGGGAATCCTTTTCTTTCGCTGTTTATCGGTATAATTCTATATCTTGCCTTGTCTTATGCGGTTTACGGAATTTTCTACGAAAGGCGGAAAAAGAATGCTTGAAATAAAAGGCCTTTCCAAAAGTTTCGGCGATTTTTCGGTTCTGAAAAATCTTAACGCGAATATAAATAAAGGCGACTGTGTCGCCATAATCGGTCCGTCCGGCACCGGCAAAAGCGTTTTTTTGCGATGCATCGCAATGCTTGAAAATCCCACCGAAGGCAGCGTTATCGTCGGCGGACAGGATATTACTAAAAAAGGTGTTAATTTGAATCTTGTGCGGCAAAAAATGGGCATGGTGTATCAGGATTTTAACCTCTTCGCGCATTTGTCGGTAAAAGATAACATAACCCTTGCGCCAATGCACGCCCTCGGTTTATCAAAAAAAGAAGCGGAAGAAAAAGCAAACGAGCTTCTCGCCCTTGTCGGGCTTTCGGATAAGGCTTCCGCTTTCCCCGCTACCCTTTCCGGCGGCCAGCAACAAAGGGTTGCCATTGCGCGTTGCCTTGCGATGAATCCCGATATTATCCTTTTCGACGAGCCGACTTCCGCCCTTGATCCCACCATGGTCGGCGAAGTTCTGGCGATTATCCGCAAGCTCGTCAAAACAGGGCTTACAATGATAATCGTTACCCACGAGATGGCTTTTGCCGAGGAATTTTCAAACCGCGTTTTTTATATGGATGAACACGGCATTTATGAAGAAGGCTCGCCGGAACAGATTTTTCATAATCCGCAAAAGCCTAAAACAATCGCCTTTATAAAGAAACTCAAGGTTTTTGAGGAGTATATTGTTTCAAAAGGCTTTGACATCGTTGCTATGAACGCTAAAATAGAGCAGTTTTGTATAAAATACGGCATGGAAAAGAAAGCGATAAATAGCATCGAGCTTATTATCGAAGAAATTATTATGCTTTTATTCCGTGATTTCTTTCTCGGCGAACCGGATTTGTCAATAAAAATCGAGTACTCCGAAAAAGACGGAAAGGTAATTATCACCGCGGAATATGCCGGGAAAGAATTTTGTCCGTGGTCTTTATCCGATACCGATGATTTAGGCATAATTATGATAAATAAACTCGGAAAAGAAGTTGCTTTTTCCTATGAAAACGGCAAAAATATTTTGAAAATATTTTTATATTAAAGCAAAGGGGATTTTTATGAAAAAGAAAATTTGTATGGCTATTTCTCTTTTACTCGCAGTGGTAATTTTTTCGGGTTGCAGCTCGCAGGTTATTAAAATCACAGCATATTCGGATTTGAATGAAAAAATTGTTGCACAGCCCGCAAGCCCTATTCCCGCGCAGAATTTCAAAGCGGCAGTTGAAGAAAGATATACGATTGCGCTTAAAGATTTCAAATTTTTCGATACTTCTTCCTCCGCTGTCGCCGCTCTGAAAAGCGGTCAGGTTGACGCCGTTATGCTTCCCGATTTCTCGGCGGAATTTTTTGAAAAACAAAACAGCGATCTCCTCGCAATTTTTCCGCCGATAACCGAAACTAAAAACACGGTTCATTTCTCGTATCTCGGCGATAAAGCCGAGTTCGGCGCCGCTCTTGACGCCGCAATCGACGAGCTTACCGCCGACGGAACTTTGGACGCTCTTAAAAAGAAATACACGACCGACCTTAAAGATCCGTCTTCAATCGCGGGCGCGGAAATTCCGAAAATCGACGGCGCAGCGACCATTATTGTCGGCGTTTCGGGCGACATTCCACCTATTGATTACATAGCTGCAAACGGCAAATCGGTGGGCTATTCAATCGAAGTTCTCACCCTTCTTTCAAAGAAGCTAAACGTGAATTTTGAAATCAAGCAGATTTCAAACGAAGCAAAATTCACCGCCCTTGTCTCCGGAAAAGTCGACCTTATTTTCTTCCAGGTTCTAAATAAAAATCTCGATTCCGAAAATACCATTAAATCGGTTTTCCCGAACGTTGTATTTTCAAAGCCCTATCTGATTTTCGACAGAGCCGCAATGCTTGTTAAAAAATAAATAACGCAAAAAAGCCCGAAGCGTAACGCTTCGGGCTTTTTTATGTTCGATTATTTGATTGTGAGTATATCAGCAAATCCGGTGATTTCGAAAACTTCCATAATTGTTTCGTTAACATTTGTAACTACCATCGCGCCCTGTTTGCTCATTTTTTTCTGCGCGGCAAGAATTACGCGAAGCCCGGCAGAAGAAAGATAATCAAGCGCGGATAAGTCAAGGGTAAGCTCGTCTACGGTTTCGGCAATTGCGTTTATCTCGGTTTCAAGCGCCGGAGCGGTCGTTGTGTCAAGCCTTCCCTCAAGAGCGATGGTCAACTTTTTGTCATCGCCGGTTTTTACGATATTCATATTAATCTCCTTTAATATTTAATTTTAAAATGATTTTTTAACGGTCATTTCGACAGCTTGCGTCGTTGCCCCGATGATAATATCGTCCGCCAAATTCGCTAAAATCGACTTTTCAAGGCCGTCCCAGTCCTTTTTCTGCTCTTCTTGCGGCGCGGTTTTAAGATAGCTGTCCATCGACCAAATTGTCTGGTCTATTCCGGATGTCGCACCGTAAACTCCATAAAAAGACGAGGCAAGAGCGGTTCCTGTATCACTGTAAAGCAGGTTCTCAAAAAGCGATTTTAATTTTCCCTTAAACCCTTTTTCGCTCTCGTTTTTCTTATTTGTGCTCGCCTCTATAAACTCAATTTTTTTCTCGGGACTTATATCTGCTTTCGCTGTGAGATGAAGCTCGAAATTCTTTTCTTCGCTTTTAACGAAAAAATCAAGCTCACTGACATGCACCATGTTTTCGGTCATCCCGACCATTTCCTCGCCGAGGAGTCTTAGCGTGTTTGTCTCTTTCGGGCTGAGCTTCCACGCCGCCGCTGCAACTTCGATTTTGCTGAAAACTTCGCTTATTTGTAACATTTCTTGCCCCCAGTTACGCTTATTTGTAATTTATATATTCATTATATCAATATTTTAATTAAAATAAAGGGGAAAATGATTTTATTTTGTATAACGGCGACCGAAGGGCTAAATAGAATAGAAAAAAGAGAGCCTCGCGGCTCTCTTTCTTTATTTATAGTGTTAATTTAAAATACATGACAATGTTATTACGTTTTATGCTCTCACATAAAAATTCTGTGAATCCGAAGGAATGTCAGGCAGCGAAAACATATCCACCGTCCTTAGAATTTTCATTCGATTCAAATGCTTTGCCATAATGTAGATATTCGAGCCGTCTTGCAGGAAACTGTCGATGGGTCCGGAAATTTCGGCTATTTTTTGCATTTCCGGCATTCCGAAATACATATAAACTTCGCCCATATAGGTTCCGACTATCGGGAAAGCGGGAGCGCCGCTACCATCGTCGAAAAGGCCTACCGTTCGACATGCGGACAGTGTGCCGGCAAGTTTGACAGGAGCAGAAGAGCCGTCCCAGCAGTAAAGCCCTCTTTCAGGCGCAACAGCAGTGAAATAATAATTTGCCGAATTATTTTTTGATTATCTTTGTAATGAGGTATATAATTAAATAAACTACATTTAAACCACATTTTTTTGCGGATATACAATTTGCATTAAAGGAGGATTTGCCTTGAAAAAAGCCGTATCCTTTATAATGGCGATGATATTTTTGTTTCTTTTTATTACTCCCGCTTTTTCGGTGGATGAAGCGGAAAAGCCGCTTGTCCCTTTTGAAGACCTGCAATGGATATTTAAATCAACCGATGAAAATTATCACAAACCGGAGGAGAAAACGTTTCCGAACCCTTACGACATCTATTCGCCATATTATCTTGGAAATGAGCGTTGGCTGGTATTTCGTGAAAATGCAGATGGCACAAAAGATCCTATAATGATTGATGAAAACAATAAGGAAATTCCTTTTATCTTTCAGGATGGAACAGAGATATATGATGATATATTGTCGTATGTTGAAAAAGTTAGTGGTATTAGTGTTCATAGGTTTAATGATACGTATACTCGTATAGATTTTAATTCCACTTCAACAAAAAGCTGGCATGGAATTATAGATATAAACGGAATGGTTACATTTGATTTTCGCGTCCATCGTTATTCTATGACTGCAGGTTATAATAATGAAGGTTTGTTTAGCTTTTATCAGCGAAATCATCCTTACGATACCGGATTTATGGATGCCTTTGGCAACATAATAATCAAACCGTTGCGCTATAATTCAATAGGTGATTTTCACGAGTCTAGAGCTTACGTGCAAACAGATGAATGGAAATACGGTTTCATTGATAAAACGGGAAAAGTTGTTATTGAACCGCAATATGAGCGCGTACAAGATTTTTCCGAAGGGCTTGCCGCAGTGCTCCATCCCGAAAAAGGCTGGCAATTTATCGACAGGTACGGCAATACGGTAATCGAGCTTGGTCCTGATCGCTATCCCGATCAATTTAAAGAAGGTCGGAGTTTTGTGCAAGCGCCTGAAGACCCCGGCAATTTAACTATTATCGACTACAAAGGAAATGAAATTGCCAAACTAA
>JAVBPR010000030.1:0-29795 GCA_031549485.1 Eubacteriales bacterium | reverse complement strand
TAATGACAGAATAATCATTCTCTCGGAAGAGGTAAACGACGTCACGGCGAGCCTTATCGTCGCGCAGTTGCTTTTTCTTGAGGCGCAGGATCCCGACAAAGATATCAGCTTTTATATCAACAGCCCGGGCGGTTCGGTAACGGCAGGGCTCGCCATTTATGACACCATGCAGTATATAAAATGCGATGTTTCGACGATTTGCATCGGTATGGCGGCAAGCATGGGCGCGTTTTTGCTTGCGGCTGGCGCTAAAGGCAAAAGAATGGCGCTTCCGAATGCGGAAATTATGATTCATCAGCCGCTTGGAGGAACGCAGGGCCAGGTAACCGATATGCAGATTCATGCGGAAAGATTTTTGCGGATAAAAGATTCGCTTAATAAAATCCTTTCCGAAAATACCGGCCGTCCTATTGAGGAAGTTGCAAGAGACACAGAGCGCGATAACTTCAAAACTGCCGAAGAAGCGGTGGCGTACGGTCTTATTGATAAAGTGATTACAAAAGACAGCCGGAGAGTTTAATGGATAAAGATATAAGATGTTCTTTTTGCGGTCAACATTCAAATGTTGTCGCAAGGATATTTAAAGGTGACGAAGCGTATATCTGTGACGAGTGCGTCGAACTTTGCGTCGAAGCGCTTGAAAGCGACAGGCGGCCTCATCGCGCGAAAAAGGCAAAAACACCTTCTGTTTTGCCGACTCCCGCTGAAATGAAGTCCGAGCTTGATAAGTATGTCATCGGTCAGGACGAGGCTAAAAAAACCTTGTCTGTCGCGGTTTATAATCATTATAAAAGAATATATTTCGGCGACCGCAGCGATGTCGAGCTTCAAAAAAGCAATGTGCTTCTCCTCGGACCCACCGGCGTCGGAAAAACCTTGCTTGCTCAGACCTTGTCGCGATTTTTGAATGTTCCGTTTGCGATTGCCGATGCAACCACCCTTACAGAGGCAGGATATGTCGGTGAGGACGTTGAAAATATCCTTTTGCGCCTTATCCAATCGGCGGATTACGATATCGAAAGCGCCGAAACCGGTATAATTTATGTCGATGAAATTGATAAAATTTCCCGCAAAAGCGAAAATGTTTCGATAACAAGAGATGTCAGCGGAGAGGGCGTCCAGCAGGCGCTTTTAAAGATTCTCGAGGGAACGCACGCAAATGTGCCGCCGACAGGAGGCAGAAAACATCCGCAGGCGGATTGTATTTCGATTGATACGTCTAACATTTTGTTTATTTGCGGCGGAGCGTTTGACGGGCTTGCCAAAATTATCGAAAAGCGCACGGGGCATGCGCCGATTGGCTTTAATTCGCCGGTAAAATCAAAAAAAGAAACTGCCGAAAAAGAAATTTTAAAAGCGGCGCTTCCGCAAGATATTATTAAATTCGGACTTATACCGGAGCTTGTTGGCAGGCTGCCGATAATTTCAAGCCTTTCGCCGCTTGATAAAGAGGCTTTCGTAAAGATTTTAAGCGAGCCGAAAAATGCGCTGATAAAACAGTATAAAGAGCTTTTTAACCTTGATGATATTGATCTTGTTTTTGAAAAAGATGCGCTTTGGGCTATTGCCGATAAGGCAGAAGAGCTGAATATGGGGGCGCGCGGACTTCGCTCTGTCTTGGAAAAAATCATGACCAATCTAATGTTCGAAATTCCGTCAGATGAATATGCCGAAAAGGTTATAATCAGCAAGGATTGCGTTACGGGCGATGCAAAGCCGGAAATTATTAAAGGCGAGATAAAGCGCGACAGGCTAATAAAACGGAATCCGCAAGGAAAAAGTGTGCAAAATACTAAAAACCGAAAAATTATTTAAAATAACACCGCCGCTCTTGCGGCGGTGTTCCTTGTAATATAAACTAAATAAGTATATAATATATGCACATAAATTTAACTTAAATAAAAAAGCGTTTTGGAGAAAGTTATGAGCAGACAAAATGTCGCGGAAGTGTACTACGATATACCCGTTTTGCCTTTAAGAAATTTGATTGTAATGCCGAAAAGCAATGTTCATTTTGATGTTGCACGCAAAAAATCTATAGCGGCGCTTGAGTATTCGGTGAAAAATAGTCTTCCTTTATTCTGCGTTACGCAAAAAAACGCGTCGAACGAAAGCCCCGTAAAAGAAGACCTTTATGATGTCGGCACGATCGTTCAGATCAAACAGCTTTTGCGACTTTCGGGAGAAGGGGTTCGCGTTCTTGTCGAGGGAGTTTCGCGGGCAAGGCTTTTGAACCTTAACGACGGTCGCCGCCTTATGCGCGCGGAAATAGCGCCAATGATCGATGTGGAGGAGATACCTCAAAACGTCGAGCTCGCGGTTATGAGAAAGCTGAATAAACTCTTTGAGGATTACATAAAAAACTCGACAAAACTCTCGGTGGAACTTCTCGGCGGCGCCGCAGATATAAAGAATTTGCCGGGGCTTTCGGATTTCATAACGTCAAATGTGCCGTTTTCTCTTCATGAAAAGCAGGAACTTTTGGGAAATCCGGTGGTGCTTTCGCGCGCCGAAAAGGTGGCGGAGCTGCTTGACAGGGAAATTGAAATTCTCGTAATAGAAAATGATATTAACGAGCGTGTTCAACATCAGATGGATCAAAATCAACGCGATTATTTTTTGCGCGAGCAAATAAAAGTTATCCGCAGCGAACTCGAGGAGGACGGGGAGTCCGAATCGGTGAAATATCAGAAGAAAATTTTGGGATTAAAACTATCTTCCGAAATCGAAGAAAAGCTTATGGAAGAGGCGAAAAATCTTGAAAAAATGCAGTTTGGCTCGGCTGAGGGAACTGTAATTCGAGCTTACCTTGATGTTGTTCTGGCGCTCCCTTGGATAAAAGAAACAAAGGACAAGCAAGGGATCGCGGCGGCAAGGGCGCTTCTTGAAAGAGAGCATTTCGGGCTTGAAAAGGTCAAAGAAAGAATTTTAGAGTATCTTTCTGTTAAACAACTTGCTCCCGATATTGGAGGACAGGTTCTCTGTTTTGTCGGACCTCCGGGAGTCGGAAAAACCTCTATAGCTTCGTCGATAGCAAGCGCGATGGGCCGCAAATTTGCCCGGGTTTCGCTCGGCGGGGTACGCGATGAGGCAGATATTAGAGGTCACCGGAAAACTTACATAGGTGCAATGCCCGGAAGAATTATCACAGCGCTTAAAAACGCCGGATCAAAAAATCCGGTGCTGCTACTTGACGAGGTGGACAAAATGTCCACCGATTTCAGGGGAGATCCGGCGTCTGCGCTTCTCGAGGCTTTCGACAGCGAGCAAAACTGTAAATTCTACGACCATTATGTTGAACTGCCGTTCGACCTCTCGAAAATCACCTTCATTCTTACGGCGAACACTCTTGCAACCATACCGCGCCCGCTCCTCGACAGAATGGAAATTATCGAAATTTCAAGCTATACCGATAACGAAAAAATAGAAATAGCGAAAAGGCATCTTATTCCTAAACAGCTTAAAAAACATGGGCTTAAAGCGGCCGAGATGAAGTTTACCAAAGCAGTTATCGAGAAGATAATAAGTGACTACACGAGAGAATCTGGCGTTCGCTCGCTTGAAAGAGAAATCGGTGCGATATGCAGAAAAGCGGCGCTTGCCAAGGTGGAAAAAACCCCTATTGACCTCTCGGACAAAAATCTCGATAAATTTCTCGGCGCGCCGAAATACAAGCAGGATGAAAAAGCCGGAAAAGCTGAAATCGGCATAGCGAGCGGTCTTGCGTGGACGGCGTCCGGCGGTGAAGCGTTAAAAGTCGAAGTTGCGGTTACGCCAGGAAGCGGAAAAATCGAGCTTACAGGTTCGCTTGGTGAAGTAATGAAAGAGTCGGCGAAAACTGCGATAACATTTATAAGAAGCAGATCGGACAAATTTAACATAAACCGCGATTTTTATAAGGACAACGACATTCATATTCACTTTCCCGAAGGCGCTGTGCCGAAAGATGGACCTTCAGCCGGTATAACGATTTTTACAGCGGTTTTAAGTGCGCTTACAGGGATTGCCGTAAATCCGGAAGTGGCGATGACCGGTGAAATCTCGCTTAGGGGAAAGGTTCTTCCGATAGGCGGACTCAAGGAAAAAACAATGGCCGCTCTTAAGAACGGCTTCAAAAAAGTAATTTTGCCGGCAGAAAATATTTCTGATTTGACCGAAATAGATAAAACCGTTCGGGAAAAACTTTCGTTTTTACCGGTGTCCCACGTAGAAGAACTTATCGGCACGGCTTTTATAGGCGACGTTTACAGGAAGCCGACAGAAGAAAAAACGGATTCTTTTCCGGTTATTCCGGAGAGAAGAAAACCGGGCAAAACAAGGACAATAAAGAACTAAATGATGCGAGGGTAACTATGCACGAAAATTTAAAAATAAGCGGGATAGACGTTGCGGCGCTAGCGGAGACCTACGGGACTCCGCTTGTTGTCATGAATGAAAACGTAATCCGCGACAATATGAGGACATATAAAAATTCGATTGACGAGCATTACGATGGAAAAGGGCTTTGCGCTTACGCGAGCAAGGCTTTTTCCTGCGTTGCCCTAATTAAAATCGCAAAAGAAGAAGGTCTTGGCGTCGACGTTATTTCGGAGGGGGAGCTTCTTACCGCTTTAAAAGCGGGAATGCCTGCCGAGCGGATTCTTTTTCACGGCAATTCGAAAACCGAAGCGGAAATAACAGCCGCTTTAAAAAACAACATCAGGCGAATTGTTATTGATAATAAAGAAGAACTTGCGCGTGTTTCAAAAATAGCGCAATCGCTCGGCGTCGTCGCGAAATGCCTTGTTCGAATCACTCCGGGAATCGAGGCGCATACGCATGATTTCGTGCTTACGGGCAATATCGACAGCAAGTTCGGAACCCCTGTAGAAAACGGGGCGGCGCTTGATTTTATCGGCGAAATTATTGCCGATAAAAATATAGAGCTTTTCGGGCTTCATTGCCACATCGGCTCACAGATTTTTGAGCTTACTCCGTTTGTTACCGCTGCGGAGAAGCTACTGTCACTTATGCTTGAAGTGCGGGGAAAATACGGAAAAATACTTTCGGAACTTAATCTCGGCGGCGGCTTTGGCATTAAATATGTTGAGTCGGATGACCCTATTAATTTCGGAAGATATATCGAAACAGTTTCGATTTCGGTTAAAAAAATATGCGGGGAAAATGATTTCCCGTTGCCGTTTATTTACATGGAGCCGGGGCGTTCCATAGTCGGAAATGCGGGAACAACCCTCTATACGGTTAGCGCGGTAAAAGAAATTCCGGGAGTCCGCAACTATGTTTTGGTGGACGGCGGAATGACCGATAACCCGAGATATGCTCTTTATAAATCTGAATATTCGGTTGCGGTTGCGACAAAACAGGGCGAAAGTAAGGATTTTGTTGCTACGATTGGCGGAAGATGCTGCGAAAGCGGGGATATAATTGCGGCGGAAGTTGCTATTGAAAAACCGCAAGCGGGCGATATTCTCGCGGTTTTTGACACAGGAGCTTATAATTACTCGATGGCGCTTAACTATAACAGAGCGGCAAGACCTGCCGTTATCTTTGCGGCGGACGGCAAAAGCCGTATCGCTATAAGGCGTGAGACACCCGAAGATGTGGTTGCGCTTGATATTTTAGACTAAAAGATAAATTTGGAATTGTTAACAAATGATGACAAAAGTCAGAATTTGTTGAATTTTAGAGCTTTTCATAATATAATTAAATAATGATTTATTAACAGTTGGGGGCGATAACATGGCAAATAGGCTATATCAACAGGTCATACATCAGATGAAAGATGTCGGCGGCCGTGTTCTCGGTATTATCGATGAAAACGCGATTGTTGTCGCATGTAACGACCTCACCCTTGTCGGAACATCCCGCGAGGATTTTATAAACGAGCAGGGCTATTCAGATGAATATACGGCGATTCTGGGATTTACGGTTAAATCAATTCACACAAAAGGGAAGCCGTCGGACTATGTTTTTGTCGAGGGGATTGATGAAACCGCAAAGAGTTTTGCATGCATAATTTCGGTTTTGCTTCAAAACCTTCGCATTTATTTTGACGAAAAAAACGACAAAAGCAATTTGATTAAAAATATTCTTATCGACAATATTTTGCCGGGCGAGATTTATTTCAAGGCAAAAGAGCTTGGCTTCATTAGCGAAGCAAAGCGTGTCGTTTTTCTTATCGAGCCCGAGGGAAATCACGACGTTTCGGTTTTTGACGTTGTGCGCAACATGTTCCCCGAAAAGGGCAAGGATTATGTTATCAGCGTTGACGAGAAAAACATTGTGATTGTCAAAGAGCTTGATAATAAAACCCAAAAGGACATCGGCAAAATCGGCCGTGAAATCAGCGATACACTTTCGGGTGAATTTTTCGTCAAATGCAGCATCGGTATCGGTTCGATTGTCGATGATGTTAAAGATCTTGCGCTTTCTTTCAGAGAGGCGAAAACGGCGCTTGAAGTCGGCAGGGTTTTTGATACCGAGCGAACGGTCATAAGTTATGAAAATCTCGGCATCGGAAGAATTATTTATCAGCTTCCGACAACGCTTTGCGAAATGTTTTTAGCCGAGGTTTTTAAAAATAATTCTATTGATGCCCTTGACCAGGAAACGCTTTTTACCGTTCAGAAATTTTTTGAAAACAGCCTGAATATCTCGGAAACTTCGCGCAAGCTGTTTGTTCACCGCAACACTCTTGTATACCGCCTTGATAAAATCAAAAAAATCACAGGGCTTGATATCAGGGAATTTGAGGACGCAATAACCTTTAAAGTTGCCCTTATGGTCAAGCGGTATTTAAACACAACAACTTTTTAAAGAACAAAAAAGAGGACGTTTATGATTGAATTCAAAGACGTATCCAAAGTTTATGAAAACGGGACAACCGCGCTTAATAATGTAAATCTGCATATCGACGATGGTGAATTCGTATTTATCATCGGGCCGAGCGGCGCGGGGAAATCGACCATAATCAAACTTCTCATGCGAGAAGAGGAGGTTTCGCAAGGCGAAATTTCGGTCAACGGATACAATCTTTCAAAAATAAAAAAACGCAAAATACCGCATCTTCGCAGGACGATGGGAGTTATGTTCCAAGATTTTCGCCTGATTCCGGACATGACCGTTTTTGAGAATGTCGCGTTTGCAATGCGGATAACCGGGGCGTCTAAAAAAAGCATCCGCCGCCGCGTTATGTATATTCTTGACCTTATGGGTATAACCGAAAAGGAAAAGGCGTTTCCGACGCAGCTTTCGGGCGGAGAGCAGCAGAGGGTTGCTCTTGCAAGGGCGCTTGTAAATAATCCTTCGCTTATTATCGCGGACGAGCCCACGGGCAATGTCGATCCGAAAATGAGCGCCGAGATTATGGAGCTTCTTAATCAGATAAACAAGCGCAAGACAACCGTTCTTGTCGTAACACATGATAAACATATCGTTAACGAATTTAAAAAGCGCGTTATATATTTGGAGGACGGCAATCTGCGGCGCGACGATGAGGAGGGTACTTACGATGAAGTCTAACGGTATCTTTCACTCGATCGGGCAGGGTTTTCGGTATTTTTGGAGCAACAAGGTAATGAGCCTTGCCTCTATTATAGTTTTGGCCGCATGCCTTTTTATCATGAGCTGTTTTGCCCTTGTTTCGCTAAACTTAAACATGCTCATAAAGGACATGGAGGATAAAAACGAAATTGTCGCCTTTATAGATGAGGCATATGATGCCGACGCAATTTCGGCGCTCGAAGCAAAGCTAAACGAAATCCCGAATATAAGCGAAATAGTCTATGTTTCTAAAGAGCAGGCGCTCGAAGAATTCAAGCAGTCCGCAAATGATTATTCCGCTATATTTGATATAGTTGACGATAACCCTTTGCGTAATTCTTTTAAAATCAAATTTGAGGATTTGGAACTCTTTGACACTACGTTGCAGCAGGTAAAAGATACCGAAGGGATTGCAAATATCAGAAGCCGCGCGGATATCGTTGATAAAATTACTTCTATCGCCGACATTGTTGGAAATATAAGTTTCTGGGTGATGCTTCTTCTCTTTGCCTCTTCGCTGTTTATAATTGTAAATACAATTAAACTTGCGCGTTTTACATATCGAAAACAGATAAATATCATGAAATATGTCGGTGCGACAAACTGGTTTATTAGGTGGCCTTTTATCTTTGAAGGCGGCATAATAGGTTGTTTTGCCGGCGCGGTATCATTCTTCCTCACATGGTACGCTTATTACGCATTATTTGAGAGAATGATGCAAAGCAGCCTTATGATTCAGCTTATTCCTTTTACTACGCTTGTGGATAAAACAGCAATCCTCTTGGTTGCCGGCGGAGCGTTGATAGGAATTATCGGAAGCGCTATCGCGATTCGCAGATATCTTGATGTTTAAGGAGGGCGGAAAATGAAAAAAGCAATTTGTATTATCCTGCTGATTTGTTTTTGCGTTGCGTTGGTTTTGCCAAATTACGCTGTTTACGCAGAGGCCGCTTCGGCAGCCTCGGTAAAAAAGCTCGAGGACGAGCTTGCTGACCTTGACAAGAGAAAAAAAGAGGCCGAAAAAGAATACGAAAGTTTAAAAAATCAATCAAAAGATCAGACGGCGATCAAAGAAAGCCTTGATAGGGAAATTGATATTCTTGAAAATAAAATTTCGAAAACAAACGATATTATTTCCTCTCTTTCGTCGCAGATTGGCACAAAGGAAACGCAGGCAAACAAAATTCAAGACCAAATTTATGAGAAATATGACGTTTTCAAACTTCGTATCCGCGCTTCATATGAAGAAGGGCCTGTTTCAACTCTCGGTGTTTTCCTTGAGGCGGATAGTTTTTCAGATATGCTTACAAGAATGGATATTATCCAAAATCTTCTTGAGTATGACAACAGGTTTATCAAATCGCTTCGGGACGACAGAAACGAAATTCTCCTTGTAAAGGCGGAAATTGAGGCTGACAAAGCGTCGCAAGTTACATACAGAAATAATCTGAAAGCCTCCGAAGCGGAACTTGATGAAAAGCTCGACCAAAGCGAAAAACTTATTAAAGAGCTTAATACAAGCGCGAACAAGACAAAAGAAGAAATAAAAGAAATCGAAGCCGCTGAAGATAAAATAGAAAATGAAATCGAAAAACAGCTTAAAGAGCTTTCGAAAAAAGGCGGAGACTACGTTGGTGGCGAATTCACTTGGCCGATTCCGGGATATACAAAGATCAGTTGCCCATACGGAATGCGAGTTCATCCGATTACCGGAGTTTATAAACTTCACACCGGAACCGATATAGGTGCGCCGCGCGGCACCGCGATCGTTGCGATGAACAGCGGCACCGTTGTAACATCGAAATTCAACTCGGCATACGGGAACTACATAATTATCGACCACGGAGGCGGAAGGGCGACTCTCTATGCACATATGATGTCGCTGTCTCCGTTCGGAGTGGGTGATAAGGTCCAAAAAGGTCAGAAAATCGGCGGTGTGGGTTCGACCGGCTATTCAACCGGAAACCATCTGCATTTCGAAGTGCGTATAAACGGCTCGACGGTAAACCCGATGAATTATTTTTCTTGATAAAATATAAATTAAAGAAAAATCCGCCCAAAGGCGGATTTTTCTTATGTATAAGAACTCGGGCTTTTGCATATTATAGGCATAAATGTGATGTTGGAGACGGATTTTGCTTGCCCTAATTGAAATAAAAAAAGAGGAAAATGAGCGCAGATTCTTCTTTAGAAAAAAAGCTATAATCAAAGCAGAGATGAAAAATATCGCTGAAACATCTGCACTTGCGATGTTTATAGAAGTTTCGCTGCTTGCCCGAAAGGTGAATTTAAAAAAAGTTTTTACAAGGCTTTTGGAAAGCGGCTATCTTTCTTCCTGCGACTGCTTCTGCGTGGCGGGAATTCATAAAAAAGAGCTATCAGAATATCTTTCTTTTATCGGGATGAGCCCGCCGCGGAAAACTGCGCTAAAAAGCCTTGCATATAGAAAACTTGTTTCCGCCCTTTACAGAGAAACAAAGGCGGAAAAAGCGGCATTTATCGACCTTGAGGGGCGTTCGAACAGCTTTGAAATCATTAGCTTTGCCGCGAAAAAATTTCGATATTTAACCATTATCACAAATAACGCGGAAAAATTCTTGCCGCTAAAAGAAGCACTATATGAAAATTACGGCGCGGTTATCGGCATAAGTGCGCTGATGCCGTCGGCGGGTGAGTACGGCGCAGTAATATATATGGGAGACGACCTGAAAATCCTATCCGCACAGAGGCGGAGAGGAAAAGCGGTTCTTGCGCCGGATATACGCCATATTAAGGCCTTTGAAACAGATAAAAGCAATGTAATAAGCCTTGACAATATAGTTGTTGCGGAGGAGCGCATTGGATTGCTTCCGCAAGCATATGAAAAATTCGAGCTTATCTGCTACTTATGCGAAGCCGGGGCTATTTCAGAAAACGAGATTTCTATTGACATAAATACCTTAATTACTTATAATACTAATATTATGTTTTAATGACATATAAAAGGAGAGCTTTATGGGAACGCCTATTGTTATCACAAAAGAGGGATTACAAAAGCTGGAAAACGAGCTTGAGAATCTTGTGACCGTTCGCCGGAAGGAAATTACCGAGAGCATTAAACAAGCAAGGGATTACGGTGATCTTTCCGAAAACAGCGAATATGACGACGCGATGAACGAGCAAGCGGTTGTCGAGGCGCGTATTACTCAGCTTGAAAATATGATTAAAACCGCCGTTGTTGTCGAGGAAGACAGCGTTGACAGCAGCGTTATCGGCATCGGTTCTAAGGTCAAATTGCTTGACAAAGAATATAACGAAAAAGTTATCTACCAAATTGTCGGCCCGACCGAAGCAAATCCCGCCCAGCAGAAGATATCATATCAATCTCCGCTCGGCGTTGCGCTTGTCGGCAGAAGCAAAGGCGAAGAAGTTACCGTTGAAGCGCCCGCGGGAAATTTGATTTTCAAAATTCTTTCAATTGAAAAATAAATTAATCCACGGGCCTTTTGCCCGTGGATTTGTTCAAGAATACATAACAGGGAAGTGTAAATATGTCTGAAGAAATGATTCAGGATTTAAGTGAAATACTAAAAATTCGCAGAGAAAAACTTGCGGAGCTTGTCGAAACCGGTAAAAACCCTTTTGAAAAGACAAGCTACGATGTTTCGGATAAAATTTCGGGAATTCTTGATGATTTTGACCGGTTTGACCAGAAAACCGTTTCGCTCGCGGGCAGGCTGATGAGCAAAAGGGGAATGGGCAAGGCGGCGTTTTGCGATTTGCGTGACCGAAGCGGAAAAATCCAGCTTTACGTTAGGCAGGATGATGTCGGGGAAGAGCAATACGCAATGTTTAAAAAATTCGATATCGGCGATATCGTCGGTATTAAAGGCTATGTTTTTAAGTCGAAAACAGGGGAAACTACAATCCATGTAAGCGAAATTTCGATGCTTGCGAAATCGCTGCTTCCGCTTCCCGAAAAATTTCACGGGCTTAAAGATACCGATCTCCGTTATCGTCAAAGATATGTTGATTTGATAGTTAATCCCGAGGTCAAAGATACTTTTATAAAGCGCAGCGCGATAATTTCGGCAATGCGCGAATTCCTTGATGCCAAAGGATTTATCGAAGTTGAAACGCCGATTTTGAATACAATTCCGGGCGGAGCAAACGCGCGCCCGTTTATCACTCACCATAACACGCTTGACCTGGATATGTATCTTCGGATCGCCACCGAGCTTCATTTGAAACGGCTTATCGTCGGCGGCCTTGAAAAGGTTTATGAAATCGGACGAATCTTCCGCAACGAGGGCATGAGCGTAAAGCATAATCCCGAATTTACAACGGTGGAACTTTATGAAGCATACGCCGACTATAAAGATATGATGAACATAACAGAAGAGATGATTGTTCATATAGCGAATAAGGTTCTCGGCACTCTTGAAATCGAATATCAGGGCGCTAAAATCAGCCTTGCCGCTCCGTTTGAACGCCTCTCGATGATAGAATCGATTCGAAAATATGCCGATATTGATTTTGACGCGACAAAAACCGACGACGAGGCGAGAGCGCTTGCGGCGTCGATTGGAATAGAAGTTGAGAAGAAAATGTCGCGCGGCGAGATTATCTCGCACGTTTTCGAGTGTAAAGTTGAAGAAAATTTGGTTTCCCCGACCTTTATTTACGATTATCCTGTCGAGGTTTCGCCGCTTGCAAAGAGAAAACCGGAAGCGCCCGAGCTTACAGAGCGCTTCGAAATTTTCATTACCGGCAGGGAAATGGGCAACGCTTTTTCGGAGCTTAACGATCCGATTGACCAAAAGCAAAGATTTGAGCGTCAGGTCAAACTCAGAGCCGGCGGAGACGAAGAAGCGGGCTTTATGGACGAGGACTATATCAACGCCCTTGAATACGGGATGCCGCCGACCGGCGGACTCGGTATCGGAATCGACCGCCTCGTTATGCTTTTGACCGATTCCGCGTCAATTCGCGATGTTCTTCTTTTCCCGACCATGAAACCGAGAGACTAATATGGCTAAAGATAATTTAAGCGAAGCTGCGCGAATAAAAGAGCAGACAAAAAAACTGCCGTTTAAAGACAGGTTTAATCTTTTTATGGATTATAACCTTATGAAAGTGATAATCGCTGTTGCGGTGATTTTATTTATTGTTTTCGGCGTTTCGCAGTGCAGAAAAGCGATAAAGCCGGATATAGCTATTCTTTATCTCGGCGAGCAATATTTTCCGGCCGAAGCGGAAAAAACGCTTGAAGAAGCGCTGTATAAAGATGTGAAAGACATTAATGCAGACGGGCTTACATATGCCGATTTGGTGCTTGTTTCGATTCCCGACACTGATATTACCGACCAGTATTACATGGCTTTGATTCAAAAACGTAATATCGAACTTACGGCGGGCGAAAGCGATATTGTAATAATATCTAAAAAGCAATTTGACGAGTTTTTCAGTCTTTATGAAAATCCCGATGAAGGATTTTTTGCGGAGCTGTCCGATATAACCGGAAAACCGGGCTATACCATCCCGTTTTCCGAAACAAAGTTTTCGCAGATGGAGTATTTTTCGATGCTTCCTGCTGATGATTACTATATTTGTATGCGATTTGTGCCTCAAAATCTCAGCGTTTCGGCCAAAAAAGCATTTGATGCCCGCCGGGCGGAGAGCGTAAGATTTCTTAAAACATTATTAATAGAAAATCCGCCGGCGTAATGCCGGCGGATTTTAGTTATTATCCGATTTTGCTCCGCTTTCGCTGAGAACATCGATTATAGTACGAAAAATTTTAAAAGGATCGCGCTTATAATTCGCCTTTAGGATTTTTGCCTGCTCTATAGTATCAACATTTATCATAACTTCGAAAGCGGTTTTGCCGTTTTCAAGACCTTTACAAACAAAATTAAATCCCTCGTCGGTTTCAACTATTTCGCAAGGGGTGTCTTTTTCGATTCGCGATTTTATCAAAACTTTGGTGGCGTTAATAATCGCCCGGTTGCGGATATGAAGCGGTAAATCATTGGAGAGAAGGGAAATCGCTTCTTCGCCTTTTTCGGTAAGGGAAAAAACATCATCGTTGCAGGCGATTATGTCAAGTTTTAGAAGCGAATCAATATTGGAGTTAACGTCAAAATAGTTTGCGCTGTCGCCGAGAAGGGCGATTTCGTGGATTTGATCGCGGGAGACGTCGTCTTTAAAATTCTGTATAATAAAAAGTATCAAAAGCATTATTTCTTTGTCGTTTGTAAGGCTTCCGAGAATCCGCTCTTCCATAATCACCCTCCTTTTACTTTTGTGCTTACATATTTTATCAAAAAATATTGAGTTCTTCAATAGTTGACAATATAATTTAGTTGTGCTATTATGTTAGCATGCTAAAGCGATAAAGCGAGGATAATATGAAAAAATATTATAAAAATAGCCCCGACGGGACAAGAGATATGATTTTTGAGCAGGCGGATGTAAAGATTTCGCTTGTCGAAGAGATAAGGAAAAATTTCGCAAGCCGCGGATACAGCGAGATTTTAACGCCTTCAATTGAATTTTATGATCTTTTCACGGCGCAGACAAACACGATTGACCCCGAGCTTATGTATAAGCTAAGCGACAACAAAGGTCGGCTTATCGTCTTTCGTCCGGACAGCACCGCGCCGATCGCGCGAGCTATTTCCGCACGGATTTCGGATAAAAAGCAGATTGTTAAACTGCATTATACTCAAAGCGTTTTGCGGCAGGAAAATGAGCTTAGCGGCAGACCTTGCGAGATAATGCAAAGCGGGGTTGAAATCGTCGGCGCCAGCTCTTTGCGCTCCGATATCGAGGTGATAAACGCGGCAGTTTCCTCGCTTAAACTTTCCGGCGCGGATTTTAAACTTGAAATCGGCCATGTCGGATATTTTAACGCGCTTGTGAAAAATATTCCGTTTAGCGAATACGACACCGAAAAACTTCTCAAATGCCTCGAATATAAAAATCACTCGGCACTTCTTGATTTGCTGTCCGATTATTCGGGCTATCCCGAAACAAAAGCGATTGCCGCGCTTCCGTATTTATTCGGAGGCAGAGAGATTTTGGACGACGCAAAAGCAATCACCGAAAATAAAGAGGCGCTCGGCTGTCTTGAATATCTGAGCGAGCTTTTAGATGGGCTGCGGGAAATCGGAATCGATAAATATATTTCGCTTGATGTCGGAATCGCTTCTTCGCTGGAATATTATACGGGCATAGTTTTTCAGGCGTATGTCGACCGAATCGGCGTTCCGGTCTTGTCGGGCGGAAGATACGATAATCTTTATGCCGCATTCGGCAGTGACCGCCCCGCGGTAGGATTTGCAATCAATATTGACGCTCTTGCAAGCATTCGAAATGCCGAAGAAAACAAAAAAAACACGCAGGTTCTTATCAGCTATAAAAAAGGTTTTGCAAAAGAGGCATATGAGTATCTTGAAGAGCAGATTGAAAAGGGCATAACTGCTGAAATCGACCTTTATTCGGATACTGAGGAAACGAAAAAATACGCAGAGTTTCGCGGTATTGAGAAGATAAAATATTTTGGAGAAGAAAAATGAGCTTAAAAATTGCGCTTACAAAAGGAAGGCTTGAAAAACTTACAATAGAATTGTTCGAAAAAAGCGGATATGACTGCACAGAGCTTAAAAATAAAGCGAGAAAGCTTGTTTTTAAACTTCCGCCGAATGATATCGAAGTCGTGCTTGCAAAAAGCGGCGATGTCATAACTTATGTCGAGCACGGCGTTTGCGATTGCGGCATAACGGGAAAAGACACGATATTAGAACAGGGAAAAAGTTTTTATGAGCTTCTTGATATGGGGCTTGGGAAGTGCAAATTTGTTCTTGCAACAAAAAACGGAACCGATTTTTTCTCGGGTTACGGCCATAAAATTATAGCGACAAAATATCCGAATGTCGCCAGAGAATATTTTCAGAAAAAGAATATGGATGTCGAAATTATTAAAATAGACGGTTCGGTGGAGCTTGCGCCTATTCTCGGCCTCTCAGATGCCATTGTCGACATTATGGAAACAGGCACAACGCTTAAAGAAAACGGTCTTTGCGTTATCGACGAGCTAAGCTCTGTTTCGGCACGGTTTATCGTCAATACGGCGAGCATGAAGATTAAAAAAGCCGAAATAGAGGCACTTGCGAATGATTTGAAAGAGGCTCTAAATGATTAAAATAATAAAGGAAAAAAGCGAAATAACAGAGTTTTTGCGCTCTTTTAAGAGCAGACAGGAGAGCGACGCTTCGTCTGCTGAAAAAACGGTGGAAGAAATTATTTCGGACGTTGAAAAAAACGGCGATGCAGCCCTGCGAAAATATAGCGAAAAATTTGACGAAGCCGCTTTAAAGGAATTTGAATACAGCAAAGAGCGCCGCGAAAAAAGAGCAAAAGAAGCGCCTTGTGAACTTGTCGCGGTTATGAAACGCGCGTCAGAAAATATCAAAAATTTTCACGAAAAACAAAAATCGGCAGGGTTTGATTTTTCCCCGTCCGAGGGTATAAAAACCGGGATAAGGGTTTTGCCGCTCAAAAGAGTCGGGATGTATGTTCCGGGCGGGACGGCGAGCTATCCTTCCTCGGTTCTTATGAACGCCATTCCGGCTAAGGTTGCCGGAGTTTCCGAGCTTATTATGGTAACGCCGCCGGATAAAAACGGCGAAATCTCACCGAATTTGATTGCCGCGGCCGAAATTGCGGGAGTCGACAGGATTTTTGCGTTAGGCGGAGCGCAGGCGATTGCCGCGCTTGCATGCGGAACTGAAAGTGTTCCGAAAGTTGATAAAATAGTGGGCCCCGGAAATATTTTTGTCGCAACTGCCAAAAAAACGGTTTTCGGAAAATGCGACATTGATATGATAGCGGGGCCGAGCGAAATCCTGATTATTGCCGATAATCAGGCAAGAGCGGACTATGTGGCGGCCGATATGCTCAGCCAAGCGGAACATGACAAGCTCGCTTCGGCGATTCTTATTTGTTTTGATGAAACTTTTGCAAAAAATGTTTCGGAAGAGCTTGAAATAATGATAAAAAAGCTCCCGCGAAATGATATAATGAGAGAATCGGTTGATAACCACAGTGCGATAATTATTTGCGGCTCTTCTGATGAAGCAGTCGATTTATCAAACGAAATTGCGCCAGAGCATCTCGAAATTGCCTGTGCCGATGCGGAAAAGATACTTGAAAAAGCTGTCAACGCGGGTTCGGTTTTCCTCGGAAATTATACACCCGAACCGATGGGTGATTATTACGCCGGACCAAATCATGTTTTGCCGACAGGCGGCAGTGCGAAATTCTTTTCGCCGCTTTGCGTAGAAAGCTTTTTAAAAAGGCAAAGCTATCTTTGTTACAGCAAAGAAGCGGCGTTAAAAGCAGCGGATGACGTGATTGCTTTTGCCGAGGCCGAAGGGCTTTTCGCGCATGCAAACTCGATGAAAATCAGAAAAGAAAGTGATAAGTAATGGGCAAATTTACCCTGCCGCAAAAAGTTCAAAATATTGAAAGCTATTCTCCCGGCGATACTTGCTATGAAATCCGGCTCGATGCTAATGAGAGCTTTATTTCGATTCCGGCAAATATTCGCCGCAAAATTGCAAAAAGACTGAAAAAAATCGATTATAACAGATACCCTGATCCGAGCGCGCGCATTCTCTGTGAGAAATTTGCCGCGCGGTATGATCTAACCCCCGATTTGGTAGTTGCCGGAAACGGTTCGGACGAGCTGATTTCGGTTATAATAAATTCTTTTTTTGAAAAAGGGGACAAGATAATCTGCTTTTCGCCTGACTTTTCAATGTACAGGTTTTATGCAAAACTTGCCGAGCTTGAAGTTATATCGCTTGCGGCGGGAAATGAAATGTTGCAAAAAGCAAAAGAAAAAGGAAAAGATGAAAACGCTAAAGCGGTAATTTTTTCTAATCCTTGCAATCCTACGGGTTGTGCTATTCCGAAAGAGGAAATACTGGATTTTATAAGGGAAACCGATATGCTTGTGATTTTAGACGAAGCATATATGGACTTTTTTTCACAAAGTATTTTAAGCGAAATAGAAAATTTTGATAATTTGATTATCTTGAGGACGCTTTCAAAAGCTGTCGGTGCGGCGGCACTTCGGCTCGGATTCGCGGTTGCCGCCAAAGAGCTGTCAAGCGCGATTCGAAAATGCAAATCGCCTTACAACGTAAACAGCGTAAGCCAGGAAATCGGGGAAATAATTTTATCCGAAAATTCCTTTCTCGATAAATCAAAAGCGGAGATTTTGGCAAGCAGAGAACAGCTTTTTTCGGGGCTTGCTGAACTCTCGAAAAAATGCGGCGGATTTGAGTTTAGTGCCTCATTCGGAAATTTTGCGTTTATCTATTCCGTAAAAGCTGACTACATAAATCTTTGCCTGCTAAAACAAAGCATAAAAATAAGATCGTTTGGAAACGGATATTTGCGGATAACCTGCGGCTCGTTTTACGAAAACACAAAATTGCTGGCGGTATTATCTGATATTTTGGAGGAAAAAGATGAGCGAGATTAAAAGAAAAACAAAGGAAACAGATATTGAACTTAGCCTTGAAATTGACCAAAAGGGAAGTTTTGATTTAAAAACCGGCATTGCTTTTTTTGACCATATGCTTGGCGCGCTTGCCTTGCACAGCGGAATCTCGATTTCGGGTAATGTCAAGGGTGATTTGGAAGTTGACGCGCATCACACGCTTGAAGATTTCGGAATTGTTCTCGGAACAGCGCTTAAAAAAGAGCTGGAGGGCAAAATTATCGCGCGCTACGGCACCGCGTTTGTGCCGATGGACGAGGCGCTTTGCTTTGCAAGCCTTGATATCTGTAACCGCGCTTATATTGCATATAATCTCGATATTTTCAATACCGACGTGGGCGGAATTGACGCGCAGCTTTTTGAAGAATTTTGGCGTGCGTTTGCTTTTTCGGCTGGAATAACATTGCATATAAATTGCCAGTACGGCCGAAACGCCCATCACATTGTCGAAGCCTCTTTCAAGGCGGTCGGCCAGGCGCTTAGGCAAGCAACAATAATACGCGACAGCGGCGTTTTGTCGACTAAAGGTACGCTATGACCGGAATAATAGACTATGGCGCGGGAAATATCAGAAGCGTTGAAACGGCGCTTCGCTATATCGGCGAAGATGTTATTGTCACAAAAGAAAAAGCCCGGCTGGAAAAGTGCGAAAGATTAGTTCTTCCCGGCGTCGGGGCTTTTCCCGCAGCGATGAGAGAGCTTGAGGAAAGCGGACTTATTTCTTTTATGAAGGAATATATTTTGCAACGGCCGATGCTTGGCATATGCCTTGGAATGCAGATGCTTTTTGATAAAAGCGAGGAAATCGAGGAAACACGCGGTCTTGGTATAATCGGCGGGAAAGTTGTAAAAATTCCCGATACCGCTCCGAAAATCCCACATATGGGCTGGAACGAAACGAGCTTTATAAACGCAAGCCGACTATTGAACGGGATAAATAGCGGCAGCTATTTTTATTTTATCCATTCCTTTTGCGCGAAAGTGACAAACAGGGAAAACCTTATAGCCACGGCGGATTACGGCGCAGAAATAACCGCGATAGTGCAAAAAGGCAATGCCTACGGCGTTCAATTTCATCCCGAAAAAAGCGGCTCGGCCGGCCTGAAACTTTTAGAAAATTTTTGTAAAATTAGGTGAAAATATGATTTTTATTCCCGCGATAGATATAATTGACGGCAAGCCGGTGCGCCTGCAAAAGGGGGACTACAACACCTCTCATATGGTTGCGGAAAGTGTGATGGATGTCGCAAAGAGGTTCGAACAAGACGGCGCCCGGTATATCCATATTGTTGATCTCGACGGCGCCAAAGAAAAAAGGCCGGTCAATTTTGAGCTGATTGCAAAAGTTATAAGCGAGGTTTCGGTACCTGTCGAGGTGGGCGGCGGAATAAGGGATATGTCAGCCTTAAAACTGTATATTGAAGCCGGTGCGGCGCGGATTATTCTCGGCTCGTCCGCCATAAAAGATCGTGCTTTTTTACAGGAAGCGGTTGAAAATTTCGGTGAAAAAATCGCGGTCGGAATCGACGCGGAAAACGGTATTGTAAAAATCAACGGATGGTGCGAAAGCTCGGATACAAATTATATTGATTTTGCAAAGGAACTTGATGAAATCGGCGTCAAAACGTTTATTGTAACCGATATTTCCAAAGACGGAATGATGGAAGGCCCGGGTTTTTATATGCTTGATAAAATAAACAAAGCTGTTTCGGCTGATATAGTCGCCTCGGGCGGGGTAACGTCGCTCGAAGATATAAAAGAGCTTGAAAAGCTCGGTTTATACGGCGCGATATGCGGAAAATCAATATATAGCGGCAAAATTTCGGTGAAAGAGGCAAACGGTATTTTATGATTGCAAAAAGGATAATTCCCTGCCTTGACGTTTGCGACGGCAGGGTGGTAAAGGGAATAAATTTTGTTAATATAACCGATGTAGGCGATCCTGTTGAAATCGCAAAGTTTTACAGCGACGCGGGCGCGGATGAGATAACCTTTCTTGATATTACTGCTTCGCATGAGAACAGAGGGATAATGATTGACGTTGTCGAAAAAACGGCGGCCGAGGTGTTTGTCCCGCTTACGGTAGGCGGCGGAATCAGAACAATCGAGGATTTCAGAGCCTTGCTTCGCGCGGGGGCGGATAAAATCAGTATAAATTCCGCCGCGGTAAAGGATAAAACTTTAATTGAAAGAGCCGCCGCGATATTCGGAAGCCAATGCGTGGTTGTCGCGATTGATGTAAAGCGGCATGAGGGCGGAAACTATACCGTTGTAATTAACGGAGGAAGAATCGATACAGGACTGGATGCGGTTGCATGGGCGATAGAATGCGAAAAACTCGGCGCCGGGGAGTTGCTTGTAACTTCGATGGAGACCGACGGGACAAAAAACGGTTACGACATAGCTATAACAAAAACAATCGCCGATGCGGTGAAAATTCCGGTTATTGCCTCGGGCGGATGCGGCGAGCTTAGGCATTTTAAAGAGCTTTTTGAGCAGACCGGCGCGGATGCCGCGCTACTTGCCTCGCTTTTGCATTACGGGAAGCTGACGGTAGCCGAAATTAAAGAGTACTTCAGCGAAAACGGAATTCCGACAAGGAGGATCTAAGATGTTTGAAAAAGAAGAGCTTATCCCTGTTATCGTGCAGAATAATAACAGCGGCGAGGTGCTGATGCTTGCTTATGCAAACAAAGAAGCGCTTGAAAAAACGCTGGAGAGTAAAACCGCATGGTTTTGGAGCAGGTCGCGAAAATCTCTTTGGAACAAAGGCGAAACAAGCGGAAATTTTTTGAATATTAAGGATATTTTAATCGATTGCGACCAGGACACGCTGATATATAAGGTCGAGCCTGCAGGCCCCGCTTGCCACACCGGAAACCGCACCTGCTTTTATCGCAGACTAAATTTTAAAGGAGAAATATCCGATGTCTGATTCTTTTGCAAAATTGTTTGAAGTGATTTTAGACCGCAAGGAAAACAAAAGCGAGGGCAGCTATACCTGCTATCTTTTTGAGCAGGGAATTGATAAAATATTAAAAAAAGTTGCCGAAGAATGCGGCGAAACAATAATCGCGGCAAAAAACGGCGATAACGTAGTAACACAAGAAGAGATTGCGGATTTGCTTTATCACTTGTTTGTTATGATGGCAAACGAGGGGATAAACCTCTCGGAAATAGAGGAAGTAGTCGATAAAAGAGCCGATAAAATAGGCAATCTTAAGAAATTTAAAGAAACCGACAGAAATACATAAAAGAAGCGAGACGAATTTTTCGTCTCGCTTCTTTTATATTGCTAAACCGGATTAAAATCGGATAATTTAATTTTTTTGCGGGTTTGGACAACCTTGTTTTTTAAGTATCCGAGCTCGCCTGCATCCGTTTCAAAGGCAAAATCAATTCGGTACGATTGAAGAATCTGCTTTTTTTGTCCGTAAAGATTATTTATTGCGTTGTTGCCGTACTTACCGTCGCCGAGAAGCGGGGAAGCCGCGGCGGCAAATTGCGCCCTTATTTGGTGCGTCCGCCCGGTCACAAGTTCTGCCTCGACAAGCGAAAGGTTTTCGTCCTTTGTCTTTACTTTATAGTGAGTTACAGCGTGTTTTGCCCCCTCCACAGGATGCTCGTGAACATAAACTCTGTTTTGGTCGGGGTTTTTAACAAGATAGTTTGAAAATGTTCCGGTTTTATGCGGCGGGCTGCCGACGGTAACGCAAAGATAGCGCTTTTTTATCTCGCGGTCTTTGATTTTCTGGCAAAGGATACGGTGGCACTCCGCGTTTTTTGCGGCGATAACAAGGCCGGATGTATTGCGGTCGATTCGGTTGCAAAGGGCGGGTGTAAAGCTATTTTCCTTTTCGGGGATATATTCGCCTTTTTCATAAAGATAGGCGAGAATATGATTTATCAAAGTATTAAACTGCTCTTTTTCATCGGCGTGGCAGATAACGCCGCTCGCCTTATCGACCACGATAATATTTTCGTCCTCATAAGCTATATTAATGTTCGGCGTAATTGACAAGAAGCTGTTAGAAGCGGCGGAATCCTCGAAAAACTCATCGTTGATGTATAGCTGAACTGCCTGTCCCAAAACAAGCATTTCAGAGGGCTCTGCCTTGCGGTTGTCAATCTTTATGCGTTTTTTGCGCAGATACTTATACAGCAACGCTTTCGGCATCTTCGGGACAGCTTTTAAAACAAATTTATCGAGCCGCTGACCGGCGTCGTTTTTTTCTATTATAAATTCTTTCGTTGTTATCACCTCGTTTATTTATAATAACATAAAATTAATAATTTATATATTATATTTAAATCATTTTTGGTATAATAACATAAAATGCGCTTGGGGAATGATAGGTAATGGGAAAGAATATGGAAAATCCGCATGAACGCCATCGCGAAAGAATGTTTGCAAGATATGATAAAACCGGTTTTGCGGGCTTTGCAGAGCACGAAGTTCTCGAATTTATGCTCTTTTATGTAATGCGCCAGGGCAACACAAATCCGACGGCGCACCGCTTGCTCGATAAATTCGGCAGTATCTCAAATCTGTTTTATGCTCCGCCGGAGCTTCTCAAAGAAGTGTCGGGTGTCGGAGATGCTTCGGTCAGGTTCTTTCGGGTTATCAGCGACCTGTTTGAATATATTCACAAGAAGGAAGCAATCGGCAACGGTCAGCTTTTAAAGGACGAGAAAAAGCTGGTGGCGTATATTTGCTCGCAATTTGCCGGCTGCACTTATGAAAAATCGGTACTTTTATGCTTTGATGCAAAAGGGGTGCTTATCGGTTCGGAAGAAATCGCGAAGGGTACCGTCACGGCAACGAAAGTTGATGCACAAATGATTGCGAAAATCGCGTTTAAATACAATGCTCCTCAGGTTGTAATTGCTCACAATCATCCGGGCGGAACAGCCACTCCGTCGAAAAAGGATTTTTCCGCAACCCACGCCTTGAAAAATTTGCTTGCCGGGTTGGATATTTATCTTGTCGATCATGTAATTTGCGAAAGAGGCGACGGAATCAGCTTTCTTTACAGCGGATTTTTTGACAGGGTATACAGAAGCCTGCTTTTGCAGGACGAAGAAATAACAAATAATTCGATAAAAAGTGTCGCCAGCCAAGATGACGATGATTTTATCAGCGAAATTGATTTTGCGGACGATAAATAAAAGGAAAAATGATGGACAAGTTTGTTTTAAAATCTGATTTTAAGCCCTCGGGAGATCAGCCCGAAGCTATAAAAAAACTTGCAAACGGAATATTAAGCGGAGAAAAAGAGCAGGTTTTGCTTGGCGTTACGGGCAGCGGAAAAACTTTTACGATGGCAAATATTATCGAAAAGGTAAACCGCCCGACTCTTGTGCTGGCGCACAATAAAACGCTTGCGGCGCAGCTTTGCAGCGAATTTAAAGAATTTTTTCCCGACAACGCGGTAGAATATTTTGTGTCGTATTACGACTATTACCAGCCCGAAAGCTATATTCCGTCGACCGATACGTATATTGAAAAAGATTCTTCGATAAACGACGAAATTGATAAACTTCGCCACCGCGCCACGACTTCACTGTTCGAGCGCAGGGACGTTATTATTGTTTCGAGCGTTTCCTGTATTTACAGCCTTGGCGATCCAGAAGAATACAATAAACTTGTTTTAAGCCTTAAGCCCGGCATGAAAAAAAGCAGGGACGAAATTGTCTCGCGTCTTGTCGAAATTCAGTATGAGCGCAACGACATCAGCTTAACGCGAAATAAATTCAGGGTGCGCGGTGATGTCATTGAAATTTTTCCGGCAAACTCCACAGATAAACTGCTTAAAGTAGAACTTTTCGGAGATGTTATCGAGCGTATTCTTGAGGTAAACGCGGTAACGGGCGAACTTTTAGCAAGCCTATCTTACGCGCCTGTTTTTCCCGCTTCCCATCACGTTGTCGAAAGAGAAAAACTCGACCGCTCTTTAAATGAAATATCCAAAGAGCTTGAAGAGCGAATAAAATATTTTCACGAAAACGGAAAACTTATAGAAGAGCAGCGGATTCGCGAAAAAACAAACTACGATATGGAAATGCTAAATGAGATAGGCTTTTGCAGCGGAATAGAAAATTATTCCCGAATTTTGGCCGGGCGAAAACCGGGAAGCACTCCTTTTACGCTTCTCAACTATTTTCCGAAGGATTATCTGATGTTTGTCGATGAATCGCACGTTATGCTGCCTCAGGTTCGCGGCATGTTCGGAGGCGACTATTCGCGCAAGAAAAATCTTATCGATTTCGGTTTTCGTCTGCCCTCTGCGTTTGACAACCGCCCTTTGAATTTCGGGGAGTTTACCGCCTTGCAAAACCAGGTGGTGTATGTCAGCGCAACGCCAGCCGAATATGAAGTTTCGAGAAGCAGCGCGGTCGTCGAGCAAATCATCAGACCGACAGGGCTTCTCGATCCGAAAATCGAGGTCAGGCCGGCGCTTCACCAGGTTGACGACCTTATAGGCGAAATAAGAAAAAGGGTGGAGCGAAAAGAGCGAACGCTTGTAACTACGCTTACAAAAAAGCAGGCGGAGGATTTGACAAGCTATTTCGAAACGCTCGGAATCAAAGTAAAATACATGCATCATGATATCGAGACCATCGAACGTATGGAGATTATCCGCGATTTAAGGCTCGGCGAATTCGATGTGCTCATCGGCATAAATCTGCTCCGCGAAGGGCTTGATTTGCCCGAAGTTTCGCTTATCGCCATTCTTGACGCGGATAAAGAGGGCTTTTTGCGCAGCACAACTTCGCTTATTCAAACGGTCGGCCGCGCCGCGCGTAATGCCGACGGCCTTGTCATCATGTATGCCGATAAGATGACAAAAAGTATGACCGAAACAATAAGCGAAACCGAACGCCGCCGCAAAATTCAGGATGAATACAACAAGGCAAACGGAATAACGCCGAAAACAATTATAAAAGACGTGCGTAATATTATCGAAATTTCCAGCCGAACCGAAGTTGAGGGTGCAGGAAAGAAAAAGCTCACGGTCAAGGAAAAAGACGCTTTAATTAAGAAACTTGAAAAAGAGATGAAAGCGGCCGCGACAATTCTTGAATTCGAGCATGCGGCGTTTATAAGGGATAAGATTAAGAAATTGCGGGGAGAAGAATAGCTTGATAAAAGACATAATTATTAAAGGCGCAAGAGAGCATAATTTAAAGAATGTCGACCTCTCGATTCCTCGCGATAAGCTTATAGTTTTCACGGGACTTTCGGGTTCGGGCAAGAGCAGCCTTGCGTTCGACACAATTTATGCAGAGGGGCAACGCAGGTATATCGAATCGCTTTCCTCTTACGCAAGGCAATTTGTGGGGCAGATGGAAAAACCGGATGTTGACAGCATAGACGGCTTATCGCCCGCGATTTCGATAGACCAGAAAACGACATCAAAAAATCCGCGTTCCACCGTCGGCACGGTCACCGAAATATATGATTATTACCGATTGCTGTACGCCCGAATAGGCGTTCCGCATTGTCCTGTCTGCGGACGGGAAATATCTATGCAGACGGTGGACCAGATAGTTGGGCAAATTTTAAAATTCGAAGAGGGAACAAAAGCTATTGTGCTTGCGCCGGTAATAAGGGCGAAAAAAGGCGAGCATCAAAAGGTTTTTGAAGACGCGAAAAAAAGCGGATACTCGCGCGTTCGGGTGGACGGAATTATTTATGACCTGATGGAAGAAATAAAACTTGAAAAAAATAAGCGGCATGATATCGAAGTTGTCGTCGACCGCCTTATCGTCGGTGAAGAGATAAGAAGCCGCCTTTCGGATTCGCTTGAAACTGCGCTTTCGCTGGCGCACGGTCTTGTGAATGTTGAAATAAACGGACAGGAGATTATTACTTTTTCGCAGAACTACGCATGTCCGGATCACGGCATAAGTATTGAGGAGCTCTCGCCCCGCAGTTTTTCGTTTAACAATCCGTTCGGCGCCTGCAAAAGCTGTACCGGTCTTGGGGTGCTCCTTGAAATTGATCCCGACCTTCTGATTCCCGACAAAACAAAATCAATAAAAGAGGGCGCGATTTCGGTCGCCGGATGGCGCTATTATGAGGGCGGCACAATTGCCGAAATGTATTTCAAAGGTCTTGCCGAAAAATACGATTTTTCGCTTGAAACGCCTTTTGGAAAACTTCCGGAGAAGATACAAAAAATAATCCTTTTCGGAACGGGCGACGAAAAAATAAAACTGACAAGAGAAAACGAATACGGAACAGGCACCTATGCGGCAACCTGGGAAGGAATTATAAATAATCTCGAGCGGAGATACAAGGAATCAAGCAGTTCGTATAGCAAGGACGAAATTGAACGGTATATGTCGGAGCGGCCTTGTCCCGAATGTCACGGAAACAGGCTCAATGAAATAAGCCTTTCGGTGACGGTCGGCGGGAAAAATATAAAAGAAGTTACCGATATGTCGGTGAAAAACGAACTTGAGTTTTTCGAAAAATTAAAGCTCGGCAAAAAAGACGAGATGATTGCGGAGCCGATTTTAAAAGAAATCAAAAGCAGGCTCGGTTTTCTTGTAAACGTCGGGCTTCCGTATCTGTCGCTTTCGCGAGCTTCCGGCACGCTTTCGGGCGGCGAGAGCCAGAGGATCCGCCTTGCAACGCAAATCGGCTCGTCGCTTATGGGCGTTGTCTATATTTTGGACGAGCCGAGTATCGGGCTTCACCAGCGCGACAATTCAAAACTTCTGACAACGCTTAAAAAGCTCCGCGACCTCGGGAACACTTTGATTGTCGTCGAGCATGACGAAGAGACGATGACCAGCGCTGATTTCCTCGTGGATATCGGTCCGGGCGCGGGGATTCACGGCGGGCAAATAATAGCCGCTGGAACGCCGGACGAAATAAAAATGTGCAAGGACTCTATAACCGGAAAATATTTGAGCGGCGAGCTTGAAATCAAAGTTCCGAAGCAGCGGAGAAAAGGAAACGGCAAAAAACTTAAAGTTACCGGCGCCGCCGAAAACAATTTAAAAAATATCGCTTGCGAAATCCCGCTCGGAACTTTCACCGCGGTCACGGGAGTTTCGGGAAGCGGAAAAAGCTCGCTTGTAAACGAAGTCATTCATAAATATCTCGCTGCAAAACTTAATGGCGCGCATACGAAACCGGGAAAATTTAAAGAAATCAAAGGCGACGACGAGCTCGACAAGGTAATAGATATCGACCAGTCGCCAATAGGGCGAACACCGCGCTCAAATCCGGCGACCTATACAGGGGTTTTCGGAGATATTCGAAATATTTATGCGGCGACAAACGAGGCGAAAATGCGCGGCTTCGGCCCGGGAAGGTTTTCTTTTAATGTCCGTGGCGGCAGATGCGAAGCATGTCAGGGTGACGGCATTTTGAAGATTGAAATGCACTTTTTGCCGGATATTTATGTTCCTTGCGAAGTTTGCAAAGGAAAAAGATATAACCGCGAAACCCTTGAGGTAAAATACAAAGGAAAAAATATCAGCGACGTTCTCGAAATGACCATAGAAGAAGGCCTTTCGTTCTTTGAGAATATCCCGAAAATAAAAAGGAAATTGCAGACGCTTTTTGATGTGGGGCTTTCTTATATAAAAATCGGGCAGCCTTCGACCACTCTTTCGGGCGGTGAAGCGCAAAGGGTAAAACTCGCTTCGGAACTGCAAAAACGCTCGACCGGCAAGACGATATATATTCTCGATGAGCCTACAACCGGACTTCACACGCATGATGTGCGAAAACTTATCGATGTGCTTCAAAAATTTGTCGATGCGGGAAATACCGTTCTCGTCATAGAGCACAACCTTGACATGATAAAAACCGCCGATTATATTATTGATCTCGGACCGGAGGGCGGCGATAGCGGAGGAAAAATAATAGCCCTCGGAACTCCGGAAGAAGTGATAAAATGCAAAGAAAGCGCAACCGGTGAATATCTTGCAAAGGTAATTAAAAAGTAGGTGAGTAGGAATTTTCGGATATTTAACCGCAGAAAAAAGCGAGCTTTTAGTCAGAGAGCTTGATGCATATAAAGCGGCGTATTGTGGTCTTTGCAGCGAAATGGGAAAAAGATGCGGAATTTTCTCGCGTGCATTTTTGAGCTATGATATGACCTTTATGGCGCTGCTTGGAAATTCACTTGCGGATGAGGAATTTAAATGTGTCCGCGGCAGATGCAAGGCAAATCCGTTTAAAAAATGCAATTATCTTGTAAGTGGCAGCGTTACCAAAACCGCCTACATCAGCACGATTTTGGTTTACTACAAACTTTGGGATGACGAAAAAGACGAAGGGTTTGTAAAAAGATTTCGGGCAAAAGCTGCAATGCTCTTGTTAAAGGGTAGCAAAAAGAAAGCCGCAGCTGCTTTTCCTGTAATCTACGGTAAGATTAAAGAGGCCGTAGAAAAACAGCGTGAAACCGAATTGTCCGGCACGGCAAGTTTGCCAAAGTTTTGTGAAGTAATGGCGTCTTCGCTTGCCGAAAGCATAGCGGTTTTATCCGAAAACGAGCGAGAAAAGCGGATTTTATATCAGCTCGGGTTTTCGCTCGGCAAGTGGATATATCTTATAGACGCTCTTGACGATATAGAAGCAGACAAACAAAAACATCGATTTAATGCGATTAGCGAGACAAAAAGCGGGGAAGAAGATGTTATAAATCTGCTAAAAGAATTTCGAAATGAAATTTCGGCGGCATTTAATCTTCTTGAAATAAAAAGATGTAAAGGCATCCTTGAGAATATAATTTACTTAGGACTTGAAAACAGAGAAAAACAAATTTTGAAGAAATCAGGTGAAAATAATGGCTAATCCTTATGAAGTGCTCGGCGTTTCGCCGTCTGCAAGCGAAGAAGAAATAAAAGAGGCTTACAGAGAACTTGCGCGAAAATATCATCCCGACAATTATCTTAACAATCCTCTTTCCGACCTTGCCGAAGAAAAGATGAAAGAAGTAAACGAAGCATATGATATGATTCTGTCCCAAAAGTCGCAAGGAAGGCAGTATAATTCGGGAAATGCGAATAACCAAAATCCGTATGGAAATAATGGTTACGGGCAAAATCCGTATAATAATCAAAATCCATATAACAATAATGCCTATCGAAATAACCGCTATAATACCGGTGGCATGAGCACCTGCGACTGCTGCAGTAGCCTTATATGTGCGGACTGCTGTTGCGAATGCATGGGCGGGGATTTAATACCGTGTTGTTAAACAGCAAAATGATTGCAAGATGCGGCATGGCGGCGGCTTTATCGGTCGGGATTATGTTTTTGACAACGGTTTTTCAAACGCTTTCGCTTGCGCTTGCCGCAATATCAGGCTTTGTTATCGCGTTTATCGTTATGCGTTATGGCAAAATAGCGGCGACTTTGACCTACGCCGCGTCGGCGGCCATCGTTTTCTTTTTTGTTCCTGATCGGGGCGCGGCGATTTTATACGTTGCGTTTTTCGGGATATATCCGGTATTAAAATCAGTTTTTGAAAACATAAAAAGCAGAGTTTTGGAATGGGTATGCAAGATTATTTTTGCCGGGGGAATAATATTTTTGGCGATAAAACTTTTTTCGCTTAATTATTTTTATCTGCTTTCTATTTTTGTTTTTGTTCTCTACGACATCGTGTTTAGCAAGGTCATATTTACATACGGCCCGAAGTTGAACAAAATTATTAAATAATATATAATATTT
>JAVBPR010000002.1:0-27250 GCA_031549485.1 Eubacteriales bacterium | reverse complement strand
TGTTTGTTTATTTTTTGTGGGGCGTGCTGGCCTGGGCCGCCGGGGCGGGGGTTTGCGCCTTGATAAAAAATAAAAAAAGCGGCGCTCCTTCCTGCGGATGCGGCTGCGAAGGCTGCGGCGCAAAAGATATTTGCCACAGCGGAAAATAAAGTTTCATCTCGAAAAAGTTATACTTTTTCGCCTCATATTTAAATAATACGCCCCTGTCGAAAATCGACAGGGGCGTATTATTTACAAAACCAAATAAAAAATCCCGTAGGGCGTGACGACCTCGGCACGCCGTTTTTTACAACGATAATCAATCTGCATGATAAGGCATTATAACTTATTTATCAAGCAATACCTCGTAATGGTTTTCAATTTTTTCTATATGCGTTTTAACAATATTGCTATATTCCGATAATTCTATAAGCGGAGCGCCGAGGTCGTCTCTCCCTACAATTTTGCGGGCGGATATGGAATCCGCCCCTACTTATTTATCTGGATTATATTCAAAAACATCACTAGGTAAACATTGCAATATATCGCAAAGAGTTTCTAAATTTTGGTATTTAATCGACTTCGTTTCATTGTTTATCATTCTATTAAAGTTTTGATAACTCATACCCATTTGCTTATACAACCAATACTTAGTTAAACCTTTTTGCTCTAAAATATCAATTACTTTTAGCCGTATCATATCATACTCTCCAATTTATTGTTTGAGTAAGATATTAATATATAAGTCATTTTAACATATAGACTATTGCGTTATATAATGTAAACATGTATACTTACTACAAAGGTCTGGACAAAAAAAGGCCGTCATCGGTAGTAGGGCGTGACGACCGCGGCACGCCGTTTTTTCCCGTAGGGGGCGATGCCCACATCGCCCCGCAAATATATAAAAATAAAATTTTTGGAGGCAACTATATGAATTTATACAAATCGATTCTGAGTCAAGCGTTAACATATAAAGGCCGCTTGAAAATAATATTTGAGGGAGAAGAAAATGAGCCGAAAGATCCGTTAGCCGATGAAACTTGCTCCAAAACGATAGCGGAAATCAGGAATATTTTAAATTTGGAGTCATTTGATGATTTTGAGCGCATTATAAGCATAATGCTTCTGCTTGAAAGATTAGGCTTTAACGGCGGAACATGCCGAAATAATTATTTCCTTTAAATGTAGGGCGTGATGCCCACATCGCCCCGCAATAATCAAAAATCCCGTAGGGCGTGACGACCTCGGCACGCCGTTTTTTCCCGCAGGGGGCGATGCCCACATCGCCCCGCAAAAATCAAATCCCGTAGGGGACGATGCCCACATCGCCCCGCACTTGTTTAACTAACGCAAGAGCAGGGGGCGGATATAAAATCCGCCCCCTGCTTTCTACCGCATTTATGCAAATTACATCGTCTTGTTTCGTTTCCCGGAGAACTCCGCAACTTCCAGCTTAAATGTCATTACCGCGTCGAGCGTTTCATCCGAAAAAGCAAATTCTTTTTCGGGCACATATTTTTTCATCATTGTTTTTAGCGCATGGTTTTTCGAATCTTTATCATGGCAAATCACGATTTTGCCGGTTCCCATAACGCTCTCGTATTCCATCGTGTATGAAGACGTCGTCTCCGCTTTTGCCAGTTTATGCTCGCAATCCATTTCAAAGGCGGCATTTGGATTTTCGCTTATTATATCAATCTTTTTCCCCTCTTTTGCCCCGTGAAAATAAAATGTGAGCTTACCGCCGATATATTCATACCCGAAGTTCATCGGCACAATATAAGGAATGTCGTTTTGCGAGAGCCCAATTCTGCAAACGGCGCATTTCTCTATGATTTTGATAATTTCCGATTTATCAGTTATCTCCCTGTCTTTTCTTCTCATATAATTCATCCTTTGCAAAAACAAATTATTTTATAACGCTATTATACCATACAAAAAGAAAACGCCAGCCGAAAAATTTCAGCTGACGGTTTTATCAAATTTTATTACATGCAAAATCTGTGCTTGCCGATTGTTATCATGACCGGACGCGAAAAAATCCATTTGCTGGTCGCTGTCGCCGGATTGTAATAATAAATGCATCCGCCGGTCGGATCGGCTCCTGCCAAAGCTTCGTCCGCCGCGCGGTAGGCCGAATCGGCCACAGCTTCATTAAACTGACCGTCTACAATTGCGGTAAACGCGCCGCGCTGATAGATAACGCCCGAGAGCGTGTTTGGAAAAGAAGGATGTCTTATCCTGTTCATAATGACCGCGCCCACGGCGACCTGCCCTTTATAAGGCTCTCCTCTTGATTCGGCAGAGATGATTCTCGCCAAAAGCGCCCGCTCGTTCGAGGTAGCTTTGGTCGAGCCGCCTCCGGTATTCCCGCCGGTGCTTCCTCCGGTGCTACCGCCGGTGCCGCCCGAACCGCCGCTGGTCCCGCTGTAAATTTTCAGAGCTTTCAGGGTTGACGGTCCCGCGACGCCGTCGGCGGTGAGCTTATATGCCCTCTGCATTTTTTTGACCGCGGTAACTGTTTTCGAGCCGTAGACCTCATCGATACTGCCGCTTAGAAACCCCTGCTCTCTCAGCTTAATCTGAAGAAGTGCGACGTCCGGCCCTTTTGAGCCGCTTTGCAGCGTTCTGCTAATCGTGTTTTTTATCCCGAGCTTTGACAAGGTCGACGAGCCTGCTACACCGTCTGCGGTGAGCCCGTTTGCTCCCTGGAACCACTTTACCGCCGAAACAGTTTTATCGCCATAAACCCCGTCCGCTTTTCCTGAAAGATATCCTGTCGCAATCAGACGAAGCTGGATTCTCGTTACCTCGTTTCCGCTGCTGCCTTTTCGCGAAAGGGTTTCTACAGCGGGCAGGTTCCACAAAAAACCCGCGCCGACAAGCAGCGCCGAAATAATCACGGTAATAATCGCCCGTATAAACAAACTGTTTTTAAATAGTTTTTTCAAAAGAAATCTCTCCTCTTACCATCAAGTCGCTTTTCCTTATTTTTTCGCATGGCGGAGAGATTATACCTATTTGTTTGAAAATATCGGGATAGTTATGACGGGACGATGCCGGCATCTTCTATAGAGAAAATTTGATATATCGCATTCATTTAAATAAAAAGCCGCCGGGCAACGCCCGGCGGCTTCCATAATTGTCAATTATCCATTTTCAATTGTCAATTGTCAACACTGCGCTTAAAGCACACTAATCAATCATGCCCACATCGCCGATTTTCTCTGCGGAGAAAACTTGCTCCGCTTTGCGTCGCACGGCTCTCGCGGGCGGCACCACCGGTTCCCCCGCGTGCCCCCTCCCTGTCTCCGACGGGTCAGGTGTGTTTTGCTCGACGCAAAAAGCTACACGCCGTGTCCTCGCGCCAGATTTTCGGGCGAACTGCGCTTAAAGTACACTAATCAGTCATGCCCGCTTGTTCGCTGTTCCGGAAATTTGTCGCTGCGTCCCGCTGCCCGGCTTGCGCCGGCCACGCCGTGTCCTCGCGCCAGATTTTCGAGCGAACTGCGCTTAAAGCACACTAATTTACCCTATTCTTTATTTCTTCCGCAATTTTCAAAGTAAAGTCCGCAAGCGGCATAACGCCGAGGTCGCCGTCTTTCCTGCTTCTGACCGAGACGGTTTTGTCCTCCTGCTCCTTATCGCCGAGAATCAGCATATAAGGAACCTTGTCAAGCTGCGCCTCTCGGATTTTATAACCCACCTTTTCGCTACGCCCGTCGAGGTCTGCGCGGATTCCGCCCGCCCTAAGCACATCGGCGATTTCCTTTGCGTATTCCGCCTGCCTGTCGGTAATCGGGATAATCATAACCTGTTTCGCGCTCATCCAGGTCGGAAGCGCACCGGCGTATTTCTCGATAAGCAGGGCAAGGGTGCGCTCATAGCAGCCGAGCGAGGTGCGGTGAAGAACATACGGATGTTTCGCCTCGCCGTCCGCGTCGACATAGGTCATGCCAAAGCGCGCCGCGAGCTGGAAATCTATCTGGATAGTCACAAGCGTATCCTCTTTGCCGTGAACATTCTTAATCTGAACGTCAAGTTTCGGGCCGTAAAATGCCGCCTCGCCCTCCGCCTCGACATAATTTATGCCGATATTGTCGAGAATTTCGCGCATTTTATCCTGCACGACTTCCCATTCTTCCGCGCTGCCGATATATTTTTCGCGGTTATTTGGATCCCATTTCGAGAATCTGTAGGTCAGGTCATCAGAAAGGCCGATCGAGTTCATCATAAACAGCATAAGGTCGATACATCCGCGGAATTCCGCCTCAAGCTGCTCGGGTGTGCAGGCGATATGCCCCTCTGAAATGGTGAACTGACGAAGCCTGATAAGCCCGTGCATTTCGCCGCTGTCCTCATTTCTAAATAAGGTCGCCGCCTCTGCAAAGCGCATCGGCAAATCGCGGTAGCTGCGTTTTTTATTGAGATAAACCTGGAACTGGAACGGACAGGTCATCGGACGGAGCGCAAACGCCTCTTTTCCGTCCTCCTCATCGCCGAGGACAAACATCCCCTCGCGATAGTGATACCAATGCTCCGAAATCTTATATAAATCGCTTTTTGCCATAAACGGAGTACGGGTAAGAATATATCCCCTTCTCTCCTCCTCGTCCTCGACAAACCGCTGGAGAATCTGAAGCGTTTTCGCGCCCTTTTCAAGGAAAATCGGAAGCCCCTGCCCGATATAGTCAACCGTCGTAAAATACCCGAGCTCGCGCCCGATTTTATTGTGGTCGCGGCGCTTTGCCTCCTCAAGCTGCAAAAGCCGCTCCTCAAGCTGCGACGCTTTCGGATAGGCGACGCCGTAAATCCTTGAAAGCATTTTGTTTTTGCTGTCGCCGCGCCAATATGAGCCGTTGCAGGCGAGCAGCTTAACCGCCTTGACCGTGCCGGTCGACGTAAGGTGCGGCCCTGCGCAAAGGTCGGTAAATTCGCCCTGCCTGTAAAAACTTATCTCGCTTCCCTCGGGCAGATCGTTTATAAGCTCAACTTTATAGGGTTCATCCGCCACCAGCTTTAAAGCCTCATCTTTCGGCAAAACGAACCGCTCGATTTTAAGATTTTCCTTGAAAATCTTTTTTATCTCGGCTTCGAGCTTTTCAAGGTCGTCTGCTGTGAAGCTCTCCGCACGATCAAAGTCGTAATAAAATCCCTCATCGGTCGCCGGACCGATAGCCAGACGAGTTTCGGGATAAAGCCTTTTGACCGCTTGCGCGAGCATGTGCGAAGCGGTATGCCAAAATGCTTTTTGCCCTTCTTTGCTTTCAAATTCAATTTTCGATCCGTCCTCAAGCATTAATAACAAGTTTATTTTCCTCCATCCGGCGACAGCTTTTTGTGGGTAAACCAGGAAGTTCCCGCCTCAAAATCGGCAACCGTATGTCCGGCGCCGTAAAGTTTATATTTATAGGTCATTATCCCGTCCATTCCGACAGGGCCTCTGGCGTGAAGTTTCGAGGTGGAAACCCCGATTTCCGCGCCGAACCCGTAGCGGAATCCATCCGAAAACCTCGTGGAACAATTTAGATAGCAGTTTGCGCTGTCAATACCGTTTAAAAACTTTTCGGCATTTGCTTTGTTTTCGGTGACAATCGCGTCGGTGTGTCCGCTGCCGTAGGTGTTTATATGCTCAATTGCGCCCGCTACACCGTCGACAACTCTCATATTTGCGACATAGTCGAGATATTCGTTGTGCCAATTCCCTGTATGCAGCTCGCATCCGATTATTTCAGCCGTTTTTTCACACCCGAAAATTTTCACGCCCGCATTTTGCAGCGCTTCGGCGACAGCTTTAAGGTATTCTATTCTGCCGCTGTCTATCAATATGGTTTCGGAGGAATTGCAAACAGCCGGATACTGTGTTTTCGAATCAACCGCAATTCGTACCGCCTTATCTTTATCCGCAAATTTGTCAATATACACGTGGCAAACGCCATCGGCATGGCCCATAACCGGGATATGCGTATTTTCCATTATATATTTTACAAATTCGTTGCTTCCGCGCGGAATCAAAAGATCGATATCTTTATCAAGTTTTAGAAGTTCCGAAACTTCCTCTCGGGTGTCTATAAGACTGATAAACCCTTTCGGAAGCCCCGCTTTAACCCCTGCCTCGTAAATCAGGTTAAAGATAACCTTGTTGGTTCGCGCGCACTCTTTGCCGCCCTTCAAAATCGCGACGTTTCCGGATTTTATGCAGAGCGCGGAAATTTGGATAAGTATTTCCGGCCGCGCTTCAAAAATAATGGCGATAACCCCGATAGGGCATTTGACCTTTTCGAGGATAAGGTCTTTTGAAAGCTCGGTTTTTTCAAGAATTTTGCCGCAGGGATCATCGGTTTCATGCACCGCGACAATCCCCTCCATCGCGTCTTCGAGCTTTCCGCCGTCAAACGAAGACCGTTTTAAAAACGGCGCGGGAAGCCCCGCCGCTTCGCTTAAATCCATAATGTTTGCTTTAAAAATCTCCTCGCTGTTTGCCAAAAGTGCCGCCGAAACGGCCTCAAGCGCAGCATTTTTAACTTTAGTGGGGACAACAGCCATTTCTCTTGATGCGGCTCTTGCCAGTTTTCCAATTTCGTTTATTTTCATTTTCGTCCCTCCTAAATAAAAATTTATTGAAGACCGCCGCCGCTTGGCATTTCGCCGCAAAACCGGCGGTCAAAATAATCATGTAAAATGTTTCGCCGTCAATATATGCACCATTTCAGAGTGAGCGCTTTTTTCTTTGCTCCGCGGCTAAAATCAGCCCCTGACAAAGGTGGTGATGTAATCAAGTTCAGTTCCGCCGTCTGGATGTTCCTCGGTCGAAAAACGGCCATAAAGCCCCTCGCTCTCGGCGACCAGCCCAAAATGGCAAAGTCCGATTCCCATATCCAGCTCGTTTAGGTCAAATTCGCCGTGCTGTTTTTTTGTCGTATCTTTGTAAAAGTGAATATTTTCGCCGCATTTTACGACCTGCCACGGCTGTGAATTTCCGGAAGAAGGCGCGATGCGAAGCGCCTCCAGCGCGGGATAATAATCCCCGCACAGCATTTGATTTAGGCTTTGGTCAAAGGTTTCGTTAAAAAACATATCCTCAAATTCTTTGCGCTCGCCGCCTTTGGCGAGCTTTCGCATAACGCCGGGAACAAACCCCTGGCGGCTGCTTTTTTCGCCGATAGCGACTATTGCGGGCACGATTTTCCCCTCTCCCGACGCAAGAAGCTCACTTACAATACCTTTTTTATATGTTCCTCCGAGATAGCAGGAAGAAATCCCGACCGCCGTGCAGAACAAAACCGCCCTTTCAAGGCAGTAGCCTATCTGAATCATCGCGTAATCGGCCTCTTCATCAACCTCGGCCGCTATAGCGTACCGAAATCCCGAAAGAAGCCCGTAGGTGACCTTTTTGCCGGTTGTTCCGGCCTGTTCAAAATCTATAAGCGAAACCCGAGCGTCGTTTCCGAAAGGAGTTTCGTTGTCACTTATAAAATTTTCGATTGCGTTTAAGGTTTTCGCAGGAATAACTCCCTCAAACGAGCGCACCGACTGCCTTGCGCAGGCAATCTTGTAAATATCCAGCTCTCTTAAAATATCGCTCACCTTATTTTTCACCTCCGATTTGATAAAAAAGAATCATCAGGCTGTCGGCGAGATGCACATTTTCGCAAGGAACATCGCCTTTAAGCTCTCCGCCCGAAAAATTCCAAATCCCTTTTATTCCGCATTTTTTTAGTCTGTCCGCCACTTCCGGCGCGACCTCTGGCGGAAGCGTCAGCACCGCAATCTGCGGTTTTTCCTTTTTGCAAAACCCTTCAAGCTCGTTCATCCCGAGGATTTCTTTTCCCGCCACTTTTGTCTTTTTCGGCTCGATGTCAAAGAGCCCGACAAGCGAAAAAAACGGGCTTAGCGCGGAAAGATATCTTGATATTGCGCTTCCGAGATTTCCGACTCCGATGAGAATTGCTCGGTAGTCTCGATCGATTCCGAGAATCGCGCCGATTTCGGCAAAAAGGCTTTCGACCTGATATCCGTAGCCCTGCCGCCCGAATCCGCCGAAACAGTTTAAGTCCTGCCGCACCTGCGAGGCGGTAAGGCCCATTTTTTTCGAGAGCTCGGTAGAGCTGATTTTGGTGATTCCCATTGAAGAAAGCTCGCTCAAATGGCGATAATAGCGCGGAAGCCGTCTTATTACCGCAATCGAAATTTTCTTGCCCATCGCCCCTCCGTTTGTATTATAAATAATATAAAATATAGAGTTGTTTGTCAATTATTGCCCCGCCCGCCGTTTTTCGACAAGATACTTTACATAACAACTTTTTTCGATAGCGGTTTACACACACGATTTGCACATTTTGCCCAAAGTTTTGCACATCGCAAACTCCGAAATCATCCGTAAAATAAAGATTTCTCTAATTTTTTGTTCAAAACCGCTGTGTAAATCCGGTTTACATAATACTGATTTTATATCTCACAGTTTGCCTTTGCGTTGAGCGAAACGTCTGCAAAATTTCCCGCCTGCGCTTCGTAAAATCCGGCCGCGCCGACCATAGCGGCGTTATCTCCGCATAGACTCAGCGGCGGCGCATATAAAGCAGCGCAAACCCTTTCACAAAGCTCACTTGCGCGTTTTCTAAGCCTTGAATTCGCGGCAACTCCCCCGGCTAAAACCAGCTTTTTATATCCCGTTTCACGAAACGCCGTCTCCACCCTGCCGCAAAGTTCGCGCGACACGCTTTCGGAAAAATCATCGGCAAATGCCGCCTTGTCGATTTCAATATTTTTTTGCGCTGCATTGTGCAAAATATTTATCGCCGCCGTCTTGAGCCCAGAAAAAGACATATCAAGCGGCGCGCCGTCAACCTTAGGACTCGGAAATATATATTTTCCGCAGGGCTCTCCGGTGCATATTTTATCCAAATTCACTCCGCCGGGATAAGGCAGACCGAGCGACCTTGCCACCTTGTCGAAACACTCTCCCGCCGCGTCGTCACGGGTGCTTCCAAGAAGGGTAAAATCAAGATAATCGTCAACTTTTATAATCTCGGTGTGCCCGCCCGAAACCAGAAGGCAAACAAACGGCGGCGCAAGTTCGGGAAAGGCTATGTAATTGGCCGCGATATGCGCTTTCAGATGATGCACCGCAATAAGCGGCAGTCCCGCGGCATATGCAAGCGATTTCGCAAAATTCACTCCCACAAGAAGCGCGCCGATAAGCCCCGGAAACGCCGTCACCGCGATTCCGTCGATATCCGAAAGCGACAGGTTCGCGTCAGCAAGCGCCTTTTTATATACAATTCCTATTTCCTCGATATGCATTCTCGAGGCGATTTCAGGCACGACGCCACCGAATTTTATATGATTTTCAACCTGGCTTGAAACGACATTAGAGAGGACTTCTCGCCCGTCTTTTACAACAGCAGCAGCCGTTTCATCGCATGAGGTTTCAATTGCAAGCACCCTCATTTTATTCCTCCTTTTATTCCGCCTACGGCGTCTGCTTTTTTGTTCCTCCTACGGAGTCTGCTTTTTTATTCCTCCTACGGAGCCTGCTTAAATACGTTCGCCGAAAACTACATGAACGACGAATCTCAGAAATCAAGTGTAATTTTGCCCGCCGAGAATTGCATGAACGGCAAATCTCAGAAATCAAGCGTTACTTTACCCGCCGAGAATTACATGAACGGCTAATCTCCACAAAAAACGGTAATTTTGGCATGACCAAGATAAATAAGTCGCGGGGCGATGTGGGCATCGCCCCCTACTGGCTTTTATTCCTCCTACGGAGCCTGCTTAAATATGTTCACCGAAAACTACATGAACGGCGAATCTCAGAAATCAAGTGTAATTTTGCCCGGCAAACATCGCCCAATCAAAACCGAAAACCGCATAACCGCTCAATTATTATCCGCATTTTCTTAGCGCGGAATCTGCCGCTATGCGGCATCGCGGGCGGACTCACCCGCCCGCAGGCGAACTGTGTTCGCCATATTCCGCGCCAATTTTTGTGCGCCCTTTTTTTATTCCTCCTACGGAGCCTGCTTAAATTTGCCCGCCGAAAATTTCGAGAACCGCGAACCTCAAAAACCAAGTATAATTTTGCCTGCCGAAAACTACATGAACGACAAATCTCAGAAATCAAGTATTTTTTCGCCCGGCAAACCATTGCATTTCGCCAATTACTTATTATTTTTTTAATCAAAGCCGACAAAGTCGGCTTCCATAATTGTCAATTGTCCATTGTCAATTGTCAATTATCCTCGTTTCCTTGCTCATCAAAACCGCGTCCTCAGCGGGGTTTTTATAATAATTTTTCCGGCAGCCATCTTCTGCAAATCCCGCGCCGGCGTAAAGTCCTCTCGCTGCCGCGTTTCCCGCGCGAAGCTCGAGAAAGATTTTCCCAAGCCCCTCTTTTTTAGCCTCACGCTCCAGCGCTTGCAAAACTGCTTTTCCAAGACCTTTTCCGCGGCAACCCGGCTCGACAGCGATATTCATAATCTCCGCTGTGTCCGCAATTTTCAGGTACCCGCCGTAAGCGCAAATCCTGCCGTCAATATAGGCGCAAACCGTCTTTGCGGCGGGATTATTAAGCTCATCTAATACCTGACTTTTGCTCCACGGATCACCGAAGCTCGCTTTATTTATCCTGTCGATTTCGCTTGCCGCGACTTCATTATCCGCTACGGCCGAAATCAAAATCATCTGTATTTTATCCATCATTACCCCCTTGCCGTCAGCCCTTTGCCGCAAGCCAGTTTTCGCCGATTCCGGCCTCCGCGACAAGCGGCACCGAAAGGTCGGCGGCATTTTCCATCTCGCGCCGTAAAATCTTCGCGATTTTTTCGGCCTCAGATTTCGGAGCTTCGACAATAAGCTCGTCGTGCACCTGCAAAATCAGCCTTGCTCCGGTGCCCGAAAGCGCCTTATGCGCATTTATCATCGCGATTTTTATAATGTCGGCCGCCGCTCCCTGAATCGGGGTATTCATCGCAACCCGCTCCCCGAAAGAGCGAATGTTAAAGTTCGAGCTTTTAAGCTCGGGCAAATATCTGCGCCGCCCGAAAGCGGTGGTGACAAAACCGTTTTCTTTCGCGTCTTTAACCGTTTTATCAAGATAATTTTTTATTCCGCTGTAATAGGCGAAATAGTTTTCGATATATTCTTTTGCCTCTTTTCTCGAAACCCCGATATCCTCCGCAAGCGAAAAATCCGAAATGCCGTAAACGATGCCGAAATTGACCGCTTTTGCCCTGCGCCGAAGCTCGGGCGTGACCTCTTTTTCCGAAACGCCGAAAACATTCATCGCCGTCTCGGTGTGGATATCCCGCTCCTCCAAAAACGCGCTTATCATATTTTTATCGCCCGCAAGCCCCGCAAGCACGCGAAGTTCAATCTGAGAATAGTCTGCATCAATAAAAACAAAGCCCTTTTCGGGAACGAAAAGCCGGCGGATTTCCCGGCCCTTTTCGCCGCGGACGGGGATATTCTGCAAATTCGGCTCGGTTGAACTGAGCCTTCCTGTCGCAGTGACGTTTTGCCGAAAGGTGGTATGAATCCGGCCGTCCTCCGCGATAGTTTTAAGCAGTCCGTCTGCGTAGGTCGACTTTAGTTTTGCCGCGGTGCGATAGTCGAGAATCATGCCGATAATCGGATGATATTTCGAAATTTTAGCAAGCACCTCCGCGTCGGTTGCGTAGCCTGTTTTATTTTTTTTGACAACCGGGAGCGCAAGTTTTTCAAAAAGCACCGCCCCGAGCTGTTTTGGCGAGCCGATGTTGAATTCTTCGCCCGCCGCCTCGTATATTTTCGTTTCAAGACCTGCAATTTCTTCCGCAAGCTCCTCTGAAAATCCTTTAAGCAGCTCTTTGTCGATTCCGATTCCCGCCGCTTCCATATCGGCTAAAACCGCCGCAAGCGGAAGCTCTATATCGGCAAAAAGTTTGCCTGCGCCCTCTTTTTCAAGTTTTTCCTCGAGCTCTTTTGCAAGCTCCGGCAAAATAAATACTTCTGCCGCGCCGGCATTTTCAATATCTTTTGCAAGGTATTTAACCGCGAGCTGCGCAACCGAATACTCGGTCGCGGTAGGATCAAGAAGATACGCCGCGATGTCGGTGTCAAAGGCAATATTTTCGGCGGTTATGCCGAGTTTCTTTAGCCGCGAGTATGCTTCTTTGCTGTCGTGAACCGTTTTTTTCGCTCCGCTTTCGAAAACAGCTTTGATAACTTCGGCATCCTCGGTAAAATAAGTTTTTCCGCCGCAGGAAAGGAAAAGTCCCTCGTCTTTGTAAATTATATAAAAATCCCCGTCGAGAAAAGCAACTTCAAAAGCCGATGAAAGCTCGTTTACTTCGGGCATTTCGATTTTCGCGACCGTCCCTGCGCCTTCGCCTGCTCCCGCCTCACGCAAGGCGGCGGCGAATTTAGAAAACTCGGTTTTTTTATAAAAATCCAAAAGCCCATCGATATTTTTTTCGTGCGGAGAAAGCGCGGAAAATTCACAGTCGACAGGCGCGTTCCGCACGATTTTTGCAAGCATTTTCGAAACAAAAGCCGCTTCTTTTCCCGCAATCAATTTATCGGCAAGCGATTTTTTGATTTCCTCGCCGTCTATCTCATCGTAAATTTTTTCAAGCTCTCCGAACCGCTTTACCAGGTCGGATGCGCCTTTCGCGCCGATTCCGGCGACTCCCGGAATATTGTCCGAGGCGTCTCCGCATATAGCCTTATAGTCGACAAGCTGCACGGGCGGAAAGCCGTATTCCTCGGCAAATCTTTCAGGCGTGTACATGATGCTCTCGTTTGTTTTCGCAAGTTTTACCGAAACGCGGGGCGAGCAGAGCTGAAGCGCGTCGCGGTCGCCGGTGACGATAACGCAGCTCTCATTTTCTTTTTCGGCGCACTCGGCAAGCGTCCCGAGAATATCGTCCGCCTCAAAGCCCTCGATTTCAATCCTTTTTATGCCGTTTAAATCAAGCCATTCCTTAAGAAGCGGCATCTGCGCCGCCAGCTCCTCGGGCATGCCTTTTCTATGCGCTTTGTATTCCGAAAACGCTTTATGGCGAAAGGTCGGCGCGCACAAATCAAAGGCGACCGCAACGCAATCCGGCTTTTCTTCTTCCATCTGCTTGTTGAAAATATTGATAAAGCCGTATAGCCCGTTGGTATAAAGTCCGCCTTTTGTGGATAAAAGTTTAATTCCGTAAAAAGCCCGGTTTATTATGCTGTTTCCGTCAAAAACAAGCAGTTTCAAATCCGCGTCGCCTCCAAAATATAATTATATTATTATATCACATATTATTATTAATAACACCACCGCCATGCGGTATTTTAGATAGCGGAAAACGTTTTTCTGCCTCTTTGCCGCGGAGGCAGACCTTCCCCATGGCATTTGCGGCGACAAAGCTCAAAAATCAAATCGCGGAGAGAGCCATAAAACGAAAAAAGCAGAATTAGCGGCGGCAGTTTCCTGTTTTGCCGCGCAAAACAAAAATTTGCGGAGCGCAAAAATGCGCTCCGCAAATAATAAAACAATAATTTTCCGGGCTATTCGCCGGTGATTTCAACCGCAATCAGACAGCTTCCGTAGACCTCGTCGATTTCGCCGACAGGGAGATCAAGCTCCGCACCGATAACTTTCATTTCAGCGGTTTTTACGCGGTAATACATGACATTTCCGCTCTCGCTCTCGGGCGAAAATTCGGCAAGAGGGCTTTGCAAAAGCTCGGTTTTTGTCATCGCCTTAAAATAAATCATATCGGCAGGCGCCGCGTCCGCAGGGCTTCCGCCCGTGCCGCCGCCTATGATTTCGCCTTTCGGCGGAATTGCGCCGATGGAATCCGCCGCACCGGCATTTACATCCGGCAAAGTAGACGGCGAAGAATTAAAAATTTGCGCCTGGTCGTCGCTCGGCTCATTCCCGTCCGCCGCATTTCCAGCGTCAAGCGTCAAATCCTGCTTTTCACCGCTGTCTCCTATCATGGAATACGGCGACGACTCGGCATTATCAGCCGCTCTTTTATCAAGCAGCCCGAACAAATTGCCGAAACTGCCGCTTGCCGCAAGCATACCAAGGGCAATAAGCGCCGCCACAAGGGTAAAGCGGAGTTTGAATCTTTTTTTCGGAAGGCTCGTCGGCTCATCCAATTTTTCCATGACCTTATCGACAAATCCGGCGGGAACCTCTTCCCGGGTGCAAGCGCCTGAAACAGCAGTAATATCCGCCAAAAACCGGCGGCACTCATCGCATGAAGAAAGGTGCAGCTCGGCCGCGGCGGCATCTTCTTTCGAAAGTTCGCCGTCGTAATAAGCCGAAATAAGCTCAAATTTATCGCAGCTCATTTTTGCACCTCCTTTTCCTCTTTTGCTAACTTAGACTCATATTCGCCGAATAAAGTTCCGTCCGAAAGCAGTTTTTCGCGAATTTTTTCTCTGCCGCGCAAAATCCGGCTTTTGATCGTGCCGACTTTTACCTCCAAAACCTCGGCGATTTCGGCGTAAGAAAGACCGTCGTATTCCCGCAGAACCACCGCGTCCCGCAATTCCTCCGAAAGTTCGGAAATCGCGTTTTCTACCGCCTTTTCGCGTTCTTTAACAATAATTTTGCTCTCTATTCCCGGCTCGGCGCTCTCGATGTTTTCGCTTATTTCCTCGTGCGCGACCTTATTTTTCCGCAGAAAATCAAGTGCTGTGTTGACCGTCACGCGATAGATGAAGGTTTTAAAGCTGCTCTCGAATTTAAAACTCGGAAGATAGCGGAAAATCTTTATAAAAACTTCCTGCGAGACGTCCTCCGCGTCCTCTTTATTTTTGCAGTAACGCAGCGCCGTGTTATAGACCGCGCCCGCGTATTCGGTGACAACTTGAGAAAAAGCCTGTTTGTCCCCCTCGGCCGCTTTTCTTATCAGCTCGTCCAATCTTTGTCCCCCCTAATCTGCTCGCAAATTCTGTATAGGTCGTCAAGTTTTTCCATTTTGTTCGCCTCGCGCCGGAAATTCGCGCCGCCGCGAAAACCTTTTATGTACCAGCAAAAATGCTTTCGGGCTTCCGCCATCCCTATCCGCTCCCCGCGGTATTCCACAAGCCGCTCGATATGGCGGCACGCGGTTTCAAGGCGGATTTCGCAATCCGGCGCCGCCGCTCCTTTAAGTTCCGCAAAAATAAACGGATTCCCGAGCGCACCGCGCCCTATCATAACCGAGTCAACACCCGTTTTCTTCATCTTGTCAAAGCTGTCTTTGTCGATAATATCCCCGTTGCCGATAACCGGTACAAAAACGGCTTTTTTGACCTGTTCTATTATCTCATAATCGACCGACGGCAGATAATATTGCTCCCTCGTTCTGCCGTGGATCGTTATCGCCGCCGCGCCCGCCTGTTCCGCGATTTTCGCGCATAATACCGCATTTTTTTCGCTTTCATAAAACCCTGCGCGCAACTTTACCGTGACAGGCACATCCGAAACGGCAACAACGGCGCAGACAATTTCCCCGATAGTTTCAGGAGTTTTCATAACCGCACATCCGTCGCCGTTTTTAACTATTTTCGGCGCGGGGCACCCGAAATTTATGTCAAGAAAATCAGGCTTTGCCTTTGCAAGAACAATCTCGGCGCCTTTTGCCATAAAGTCAGGCTCGTGCCCGAAAATCTGCACCGCCGCGGGCCTGTCCGCCGAAAGGCGAAAAAGCAATTCGGTTTTTTTGCTGTTATAGCAAAGCGCTTTCGCGCTGACCATTTCGCTGCAGGTCACGTCAGCGCCGTATTCTTTGCAAATTTCGCGGAAAGCAAGGTCGGTAACCCCCGCCATCGGCGCAAGATACAGCTTGTTATTAAACAAATTATTCATATCTTGATATTATCAATTTTCGCCGCCGTTTACAAGGCGCAAAAAAGAGCGGGCTTTGTCTCCCGCTCTTTTTATATAAAAATCCGGCGGCGATGCCGGCGGATTTTGTCTGCAGTATTCATTTTAAAAAATTCTGCAAAAGCATGGTCGCCGCAAAGGTCAGCGCGGAGGCGGTCGCGGCCGCTCCAATCACCGTTTTCATGCGGATTTTTCTCGCCGTGTCCCTTGACGTCAGTTTCGACGCGATAAGCCGCTGCGCTTCGGCGACTATATCCTCGTCCTTTTTTTCGCTGCTTCGGGGACTAACAAAAAATATCGCACTCTCAAAAAGCTCGCTTCCCGTATCGTTTATCACTATAACCTGCTTGTTAAGCCCTTTTAAAAGCATAAAAATCCGCCTTTCAAAAACATTTCGTAACTTATTTTTTCCCTGCTTTTGCGGTTTTTATACAAAGCGATTTTAAAGGCTTAGTTTTTCCTGACAGCGCCGGCTTTGCGGCATCTTTGAGAACAAGCGGCGGTCGGGATTTTGCCGGATTTCGGAAAGCATGGCGTAGTTTTTAAAAATTTGCTTTTTTGCGCTTATAGGTTATTTTGCATGGGGCGCGGCTATAGCTTGCTCCCCCGGAGCGAGCAGCTCGCCGGAGCCGGAAATTCCTCTCGTGACAGCAAAATCATATCCCTGCCGCCACCGTGTCTTTCAGGTAAACCGGGCGTTTTTTCACCGTTTTTGCCGAAGCGACCTCGGCGACAATGCAGGTCATATCGTCGGTCGCCGCGCCTCCGCGGCAGGCAAAATCGAGAATATCCTCGGCAAGACTATCGCTCGCTTCCGCCGATTTTATAAAAGCGATAAGGTGCGACGGATCGTCGCCGTTTTCGATTACGCCGTCAGAAACCATGATTAGCCTGTCGCCCGCAGCCATCGGAAACTTGACGCTTTCGGCTTCCGCATCGGGCATAATTCCGCTCGGCATGGTATGGCTCTCTACAACATAAACCTCATCTCCGCGCGCCAAAAAGCTCGGCGCGGCGCCCGCCTTGATAAGTTCCGCCTCTCCGCTGTATCCGCTTATAATCGCAATGTCGCAGGTGGCAAAACTTTCCTCGTCGCGCGCCATCAGGGCAATGTTTATAATCTTCATCGCCGACTCCTCGCCTATGCCGTTTAAGAGCAGTTTCTTTAAAAACGAGACGGCAAAGACGCTTCCCTCGGCGGCTTTTTTGCCGCTTCCCATGCCGTCCGAAAGCACTATGATTTTCTTGCCGTCCTCGCCGTCAAAAATACCGTTTGTATCGCCGCAGCAGCTCTCTCCGTGCTTATTACGCGCGGCGGAGGTTACCGTGATTTTAAATTCGGGCATACTTTGCAAAACTATTCTAACCCCCTTTTTCTGCGGAATAATCTGCGCAGCGGGAAAATCCTTTCCGGTTTCTTTTGCGACTATTTCCCTTACAACCATCGCGCTCCGCTCGCTTCCGATTATTCGCGGCAGGCAGATCTCGCAAAAAACCGCGCCGTCTTTGCAGAAAACCGCCGTATCCGACGCCGAAATCCCGAAAAATTTCAATTTTTCTTCTATCTTTTTCTGCATATCTATGTCGCAAACCGCCTGCTCGCCCGAAAGCGCCGAAAGTGCGGCCGCAATACTTTCAAATTGCTCTCCGAAAATCGCGTGCGCCGTCTTTTTTTCTTCCCGCTGCTCAATAAGCCGTCTGCGCCGCTGAAATTCGCCGTTTGTATTTTGTGCTAACATCTGCGTTTTTTTGCACTCCGGAAAGTATCCCGAAAAATCTTCTCCCGTCAGCTCGCGTGTATTAATCTGTGCGGCAAGAGCGTTAAAAGCGTTCATGCTGTCATAATATTTTTCGCCGAAGCAGACCGCGTTTTTGCCGCAAAATTTGCAAACCCTGTCGGCAGCGCGCTCGAAAGGCACTGTTATTTCATAGAGGTTGTCCTCTTTTTTCGCTTTTATACTTTTTGCAATTTCCTCAAAAGCGGCGGCGATTTCGAAAAGTTTTTTCTTCTCGGGTTTAATTTCTTTCTCCTCGGACAGAACGCTTTCAAAATATTTTTCGGGCAGAACAAAGAATAAAATCGAGGCGAAAAACAGCGCCGCCAAAAAGTTTATCCCCTGCGCGCCGCCGAGCATAATTCCCAAAAGCCCGGAAATCAAAAGCCCCGTTGCCGCCGCAAAAGTTTTTGACACCCTAAATCCGTATCCGACCGCAAATCCCGCTGCCGCAAGCGCGCAAATCGAAAACACCATCTCGGCGCCTCCGCCTGCAGTAAGCACGCCGCCCATAGCAGCTCCGATCGCGCCCGCAAAAACAGGCCCGTATGCCGCGGCGCAGGCAAAGGTGATAAAAGCCGCCGTAAGCGCGCCTAAATTAATGCCCCAAATTCCCATTTCGGAAAGCGCGAGAAGCGCCACCGCCGCCGCCACGGTGACCGACATAATATCGATGAAAGGAAGCGAAAAATATTCCGAAAGCCGAAACCTTCCGCTCGCCGCATATTTAAGCAGCAGACAAGCAGCGGCACAAATAATCCCGTCGATAAGCGCAAAAATGTATGTAAAAAAAGTTGCGTCCGAAAATCGCGAAATTATAACCGCGGCAAAACAGCAAATCCCCGCAACTGCTGCGCCGAGAAAGTGACGGCGCTTTTTACCGCCGCCCGCAATTGCAAAAATCCGCCTGAACCCCAAAACGACAAGCACGCACGCCGCGTATGTAATTCCCGCGATGTCACTTGGCACGCTCAAATATCCTATCATCGCGCCAATCGCGGGAAGAACGGCAAAGGGCGAAGCGGCGGCGGCGAAAGCGACCCCGAAAGGCATAACAGCCGAAAAAAAGCTCGCCTTGGCTATCAGCAAGGCGCAAATAAAAAGCGCCGCGCCCTTGAAAAGCCCCTTTTTGCGCCCCTCATTAATAATAGTTTTCGAACCTTTTTGAAGCCTGCTTATTGTCATTCTCATTTTCTTTTTTCTCCCTTTCGGCTTTTATTCTTTTGGCGAAGTTTGCTTTAATGCACTCGGCAAAAATTTTGTTCTCAATAAAAAAATTGTAAAATTTGTGAAAATACCTCTGCCGGCAAAGGCTCATATTGTTGACAGCGGTTCACCATGCAGGCGAAAATTCTTTACCCGAAAACGCTTTTTCCTCCCGGCGCAAACGCATTTCCTCGAAAATTGCTCTTCCTCCCGGCACAAACGCGTTTTCCATAAAACGTTTTTTCTTATCGGCGTGAGCTTATCAACTCGCCGAAATCGCACCCGGCGGGAAGCGGAAGAAATAAACCTCAGCGCCGGTTTATCTTCTCCTCCCCGCCGCCGGAAGTGCTTGTCCCATATAGATAAACTTATATTTTGCGCGCCGCGCATATAGGCGAAAAATTGCGGAAAAACCCAAAAGATAGCTTTGTTTTTCTATAAAAAACGCCAAAAAACGTTGCAGTTTTTGGCGAAAAAAAGCAAAAAAGGTCAAAAAAATAAAAACCACGGCTTTTTATGCCGTGGTTTTTATTTGTAAATCTTGTTTAAATCGAGCGGCGAAACCGGGCATAGCCGCATTTTGCCGCCGATAACCGTAGCGAAGCTGCTTGTTTTTGTTACTCGTTCGTGCCGCCGCTGCTTGCTTATTCCGCCGCCCGTTCGCGCCGCGGCCGAGACCTCTGCTCCGGCTTTGCTCTCCCTATTCCCCTATAATTTTGCAAAGGAGGCGTTTATTCCGTTTGCCGTCAAATTCGCCGTAGAATATTTGCTCCCAAGGTCCGAAATCAAGCCTTCCTTCGGTCACCGCGACAACCACCTCGCGCCCCATAATCGTACGTTTCAGGTGCGCGTCGCCGTTGTCCTCATATCCGTTATGCCGGTATCTGCTGTAGGGCTTTTCGGGGGCGAGCTGCTCAAGCCACGCTTCAAAATCGTGATGCAGGCCGCTTTCGTCATCATTTATAAACACGCTCGCCGTTATGTGCATCGCGTTGACAAGGCAAAGCCCCTCTTTTATCCCGCTTTCGGCGAGGGCGGCATTTATCTGCGGCGTGATATTTATAAATGCGCGCCTTGTCGGAATATTCAGGGTAATCTCTTTTTTATAGCTTTTCATATTAATCTCCGCTTTATAAAACGGCGGCACGCAAAAGCGCGTGCCGCCGTAAAATCTAAATTATTCGCCGATAACCATAACTTCGCAAACTCTTTTTCTCTCGCGAACCTGATCCCAGTCGATAAAATAAATATAGCCGAACTGACCAAGCGAAACCTTGCCGTCGAGAAGCACGATGCTCTCGCTTCTGCCAAAGAAAACAGAGCGAAGATGAGCGTCGGTATTAAGGCTGCCCGCCGCAACTTCGTCCGGACAGGAAAGCGCGAAATCTATATGTTTAGGACCCGGATGGAGGTACTGGCCTTCATAGCGGCAGGTCGGGATGAATTTTTCCATGATGTTGTTGAGATCCTGCTGAAGATATTCTCTCTCCCAGTAATTCGTGTCGTGCGAGCATTCCTGCGTCATGACCGAGCAGGTTGTGTGATGCGAATAAGCTACAACGATGCCGTTTTTAATTCCGCTTTCCGCAACGATTTTTTTGACCTCTTCGGTGACATTATGAAATGTCGGGCGATGGTCGTGCGATTGGAGCTCGATGTTTCCGTGATAAACTGCCATTTTAAATCCTCCCAAAATATGTTAATTTTTTTATTTAAAATACTTCTTACAAAATAATATCACGCGGCATTTTTTTTGTCTATATTTCTAAAGTTAAAAAAGCTCTTTTATTGCCTTTAAAATTCAAATATGTTACGATAATAAGAAAATAATTACAGGTGATAATATGAAAAAAGAAAGCTTGAATATCGCGCTTGACACCTTCGCCCTTTACGGCAGGCAGATGACAAAAATCGCCGACTATATCGACAAATCCGCTTTTGAAAAAGCGGTCGACGCAATTTCAAAATGCGGCAAAATAATTACCTGCGCCTGCGGCCATTCGGGCATAGCGGCGAAACATTTCGCCCATGGCATGAGCTGCATTTACCGTCCCGGGATTTTTCTCTCCCCCGCCGAGGCTGTCCACGGCGGCTCTGGCGTTATCGAAAAAGGCGACGTCGCGCTTTTCGTCTCGCGCGGCGGCAAAACAGGTGAGCTTCTCCCAATTATGGATATAGCCCGCAAAAACGGCGCAATAATTATCACCGTTACCGAAAATCTTTCAAGCCCGATGGCGGAGAAATCCGACATCGTTCTCAATATGGAAATCGAAAAAGAAGCCGATCCTTCAAATAATATGGGCACAACAAGCTTTGCCGTAACGGTCGGGCTTCTCGACGCCCTCTGGATGGCAGTTTTGGTCGAAACCGATTACGACGGCGCGGCTTTTGCCACCATTCATCCCGGTGGCGCGGTGGGCGAGCGGCTCAACAAATAAAATTTTTAAGGCGAGGTAAAACATGTCCGGCCATTCAAAATGGAGCAACATCAAACACAAAAAAGAAAAAACCGACGCGCAAAAAGCGAAGATTTTCACAAAAATCGGACGCGAAATAACGATGGCGGTTAAATCGGGCGGCGGCGATCCCACCATCAACGGAAAGCTGCGCGACCTTATCACAAAAGCAAAGCAAAATAACGTGCCAAACGATAATATTGACAGGGTAATAAAAAAGGCGCAGGGCGGAAACGAAGCGGATTACGAGTCGATAACCTATGAGGGCTACGGTCCCTGCGGAACGGCGGTAATTGTCGAAACGCTCACCGATAACCGCAACCGGACAGCCGGCGAAATGCGTCATTATTTTGATAAATTCGGCGGAAACCTTGGAACTTCGGGCTCGGTTTCCTGGATGTTCGCCGAAAAGGGAATTATCGTCATCTCGGCCGAGGGAAAAGATCCCGACGCGGTTATGATGGACGCTCTCGAAGCTGGCGCCGCCGACGTGACCGACGACAGCGAATATATCGAAATTTTTGTCGATCCCGCCGAGCTTTCGGACATTAAAGAAGCGCTTAGCGCCAAGGGATACGAATTCGAAAGCGCGGACGCCCAGCGCGTTCCCGCGACCTATGTGAAAATCGAAGCCGAAGAGGATAAAATAAAATTCGAGCGGCTTATGGATATGCTTGACGACAACGACGATGTTCAAAATGTTTGGCACAACCTCCTGGAGGAATAGCAAAAAATAAATAAAACTGCTTTTTCGGCGGTTTTATTTTTTGCGGTATGACTTTAAAAATAAAAGGAGATGCTTTTGTGGCGGAAAAACTTACCGAAGAACTTTTAAACGAGCTGCTTTTTACTAATTCTTTCCCTGATTTTATCGCAAGCGAATACCCATACGGCGAGGAATCCCTGTCGGAGTTTTTAAATAGCATGATAAAAAGCAAGAATCTTCAAAAAAGCGATGTAATAAAAGATTCACATCTCAACCAAACCTTTGCCTACCAGCTTTTTGCGGGAAGCCGCGGCGCGTCTAAATACAAACTTGTTCAGCTTGCTTTCGCGATGGGGCTCTCGCTCCGCGAAACGCAGCGCCTGCTGAAAATCGCGGGCTCAGGCGAGCTCTACTGCAAAAACAGGCGCGACGCAATAATAATTTATTGCATATCCGAAAATATGTCGCTTGCGCAAACCGAGGAAACGCTTTTTTCTTTTAACGAGCCAACAATTTGCGAAGAATGATTTATCCGTTTTAAGGAGAGCGAAAAATGGAGCGGCTTGCAACCCATCTTGAAAATATCGAAAAAGACGATGAATACGAGCTTATTGAAGTAATAAAAGAATCCGAAAAAAGCCGCACCGAAAAAGTGCGGTCAAAAAGCGGCGAAATTTTTATCCGGAAATACTTTCCTCGCGACCTCGAAAGTAGCGAGGGGGATATCCTCGAAAAGCTCTCTCATCCATATTTGCCGAAAGTTTATGACCAATACGAGCTTTCGGGGCAAAAAGTTTTGATAGAGGAGTTCGTCAGAGGGACAAAACTCTCCGAGCTTATCGAAAAGTCGGGCAAAATGTCCGAGGCCGATGCCGTTAAAATCACCATTTCGCTTTGCGGCGTATGCGAATATCTCCATCGCCGCACACCGCCGATTTTGCACCGCGATATCAAGCCGGACAATATTATTTGCGACGATGCGCTTAATATAAAACTTATCGATTTCGGAGCTTCCCGCGAATATAAAAGCAAGCAGACAAAAGACACTGTATATGTCGGCACGATAGGCTACGCCCCGCCGGAGCAGTTCGGATTTCGGCAGACCGACGTCCGTTCCGATATCTTCGGAATCGGCAAAACTCTTCTTCATATGCTTTCTGGCAGCATACCGGAGCGCGGCAGGCCGATGGAATTTAAAGAACTTAACATTTCCGAGCCGCTTTATCAAATTATTTATAAGGCGACGCGATTCGATCCCGAAAAAAGATATCCTTCTGTCGGAGCGATGCTTTATGACCTTTATGCGGCGGCCCCTCCGCTGCCTGCGCCGGAACCGAAAAAGCGCGCGCCGTCGAAAGAAAATTTCCCGCCTCAGGCAAATGGCAGTAACTTTTTCCCGAAATATTGCCGCCTGCCGAAAGTCGCAAAAATCGCCTTGTTGCCTGTTCATGGCTTCTTCTTGCTTTTCTTCATTGTAATTATGGTTACCAACTTGACCGAGCCAAGCGGCTTCGGCCGCGCCGATGATATTTTGACCTTTATAGTTGATTTTTTGATTTTTGCTTTGATGATTTTCCCTACATATGCTTTGGGATTCAACTTTTTCAATATCGACGGCAGGATAAAATTTTTCAAAACCCGCCGCGTTCTCAAAAAAATCCTTGTCTTGCTTGCTTGGATTTTCATCAGCTCGCAAATCATCGCATTTATATCAAATTATCACAGCGAAGCGTATTTGCTCGCAAAAAATTTAGCTGGCGGCTAATGAATAATTTTCGTCGCGGTGGTATTTTATATTCATAAATTATAAATAATACTTTAAATAAGCAAAAGGGAGATAATTTATGAAAAAGAAAAAAGTAAATGTCGTGCTGCTCATTTCAGCGATTTTAGGCGTTGCTTACACCATCTATCTAATCGCGTATTTCACCGGCGCAATGGGCTCGGCAGAGTCGGGAAGCGACGCGGCGGCCGGATTTATCGCTACCGCGCTTGTAACGCCGCATATGATTTGCGTCGGCATCGCGGCGATTTTCAATGTTCTCGCGGCTTTTTTGCAGAAAAAGGGCTTTGCTCTTACCTGCGGAATTCTTTACAGCGTCGGCGCAGTTCTGTTTTTTATGTACGCGCTTTTTGTTGTGCCGTCTATTGTTCTCAGCTTTGTGGGCTACGCACAGCTTTCCAAGGCCTTGAAAGCAACACCGCCGACACTCGAAACCTAAAAAATATATTCTCTTTTATCACAAAAAAGCCCTTTTGCATTAATGCGAAAGGGCTTTTTAATATGTACGCTTATTATAGCCACTGGATAAACGCCGTTTTGTCGTCTTTGTTATATCCGGCTTTTATATAAAAGTTCAATGTATCTTCATCCTTTGCGCTTGTCATAAGCATAATTTTATAACAGCGGTTTTCCTGCGCTATATCTCTCGCAAAATTCAAAACCTTTGTGGCATACCCTTGTTTTCGGTATTTTTCATCGGTGACAACATTTTCAATTAGCGCGTACGGCCGCTGGTTTTGCGTCAAATTCGGAACGACTATCAAAACGCAGGAAGAAATAATCTTTCCGTCTTCACATGCAACTATAATATGATGGTTTTTATCTTCTAAAATCTCTTGCCACAGACTTTCAAGATTTTTATCAAAGTCCGGCAACGCGTTCCCGTGCAGCTGCGTATATAGCAAAAGTAGCTGCTCTAAATCCCGCTTATTTGCTTCTCTGATTTCCATTTTAACCTCCCCGGCTTAACGTAAGCGACATAACTTTTATAAGCGTTTATCCTATCATTTTCCTAATCATATCAAATGCGGCGAGAACCGAAAATTTTCTGACCATTTCGCGCTCATTTCCGCCGCGCCCTATATCGAGCTGGCGCACCTCGGTTTTGCCGTTATAGGCACAAGCGACATAAACTCTGCCGACCGGCTTTTCGGAAGTGCCTCCGCCCGGGCCCGCTATGCCCGTAATTCCTATGCCGACATCGGCGCCGCAAAGAGCGAGAACGCCCTCCGCCATTTCTTTTGCGGTTTCTGGGCTTACCGCGCCGAAATTTTCAAGCGTTTCGCGGCAAACGCCGATAAGTTTTTCCTTCATCTCGTTGCTATAGGTGACAACCCCGCCGTCAAAAACCGCGCTCGAGCCCGGAAGCGAGGTAAGGAGCTCGGAAAAAAGCCCGCCTGTGCAGCTTTCGGCCGAGGCGACTTTCAATCCTCTTTCGGAAAGCCGCTCAAAAACGACCTGCCAAAGGCTGTCTTTATCGATACCGTAGCAATATTCGGAAAATTCGGACTTTATTTTTTCAACCGGAGCTGCAATAAGTTTTCGCGCCTCTTCCTCGTTTTCGGCCATCGCGGTAACACGAATAAGCACCTCTCCCTCTTTGGCATAGGGTGCAACCGAAGGATTTTTGCTCTCGCGCATTAGCGACGTGAGGCGATGCTCCGCCGCGCTCTCTCCGATTCCGTAGAGCCGGATATTAGCTGAAACAATAGCCTTTCCGGTCTTTTCTTTCAAAAACGGAGCGGCGCATTCAAGAAACATCGGCTGCATTTCGCGCGGCGGTCCGGGTAGCATGATAACGATTTTCCCGTTTTTCTCAAGAATACAGCCCGGCGCTGTTCCGTTGCGATTTTGCATGACAACCGCGCCCTCCGGAATATCCGCCTGTTTTAAATTATTTTCGGTCATCTCTCTGCCGATCCGCGCAAAAAAGCGCGTCATTGCTTCCTCGCTCTCCGCGTTTCGCACAAGCGGGGCACCCATGATTTCGGCTATCGTCTCTTTTGTTAGGTCGTCGTAAGTCGGGCCGAGACCGCCGGTTGTTATAACGCAGTCGGCGCGCGAAAAAGCGACATCCAGCGCGGCGCGGAGCCGCTTCGGATTATCACCGCAAACGCTTTGAAAAAACACATTTACCCCTATTTTCGAAAGCTCGCGCGATAAAAACTGCGCGTTTGTATTTAAAATGTCGCCGAGCAACAGCTCGGTCCCGACACATAGTATCTCAGCATCCATTTTTATTCCTCCTTTTATTCCTCCTACGGAGGGTGCTTAAATTTGCTTGGCGAGAGTATTAAGAACGGCAATTCTTAGGAAGCAAATAATGCTAAGCACTTTTTTGTTCCGCCCAAGACGTCTGTTTAAAATTTCTCGGTGAAAATATTTGGAATGGTAAATCTTTGAAAGCAATTTTTAATCCGCCTACGGCGTCTGCATAAAATTGCTTGGCGAAGATATTAAGAACGGCAATTCTTAGGAAGCAAATAATGTTAAGCACTTTTTTAATCCGCCTACGGCGTCTTCTTAAAATTGCTTGGCGAAAATATTTAAAAACGGCGAATCTTTGAAAGCAAGTTTTAATTAGCAAAGCGAAACTTAGAGGACAAGTTTCTATAACCCGCCGTCCCCATAATTCCAAATCATGCTCCCATCTTCGCTGCACACGCCGTACCCATTAATCTAAATTCTGCTTGCATTCTCGCGGAACCCGCCGCTTTTGCGGCGTTGCGGGCGGGAGATCCCGCCCGTATTGGCGAATTCCATTCGCCCCGGTTCCGCGCAATGCTTTATCCCCATGTCCCGCATTTCTTTTAATCAATGCCGGCAAAAGCCGGCGCACCATAACTGTTAACTAATCGAATGTCGGCGAAGCCGGCTTCCATAATTGTCAATTGTCAATTATCCATTGTCAATTTTGCGTCGCCGCCGCTCTTTATTATAATGCCCGTTTTTCGATCAAATGCGGCGGAATATTCTTCTTTTTCCGCCACCGCCTTTTCGATTAGCTCGGAAAGCGGCAGTTTTTCCTCCGCTTTCAGCACAAACTCTATTTTAGGCTTTGTATCGGGGTGTTTCGGCGAAAATACCGCGCAACAATCCTCATATGGCTCGATAGACTTGTCAAACGTGCCGTATGTCCTTGCCCTTGCGACAATTTCGCCCTTATCAAGCCCGATAAGCGGCCGCAAAACCGGAATCGAAACCGCCGCGTCGCTGCATACGAGCCCCTGCATTGTCTGGCTTGCGACCTGCGCGAGGCTTTCGCCGGTGACAAGACATAGCGCACCCGTCTGCGCCGCGATTTTTTCGGCGATCATCATCATAATGCGGCGCATAGTTATTGTAAAAAGCTCCTCCGGTATTTTTCCGCGCATCTGCTCCTGAATCTCGGTAAAGGAAACCACGAAAACTTTGATTTTCCCCGCAAAGCGCGCCGCAAGCGCCGCGAGTTCGAGCACCTTGTGCTTTGCCCGCTCGCTTGTAGAAGGATATGAATGA